>DATKRK010000308.1:0-17456 GCA_035532215.1 Pirellulales bacterium | reverse complement strand
ATCCGCGACTGGCCGCGTCGCAAGCCTCACAAGCCGCCGGGACCGCCTCAACTCCACACCCTCACGGATGAACAAAAGGCCTTACGCGATCAACTACTTAAAGCCGCCTGACGAGAGCATCGAATATCGGCGTTGGATGGCACGGATTTCTTAAGTGGGGTCTAACCTAACGGCTCACGACGGCGCTTCGGGCCGCAACTCGTAGAGATCGACCGTGTGCCGCACCGACCCGCTGAAATGGGGCGCCTGCGACAGCCGCCGAAAGCTGAGCCCGCGGCGTTGGCATTCTTGGGCGAAAGGCTCGGCGCCGCGCCGGCCGGGGTCGGCCGCCAGGCGCAAACCGCCAGGCGCCAACGTGCGCCGAAAGGCCTCGGCCACCAGCGCCGGGTAATCGCGCTCGTAGAGCACGTCGGCGGCCGCCACGACCTTGAACCGGCCGAGATCCTCGGGAAAGGCTCGCCAATCGACAACCCGCGTCGCGGGCCCGGGCAGATCGTTGCGACGGGCGTTGAGCCACGCGAATTCGAGTGCTTCGGCATAATAATCGGTGGCCAGCACCTCGAATCCCGCCCATGCCGCCACCGCGCAGACGAACCCGGCGCCGCAGCCCAATTCCAAAAAACGTCGTCCGGCGCCGGGCTCCGTCGCCACGCGTTCGGCCAAGGCCAAGGCCGACGGCCAGACGTCGGCCCAGTAGGGCAGCCGCTCGTCGCGATTGAAGTCTTCTTCGCTGATCAATTCGTCGGGGCTGCGCGGCTTGAGCAAGCGGTATTGGCAGCCGCCCAGCGCAAGGTTTTGCTCGACCACCGCGAAGCGGCCGCGAAGCGACTCGGTAAGCGTATCCAGATCGGCGGTCAAGGATCGCCTAATGCATGCGGTAATAGTCGGGGCTTGGGGCGCCGGTTCTTCAGCAGGCTGCGGACGCCGAACCAGCAATATACGCGTTTGCAGACGCCGCGTTGAGGGGGTTAGCAAGGCGACAGGCAAAGTCCGCCGTACCGGCCAGATTTGCTGGCAATCGGCGCCTTTCGCTGATGGAGCCGCTTCGGCGACTGACAAACGCTTGCTGAATGTCATCGGCCGCATTTTTCTTAACGCTTGATTGTGCCAGGAATTGTGACTGTCCTGCGCCAGTTCTGCAGAAACCTCCCGATCATGGCACGCCGCTTGCTTGAAGAGAGGCCGCTTACGCCCGGGGGGGCGACCGACTCGCAGGGAAAAGGGTACTCGATGCCCTACGGTTTGTACATCTCCGCCGAAGGCGCCCTCACGCAGGGACTCCGGCTGGAGAACATCGCCAGCAATCTGGCCAACGCCAACACCGTCGGCTTCAAGCGCGACCTGGCCGTGTTCCAAGCTCGCTATGCCGAGGAAACCGAGCGCGGCGTCGATACGCCTGGTTCCGGTTCGCTGAACGACCTGGGGGGCGGGGTCGATGCGGCGGGCGTATTCACCGATTTCTCGCAAGGCCGGATCGAAAACACCTACGTCCCCACCGACATGGCCTTGGAGGGGCCGGGCTACTTTGTCGTGCGCCGCAACGGTCAGGATTTCTTGACGCGCGCCGGCAACTTCATGCTCACGGCGGCGGGCGCCCTGGTCACGCAAGAAGGCGACCCGGTGATCTCCGACGAGCGAACGCCCGTCGTCATCAACCCGCAGGAAGGTCCTTGGCAGGTCAACGCCTACGGAACCATGATCCAGGGCGGAAACAAAATCGATCTGGCCATCGTCCAACCGCAGTCGCCGGGCGACTTAGTCAAGGTCGGCGACAACATGTTCGCGCCGCTGAGTCCGCCGCGGCCCCTGCTGCCGGTCGAGCGCCGGGTGCAGAGCGGAGCCCTGGAAGGGTCGACGGTCAACGCGATTTCCGAGATGACCAACATGATCGAGTCATCGCGAGTGTTCGAAGCCAACGTGAACATGGTCCGCAGTCAAGATACGATTCTCGGCGAATTGGTCAGCCGAGTGCTGCACGCCTAACGCAAATTCCCCCGCATTCCGTCGCCGCGCAGGCGGCAGCGCCCTTCGCCCTCCGCCCTTCGATAGCCTTGCGAGACTCGCTATGAGCATGCAGACGCTGTACACCGGCGCCACCGGCATGGAATCCATGCAGATGAAGATTGACGTGATCGCCAACAATCTGGCGAACGTCAATACGACGGCCTTTAAGCGAGACCGCGTGAACTTCGAGGATTTGTATTACCAGAAAATCAAGCTGCCCGGCGCCCAAGACGCCTTCAATAACTACGCGCCCACGGGCATTTCGATCGGGCTGGGTTCTCGCGTGCAGAGCACGCAAACGATCTACGAGCAAGGCGCCTTCGACATCACCAACAACCCGCTCGACGTCGCCATCGAAGGCGACGGCTTCTTTCAAGTGATCGACCCCACGACCAACAACTTCATGTACACTCGCGCCGGAGATTTCGCCGTCAATTCCAACGGTTTGCTGGTCATCGGCTCGTCGAACACCGGCCGCCTGGTGCAGCCGCAAATTTCGATTCCCATCAACACGACGGGCATCGTGATCAGCGCCGAAGGCAACGTCTCCATTCAACAGTTCGGGCAACAGCAGTTTTCGCAAGTCGGTCAGATTCAACTGGCCAAGTTCATGAACCCGCAAGGGCTGTTGCAGATGGGCGAAAACTTGTACCAGGAAACGCTCTCTTCCGGCCCGGCCGTCTATGGCATGCCGGGATTGAACGGTCTGGGAGTGCTGCGACAGAACAGCCTGGAACGCTCGAACGTGGAACCGGTCAACGAATTGATCGACCTGATCACCACGCAGCGCTCGTTCGAGTTGAACTCGCAGAGCGTGCAAGCCGGCGACCAGATGCTGCAATTGGTCGCGAATTTAAGGAGGTTTTGATGCGGCGCGCGTTATTCGCGATTCTCGGCGGGCGAAGGCGCCCTCGCCCGTTCGGCGCCGCGTGGAGGAGCGGGCGCCCTCGCCCGTTCGGCGCCGCGGCGCTGGCGGCGGGCGCCCTGCTGGCTGCTGCGAGAGGTGCGCCGGCCGCCGAATTGCAGCTCCGCCACGAGTGCCGCTGCTCGCAGTCCTTAGTGCGACTGGGCGACGTGGCCGAGATTCATGCGGCGGATCCGGAACAGGCGGCGAAGCTGCGCCGCATCGAACTGTTTCCGGCGCCGGCGCAAGGGCAGCCGCGGCACTTGCGGGCGCGCGAGCTGCAAGATTTGTTGGCGCTGCGCGGCTTGGATCTCACCGAACACCGCCTGTCGGGCGCCAGCCGCGTCGAAATCCGCAATGCCGAGCAGCCCAAGGCTGCGCCGAAGCCCGTCGCCGGACCGGTCACCGCCTCGATGATGATGCGGGCCGAAGAGTTGGTCGAAAAGTCCGTATCGACCTATCTGCAGCAAGAAGTTTCGTCGAGCGAACCGTGGCGGGTCGAAGTCAAACTGGACAACGATGCGGCGCGCGCCGTCTTGGCCGCCGCCAAGGAGACGTTCGCCGTCAGCGGAGGCGAGTCGCCTTTCAAAGGCCGGCAGCAATTGACGCTGCTGATACCGGGCGAGAACGGCGGGCAAGCGATCGAGATCGAGCCGCTCGTCAGCGTGGCGCCGTTGGTAGCCGTTGCTACGCGTTCGCTGGCGCCAGGCGACAACGTGCAAGCCACGGACGTGAAACTCGTGCAAGTCTCGACGCGCAGCGCCGAAGACCCGTTCTATCGCCTCGAAGACCTGATCGGCCAGCAGGCGATCGGCGCGATCGTCGAGGGGCAGGTGGTCGACCAGGCCGACGTTCGCTCGCCGCTGTTGGTGCGGCGGGGCGACGCCGTGACGGTTTACGCGCGCAGCGCCGGCGTGCAGGTCCGCACGACCGCGCGAGCGCAGGAAGAAGGAAGCCGAGGCGATCTGATTACGGTCGAATCGATGCTCAACCGCCAACGGTTTTTCGCCCGCGTGACCGGTATTCACGAGGTCGAGGTCTTCGCGCACGCGGTCGAAGCCCGATCGAGCAAGCCTAATCCTAAGCCGGCCGGCTCGCAGGCCGGGTTTACCGAGCAGTCCCCACGGAGACGGCAATAATGAAGACCATTCGACGAGCCGCCCTGGCGGCGGCGGCAGGACTCGCCATGGCGCGCAGCCCCGAGGCGCAGGCCCAAAGCGCCAGCTTGTACGGCGCCGCCGAAACCAGGCGCCCTTTGACGTTGACCGACAGTTCCTGGATGTACATCAAGGTCGAACCGCCCCGCGAAATTCAACTCAACGACGTGGTGACGATCATCGTCGACGAAAAATCGCAATTAATCAGCCAGACGATGTTGATGCGGCTGCAACGCACGAACATGGACGCCGATCTGCAAAAGTGGCTGCAATTCAACGGCTTCGGCCTCTCGGCGGCGCCGATGACGAACGGCGACCCGCGGATCCAGGCCTTGTACAACCTGCAGAATATGGCGCAGGCCAACTTGCGTTCCGCCGACGGCTTGCAGTTCCGCATCGCGGCCACCGTGGTCGACATCCGACCGAACGGCACGCTCGTGGTCGAAGCTCATCGTCACGTCCGCGACAACAACGAGATTTGGGACGCTTCCGTCTCCGGCATCGTGCGGCGCGAGGACGTGCTGCCGAACAACACGGTGCTGAGCGAAGACGTGGCCGAACTGAGCGTGGACCGGCGAGAGGATGGACACATGAGAGATGCGTGGCGGCGAGGCTGGTTCTGGAAGACGCTGGATCGCCTCAAAGCCTTTTAATCGGGGACAAGCCGAAATGAAGCACGCGCTGACGATCGCATGGCTGACCAGCTTGATCCTGTGGGCCGCCTGGGCCGCGCCCGAGGCCTGCGCGCAGGTCCGCCTCAAGAGCATCTGTCGCGTCAAAGGCCAAGAGCGAAACACGCTGCACGGCCTGGGGTTGGTGGTCGGGCTCAAGGGCACGGGCGACGGCAAAAGCTTCGTGCCCACGATCCGAGCCCTGGCGATGAGCATGGAGCTGATGGGCAACCAGGTGGGCAAGGGAGGCGCCGACGAATTAAAGGACTCTTCCAACGTGGCGTTGGTCATCGTGACCGCCACCGTGCCCGCCAGCGGCGCCCGGCAAGGCGACGAAATCGATTGCACGCTCAGCTCGGTCGGCCCGTCCAAATCGTTGTCTGGCGGGCGGCTGTTCATGACGCCGCTGATGGGGCCGCAAGTGGAGAGCACGCGCGTGTACGCCCTCGCCGAAGGCTCGGTCCACATCGAGAACGTGGACGCGCCGAACACCGGCCGCATCCACTCGGGCTGTCGCTTGGAAGAAGATTTCATCAATCCGTTCACCAAGAACGGCAAAATCACGCTGGTGCTCGACGAACATCACGCCGATTTCGAGGTCGCCCAGGAGATCGCCGAACTGGTCAACAGCAACTGGTATCGCAGCGACGGAGACCGCTTTTCGCGACGCGGTCCGATCGACGTTCGTCAAACGGCCTTTCGCCCGAGTCAAAGCTATTTGGCTCAGGCCGTCAATCAACAGTTTATCGAGGTCTTGATTCCCGCGGCTTACCGGGAAGAACCGGTGCTGTTCGTTTCCGAGGTGCTGGGACTGACGATCGCCGAGCCGCAAACGGCCGCCAAGGTGGTCATCAACGAACGCTCGGGCAGCGTCGTGATCGGCGGCGACGTCGAAATCGGCGCGGTGGCGATCACGCACAAGAATATCGTGATTCAAACGGGCGAGGCCGGCCCCGAAAACCGCTTCGTTTCGCTCGACCCCGGCGAGACGCAGACCACCAAGCTCAAAGCCCTGGTCGAGGCTCTGAACGCAGTAAAAGTGCCGACCAGCGACATCATCGAAATCATCAAAGCGATCGAACACAACGGCAAGCTGCACGGCCAACTGATCGTCGAGTAGGTAAACCAAATCATGAACATGCCCCTGACTCCCGCCGGCCCCCTGCAAGCCCCCCAGAGCCGGGCGGGGGCGCCCGAACCTCCCTTTCTGGCGCAGCAGTTGCGACAGCCGCGCCCCCCGGCCCCGGCCGATCCTGCGCTGCGCGAAGCGTTCGATGATTTCGTGGGCGAAACGTTCTACGGCCAGATGCTCGGCGCGATGCGCAAAACCCTGGGCAAGCCCGCTTACTTTCACGGCGGCCGCGCCGAAGAAGTGTTTCAAGGACAACTCGATCAAATCCTGGCCGAGCGCCTGAGCGAGGCCAGTGCAAGCCAATTTACCGGTCCGATGTTCGAACTCTTCCACCTCCAACAACGTTGAACTGATGGAAAATCAAAGCTGGGAAACCGACATTGCGGCGCTGTTGAACGAACTCTCGGCGACGCAAGACGACTTGTTCGACTTGCTGGCCGTCAAACGGAATCTGTTGGTCGCATCCGACATCGAAGGCATTCAAGGCCTGGAATCTCGCGAGAAAGAACTGATTTCGCGACTGGAGGCCTGTCAGACGCAGCGCAGCGAACTGCTGCACCGAGCCGCCCAACAGAATCTGCCCGGCGACAGCATCCGTTCGCTGGCCAGGTCGCTGCCGGCTGTGGCGCGCGCGAATCTCGAAAAACGAGTCGACGACGCAGCGCACCGCTCGCGGCTACTGAACCACCAAAGCTTGACCAATTGGGCGCTGATTCAGCGCACGCTGATTCATTTGTCGCAATTGTTGGAGATTATCGCTACCGGCGGCCGCCCCAAACCGACATATGGGAAGGGCGCCTACGCCAACGCCAGCGGTTCTTTAGTGGATCAGGCAATTTGACGATCGTAGGCAATTCGGCGATTGGGGACAAGCGACGCGAGAAGGGCGGGACAATCAGCATCAAGGATTAAATAACCTCCTAATGAAAAACGTGGGTGCCTGGGGCTGAGCCTAGGCGAAGCCCCAGGTCGCTGGGGCATCGCTTCGCTCTGCCGCCAGGCGCCCCGCTGCAGTCCAGAGAATTTATTTAATCCTCGGTGCTCAGGAGACTCGGGCGGTTCGGCGAAGCTGGTGGCAACAGGCAGATTCCGCTGACGAATTCCAAGCATGTCGCTCTTCGGCTCCTTACAACTGGCCAGCAATGCCATGCAAGCCCAGCAGATCGGCTTGCAGGTCGTCGGCCAGAACATGGCCAACGCCAATACGCCGGGCTACAGCCGCGAAGAGGTGCAACTCGCCCCCGCCCCCGACCAGCAACTCGGCCATCTCACGCTGGGGCTGGGCGTTCAAGTCAACGGCGTCACTCAAGTCGTCGATCAATACCTGAACGAGCGATTGCGGGGCACGAACAGCGACGTCAGCAACAGCCAGACGCAGGCGCAAGCCTATCAGAATCTCGAAACTATCGTCGGGGCGCTCGATCAGAACAATCTGCAGTCGTCGCTGAGCTCGTTCTTTTCCGCGATATCGGGCGTGCTCAATCAGCCCGAGAGCGTTTCGGTCCGCAATTTGGCGGTGTTGCAAGGCAAAACGCTGGCCGGCGCCGTCAACCAGACGTCGCAGCGAGTTTCGAACGCCCGCTCGGACCTGAACAACCAGGTGATCGGCATGACGAGCGACATCAATCGGCTCGTGACCGATGTCGCCAAGCTGAACGTCGAAATCACCTCGACCGAAGGCGGCGACGCGTCGAGCAGCCAGGCCGTGGGGCTGCGCGAGCAGCGGAACCAGGATCTGACCGACCTGTCGAAGCTGATCGGCATCAAGACCGAAGCGCAGCCCAGCGGCGCCGTGAACGTCTACGTCGGCGGCGATTATCTGGTCTTCGAAGGCACGTCGCGGCAGGTGCAAACGGCCTACACGACCGACCGCGGGCTGTCGGCGGCTCACATCAACCTGATCGACACCAACGCGCCGCTCGACACGCAGACGGGCCAGCTCACCGGCCTGCTCACGGCGCGAGACCAGATTCTCGGCGGCTTTCTCGACAATCTGAACCAGTTCGCATCGACGCTGAATTTCGAGTTCAACAAGGTCTACTCGTCCGGGCAAGGCCTGACCGGCTTTCAGTCGATGACCAGCACGAACCCGGTGAAATCCGCGTCGGCTCCTTTGGACAACGCCGGGCTGCCGTTCACGCCGGCGAGCGGCGCGTTCCAGGTGCAGATGCTCAACACGCAAACCGGCTTGACGCAAACCACGACGATCAACGTCGATCTCAACGGGCTGGATCAAAACGAGACCAGCTTGAACGGACTGGTTTCGCAGTTCAACGCCGTCAACGGACTGAGCGCGTCGATCGACGCGAGCGGCAACCTGACGCTGAAAACGACCTCGCCCGACTTGCAGTTCAGCTTCGCCAACGACAATAGCGGCGCGCTGGCGGCGCTGGGGCTGAACACGTTTTTCACGGGTTCGACCGCGGCCGATCTGGGCGTGAATCAGAATCTCGTGAACGACCCCGGCAAGTTCGCCGCCAGTACCGCCGGGGTCGGCATCGACGCCGGCAACGCGACGACTTTGGCCAACTTCATGAACCAACCCCTGGCCTCGGCCGGCGGCACGACCCTTTCGGACCTTTACAACACGATGGTCGGCGACGTGACGCAGGGCTCGTCGGTCGCTCAGTCCGTCGCGCAGGGCTACCAGACCTTCCAGCAGACCTTGCAAGGCCAGCAGTCGGCGGTCAGCGGCGTGAGCATCGACGAAGAGACGGTCAAAATGCTCGCTTACCAACGCGCTTACGAGGCGTCGGCGAAGCTGATCTCGACGATCAACGACTTGCTCAAAACGTTAATGCAATTATGAGCATCATTCCCATCCCCAGCACGCGCGTCAGCGACGTCTTCGTGCGACAGCAGTTGCTGAACGAAGTCGAAGCCGATCAGCTCAGTCTATTCAAGCTCCAGAACCAGATCAGCTCGGGCAATCGCCTGAACCTGCCGAGCGACGACGCTCCGGCCGCGCTGCGCGCCGTGAGTTTGCAGAACCAGATCGATCAGAACAACCAGTTTCAGACCAACGTTCAGACGAACCAGTCGTATCTGGGCGCCACCGACAGCGCCATGAGCCAGATCGTGCAGATCCTGAACACAGCTCAGGGAATTGCCAGCGGCGCGGTCGGTTCGACCGCTACCGACGCGCAGCGCGCCGCCGCCGCGACGCAGATTCAGGACGAAATCACGCAGTTGACGAATATCGGCAATCAGATTTTTCGCGGGCGGTATCTGTTCGCCGGCGCCAACACGGTCGTGCAGCCGTTCGTCCAAACGCAGGGCGGCATCGTCTACCAGGGCGACCAGAAGACGATTTCCAGTTACTCCGACGTCAACGCGCTGTTCACCACCAACGTCACCGGCGACGCCGCCTTCGGGGGCTTTTCGCAGCAAGTGCAGGGTTCGGCCGACCTGAATCCCGTGCTCACGGATGCGACGCCGCTCTCGCAACTCAACGGCGGCCAAGGCGTGAGCCTGGGCAGCGTGCAGATTTCCGACGGCTCGCATACGTCGGTGGTCGATCTGAGCTCGGCCAAGACGATCGGCGACGTGGTCAAGCTGCTCGACGCCAATCCGCCCCCGGGCCGGACGCTCACGACCGAAGTCACGCCCACCGGCCTGACGCTGCAACTCGACTCGGCCGGCGGGGGCAATCTGGTGGTGAGCGAGGTCGGCGGCGGTTCCACCGCCGCGCAATTGGGAATTCTGGGACAACTCACCAATACCGGGCCGCTGATCGGCGGCGACCTGAACCCCGCGCTTACGCTGACGACTCCTTTGTCGGATATCTTGGGCACGCGGGCCTCGGCCGTCGTCCCGTCGTTAGGCGCCAACAACGATCTCACGGTCCAGGCCGACTCGAACGGCACGGCAGCCAACGGCGCGACCGTGACCTATGTCGACGATTCCCATTACCAGGCCGCCCCAGGGCTTACGGCGGGCAACGAATTCGCCACGTTCAATGCGAACCCGACTCCGGCCGAAGCGGTGTTGAAACTGAGCGGGCCTGAAAACGATCTGCGGCTCACCGCCAACACGCCGGGAACCGCCTACAACGGCGTCACGGTCAACCTTGTCAACGCCGGCGCCATCGGCAACACGGCGACGGCGGTTTACAACTCCGCCTCGAAGTCGCTCACGCTCGGCGTCGATGGCACGGGCGCCACTTCCACCGGCGCGCTGATCGCCGCGATCAACGCCGACGGCACGTTCACCGCCGCCCGCGACGCGAGCGCCGAACCCAACTCCTCGGGCGGATTCATCTCGCCCGTCGATATTCGCAACAACTTCAGCGACACCTACAACACGGGCGGCGACGCCAACACGTTGTTCGTCCACATCCAAAGCGGGGCCACGACCGCCAACAACGTAGTGGCCGCGATCAACGCCACCGGCCAGTTCACGGCCCAATTGGATATCGGCGAATCGGGCAACAATGGCAGCGGCGTCATTACCGATTCGTGGACCGATCCCTCCGCCGTCGGCGTCTTGGCGGGCGGCAGCGGCGTCAACTTCGACCAGACGTCGGGCATTCAGATCGTCAATGGCGGCAAGACCTATACGCTCAACTTCGCGGGAGCGAAGACGATCCAAGACGTGCTCAATACCATCAACGGCGCGGGGGCCGACGTCCGAGCGAAAATCAACCAGGCTGCGAGCGGCATCGATATCCAATCGCGGCTGAGCGGCAGCGACTTTTCGGTGGGCGAAAACGGCGGAACTACGGCCACGCAGTTGGGCGTCCGCAGCTTCGATCTCAACACGCCGCTTTCGCAATTGAACTACGGTCAAGGGGTCACGCCGCTGGCGAACGGACCCGACTTCACCATCACGCGCAAGGATGGCGTTTCGTTCGGCATCAGCCTGACCGGCGCCCAGACGATCAACGACGTGTTGAACCTGATCAACAACAACGCCACGAACCTGGGCGGCGGCATTCCGGTGACGGCCACGCTGAACGCCTATGGCAACGGCATTGAAATCTCCGACAACGACCCCGCCGGAGGAACGCTGTCGATCGCCGCTAATTCGCCGAGCGCCGTGGCCCAGCAGTTGGGCCTGATTCCCCCCGGCGCCTCATCCAGCTCGCCGCCGACTGCCGCCGCGCCGGCCAGCGCCACGATCAGCAGCGCCGGCTTGAACAACGATCTGACGTTCTCCGCCGTGCAGCCGGGGCCGGCCATGAACGGGGTCCAGGTCAAATTCACCGATTCCGGGGCCGGGCCGGGCAACGAAACGGTCAACTACAACGCCGGCACGAATACCTTGACCTTCGACATGAACACGGCGACCGCCACGGCGAACCGGGTCATCAGCGTGCTCAACGCCAACCTGGCGGTCAGCGCGCAGTTCTCGGCCAGCCTGGCGCCGACCGACGGCAGCCCGAACAACGGCTCGGGGCTGATCAGTCTCTCAGCAACGGGCGCGCTGGCGGGCGGCGCGCCGGAAATGATCAACGGCAGCGATACGAATCCGCAAGAGGTCGCCGGAGTCTTTACGGCCCTGGAGCGATTGAAAACGGCCTTGCAGAATAACGACGTGCCCGGCGTGAACCGCGCCACGACGCTGTTGACCAACGCGCAGCAGAACGTCAGTTACGTACAGGCCGAACTCGGCACGAACGAGCAAACCTTGACCGCCGTGTTAGGCTCGCTGCAAAACCAGCAAACCCAACTGCAAAGCGCTCATTCGCAGGAAGTCGACGTCGATCTGCCCACCGCCATTTCCGATTTCCTCGGCAAGCAAGCCGCCTTTCAAGCCGCGCTGCAGGCCAGCGGCCTGATCAGTAAGATGACGTTGCTGGATTATGTTTAGGCGCTCCCGAATCAGCGTTCGATCTCGCAATCGGGCAATCGCCTTCGCAATTGCGCCGCCCCCGAACCGCTGATCTTCGTGCCGCGAAGCACGAGCTTCGTCATTTTCGTCAAGGTGGCCAGATCGTTGATCGCCCCGTCGGTGACTGCCGCGTCCGTGAGATCGAGCTCCTCGATTCGCGTCATGCCGCGCAAGGCCGCCACGCCAGCGTCGGTCAACCTTGCACCGGTGGCGAGGAAACGCAACGGGGGAGGAGCCGAAGCGGCGGAAAAAAACCAAGACAACCTCGAACTGGGCGGCCAACCCGGTATTTTGCGCAGCCCAGGCCGGGTCGGCATACCCGCCAGTCTGCGCTTTGCCGCAACTACCTTTGGACATCGGACTGATGCCTCGGAAAATCCAACTGCGAGCCCTCGTGAAGGCGACGATTTGCGGAATAGGTGCGCAACTGCCGGATGAACCAAAATCGTGCAGGTTCAACGCGATCTTTGCAATTCGAGATCGACCGCCTGTTCGCCGCGTAGGATCGTTCGGCGCAGCGGCGTCTTGCTGGCGGAAGCGTAGATTTCCGGCAGGCGAGCGAGCGCGGTTGACGCGGCCGGGTTCGCCCTCGACCGCGTTTTACGCTGCGCGGAAAACAGCGTAGAATGGCGAGATTCGGTCCTGGTCGCCGAGGCCCTTCTTTCCGCGCGAAACAGCCTGAACTGCCGCATGATTCAACGGTTACAAGTAAAAGCGTCTCGGCTTGGCATCCGGCTTTCCCGCCTGGCTTCGCTCGCGTTCTTCACGGTCTCGCTGGGCTTTCTGCTGCACACCTCTCAAGAGCCCGTCGTGCTCGGCAAATATGACGCGGCGTATACCGGGTTTTTGGCCTGGCAATTCCTCGTCATCGTGCCGGCGTTTCACTTTCTGGCCCGGTTTTGCGCGGTCCAGCACGAACTCAAGACGCCCTCGGGGCGAACGATCGTGGTGCGGCCGTGGCACAAGCTTACGGTCGTGTTTGTCGCCTGGTGGGGCTCGTATCAGGCTACGAGCCTGCTCACCGAGCGCTTCGTTGGCAGGCGAATCATGGCGACGATCAGCGACATGTACCACCCTTATTTGCAAAACACGCCCGTGCCGAACGATACGGCGCAACACGTGAATCGCTGGGGGTTTCGAGGCGACGATCTCGAACAGGAAAAGGCGGACGATGTTTTTCGGATCTTCGTGTTCGGCGGATCGACCGTCTATTGCGGCACGGTGCCCTACGAGCAAACGCACTGCCGGGTTTTGGAGCAGCGGCTTCGCCAGGCTTACCCGCAATACCGCATCGAGGTTCAGAATCTCGGGGCCGACTGGCACACCACCGAGCACGACACGATCAAGCTCCTGTTTTTCGCCCAAGATTTCTCGCCGGATCTCGTGATCGCGTTTCACGCCATCAACGACCTGGCGCGAAGCCTTTCGCCCGACATGCTGGCCGAAGGGCCCTATTGGTCGGATTACCGGCATTACCTGGGCGCCACGGCAAGCCTGGCCACCCACGGCCGAAAGCTGCCTTGGTTTGTCGCCGGGTTCGCAGGCCACTGGTGCTCCGACCTGCGGTTCGACCAAATTCGCATTAACGGTCCGGAGGGCAAAGGGCTGAACGGGATGCGAACCTACTTCGTTCCCAAGGCTTACCCGGTCGACGTCACGAAATGGCGGAGCCTGCCGGCGTTCGAGCGCAATCTGCGCGACTTTGTCGCCATTGCTCGTTCAAAAGGGATGCGCGTGCTGCTGGCAACTCAGCCTTCGCTCTATCGCGACGATCTGACGGCCGAGGAGCGGCAATTACTGCTGTTTCCGCTCTCTCATCACTTCCGCGGCGAACGCCCGTCGCTGCGTTCGATGATCGAGGGCATGCGCCTGTTCAACGACTCGACGCGGCGATTGACCGCCGAGATTGCCGTCGATCTGGTCGACTTGGAACGGCGCGTGCCCAAGACGACCGAGTTTTTGTACGACGACGTACACTACACCCAGGCCGGCAACGAACTGATCGGCAACGCGTTCGCCGACAAGATCATCGAGTCGAAGCTTGTCGATCGCGTCATCGAGCAACGGAAAAAGGCCGCGGAATCGGGCCAACCGGCCCGGTAAACGTCCGCGTTCCGGCGAGGTTCCGGCCGGCGAGCCGGAGGCGTCAGCCTCCGGGTTCTGCGCGCCACGCCGCCGGCTCGCCGATTCTCGTATTACCCGGAGGCTGACGCCGCCGGCTCGCCGATTCTCGTATTACCCGGAGGCTGACGCCACCGGCTCGCCGATTCTCGTATTACCCGGAGGCTGACGCCACCGGCTCGCCGATTCTCGTATTACCCGGAGGCTAACGCCACCGGCTCGCCGATTCTCGCGTCGCGGCCGTTTCGCCCGCCATTCGGCGATTTTTATTGTTCATCCCCCGGATTTCCGGCCGATGAAGCGAATGTGCGCTGCCGTGACGAAGCGCTAATTCGCCCGTGCATCTCCACGGAAGGTAGGGTGAGCGAAATGCAGATCAAGACGACTCGATTCGGCGCCCTGGAAATCGAAGCGGAAGATGTGATCCGATTTCCCACGGGACTGCTGGGGTTGGAAGATTGCCGGCACTGGGTCTTGTTGGCCGACGTGCAAAACAGTGCGTTGGGCTGGCTGCAGTGCGCCTCGCGAGCGGAAGTGGCGTTGGCCGTAGTCAGCCCCCGCCGATTCGTGCCCGGCTACCAATTCCGCGTGTTCCGCAGCGAACTGGCGCCGTTGGAACTGGCCGAAGTACAAGATGCGCAGGTATTGACGATCGTCGGCAAGAACGAGCGCTCGATTACCTTGAATTTGAAAGCCCCGGTGGTCGTCAACCTCGGGCGGCGATTGGGCCGCCAGGTGATCGCCAACGGAGATCAGCCCGTGCAATACGAACTCACCACACAGCCCGCCCCCCTCAAGAAGAGCGCTTGATCGCCGCATAAGCGCGCCGAAGGAGCCAGCGATGCTTGTTTTGTCGAGACAACGCGACGAAAGCATCATGATCGGTGACAATATTGTCATCACGATTGTGGATATCCGCGGAGACAAGGTCCGTCTGGGCATCAACGCGCCCTCCGAGATTCCCGTGCACCGACAGGAAGTCTACGAGGCGATTCAGCGAGAGAATCTGCGCGCCAGCCGCTTGGAACCGAAAGACACTCGCGGGATCGGCAAGCCCGGCGGTCCGGCAGCCGGCGCCTGACGCCGCGCTTCACATCGCATCGATCCGGTACATCCGCTGCGATCGTCGTCCGGGCTCTCCTCGCCGCTAGCGCATCCGCTGATGCGAGCGGTTGCGCCGGATTTGCGGGCCGCCGAATGGGGAAAAATCTCGGATACCCGTCTATTTTTCCCAAGACGCGCAACCACGGTTGCCGATGAACGCCAGAGAGACGCCACGACGAAGGACGCCTTCGCGGGCGGTCCGCCTGAACCACCGGGTTCAGGAACGGCGAATCAGGCAGTGCGTTTTTTACAACCGTGAAGCGTGTACCGCCGGGTTACGAACCCCGCGGCGCGCAGGCAAGCTGGTCCGGGATGAGCGACTCCCCACCATCCGGTAGGCTTGGACTCAGTCCTTTTATCACTGGGGTGTCTAGATGACCCGCATCAACACGAACATTGTTTCTTTGCAAGCTCAGCAAAACCTGTACAACAACCAAATCTCGGAGCAGACGGCGCTGCAACGGTTGTCGACGGGTTTGCGAATCAACTCCGGCAAGGACGACCCGAGCGGCCTGATTGCGGCTTCGGTGCTCGGCAGCGAAGTGGTTTCGATCGGCCAGGCGATCACCAACAGCCAGCGCGCCGACAACATCGTGGCCACGGCCGACTCGGCCCTGTCGCAAGTCAGCACGTTGCTGAACAACATCCGCGGCCTCGTGCAGGCGTCAGCGAACAAAGGCGCCATCTCGGCCGCCGAAATCGCGGCCAATCAGGTGCAGGTCGATTCGGCGATCGACAGCATCGACCGCATCGGCCAGACCACGGTGTTCGGCGGCGACCAATTGCTCAACGGCAACAAGGCCTTCAACGTCAACGGCAGTCTGGGTTCGGTGTTTCAGACCACGGCCGACATCCAGGTCAATTCGTTCACCCAAGGCACGAACGGCGCCAACAGCAACGTCTTGACGCTCAATCAGCAAGCGACGCAATCCAACATCCAGGTGCTCGGTTTGTCGCAAGCGGCCGGCGCCGGCTTGAACAACCTTTCGCTCGGCACCTCGACGCACGCCACCAGCACGATTAACGGCTTCGGCTCGGTCGGCGCCGATGCCGCGGGCGCCGCGGCCGGCAGCGATCTCAACAGCCTGACCACGGCGGCCGGCGCCTCGGCCACCGCGGCCATCAGCGTGGCGGCCATTACCGGCTCGCTTGCCTCCGGGACGACGACGCTGACCTTGACGAACCAAGACAGCTCCATCTCCCAACTCAACAATACCACGAACGGCAGCACGACCACCATCACGCTGCAAAACGGCGCCAGCGGCTTGAATACCGGCGCCACGGGCGCCACCTACCTGGCGCAACAGATCAACACCGTTTCCAAGCAGACGGGCATTTACGCGACGGCTACAGGCACGACCGTGACGCTGGACACGCTGCAACAGAACGGCACCGCAAAGGTATACGTGGATAGCAGCAACACTTCGCTCCAGCACGGTGGCGCCGCCTTGGCCACCGACCAGACCGCTAACGGCACGGCGGCCACCGCTGCGACGGATCTGACGACGCTGCAAATCGCGGGCAACAAGGATTCGTCTTCTCCGGTCAATGTCACGTTCGACAATGCCCTGGCCGTCAACAGCAGTCAGTCGGTCGTCGACGCGATCAACGCCCGCACCAGTTCGACCGGCCTCGTCGCCACGCTCGGAACCGACGGCATTGCCGGCAGCAGCCTGGGCGCCAGCGTGAATATCACCGACAGCAAAGTTGGCTCGGGTTCGTACCTGCTGGCCAACGCACTGGCCAATGGCGCCAGCGGATCGAACACCACCAACACCTCCGACGCCACGCTGATCAACGGCGCCGAGACGAACCAGGCGGCCTTGACCGGCGCCGCGGGCGTATCCGGCACGTCGAACACCACGACTTACCAGATCACCGGCGACAAGGGCAATGCGATCGTCACCGTCAATAACGACGCCGTGCTGAACGACACTTCGGCCTTGTCGAACGCCATCAACGCCGTGACGTCCCAGACGGGCGTGACCGCTTCGGGCAGCGGCGGCGGGGCGAACCTGGCGCTCACGAGCCAGGACTACGGTTCCGCGGCCAAGCTCAGCTTCCAGGCGATCGCCGCCACGAACAACGCCGATATCACGCTGGTCAACAGCACCGGCACGAGCGGCACGCAAGAAGCCACCGCGGGTCTCGACGCACAAGGCACGATCACCACGGCTCAAGGCGGCGGCCAGTTCACGGGCCAGGGCAACGCCGTCAGCTACACCGACAGCTCGATCTCGTTCAACGCCACCGTCGCGCCGACCTTGGCGCAGCCGACGCAGACCACCGACACCATCAAGGGATCGGTGCTGGCCGGCCTCACGGCCGCCAGCGCCGTGGACATCAGCGCCTTCAACGTCACCGGCAGCCTGGGAACCGTCGAGGTCAAGGTCAATACGACCGACTTGATCGCCAACAGCCAGGTGTTGACCGACGCCATCAACAACGTTTCGGCCCAGACGGGCGTGACGGCTTCGGGCTCTGGCGCGGGCGGCAACGTCGTGCTGAGCGCCGTGAATCCAGGGGCCTCC
>DATKRK010000307.1:0-6909 GCA_035532215.1 Pirellulales bacterium | reverse complement strand
GGCGATCGCCACGGCCGGACGCCTGGAAGTGAGCGCCATGCCGTTCGTGATTTCGGTGATGATGGCCGCTTCGGCCGGGTTTGCGACCCCGATCGGATATCAGACGAATCTCATGGTCTACGGCCCCGGCGGCTATCGCTTCACCGATTATCTGCGGGTCGGCGTGCCGCTCGATTTGCTGATCGGCGTCATTACCGTGATTCTGGCGCCGCTGATCTGGCCGTTTTGATTCAGGTTCCAAGTTCCAGGTTCCAGGTTCCAAGAATCGCGCGCCTGGCAAATGACCTGTCGCCTGATACCTGATACCTGATACCTGATACCTGATACCTGATACCTGATACCTGATACCTGGAACTTGGAACCTTGACTCTCCCCCGGCCATCTGGTCAATTTCGGACTTCGCATCGATTGCGATCGATCCGTGCCTCCCGCCTTGAAACAGGAAGCCTCTCGTCGCTATGAGCACCGTCAACCGGCCCTGGTATCGCGAGTTGAATCGTTATCACTGGTTCGTCTTTGTCGTCGCCGCCCTGGGCTGGCTGTTCGATACGATGGACCAGCAGTTGTTCAACCTGGCGCGCCTTCCGGCCTGCACCGAGTTGCTGGGGACCTCGGCCTCCGATCCGCGCGTGGGCGAGTATGGCGGCTATGCGACGTCGATTTTCTTGATCGGCTGGGCCACGGGCGGCATCGCCTTCGGCATCATGGGCGACCGCATCGGTCGGGCCAAGACGATGATGTGGACGATTTTAATCTACTCGGCATGCACCGGGCTGAGCGCCTTGTCGAAATCGGTTTGGGATTTCGCAATGTATCGGTTTCTGACCGGGCTGGGCGTGGGCGGAGAGTTTGCCGTTGGCATCTCGCTGGTCGCCGAAGTCATGCCCGACCGCGCCCGGCCGTTTGCGCTGGGGCTGCTGCAGGCTTTGTCGGCGATCGGCAACGTCACAGCCGCCTTGATCAGCATGTCGCTCAGCCATTTGGAAAAAACGGGCGCCGTGGGCGTCGGCCACTCGTGGCGTTGGATGTTCGTCGTCGGCACCGTGCCCGCGTTGTTGGCCGTGCTGATTCGTCGCCGACTCAAGGAGCCCGAACGTTGGCAGGCCAACGCCTCCGAGGAAGCGGTCGCCAAACGGCTCGGCTCGTACTCTGAGTTGTTCGGCGATCCGCGCTGGCGAAAAAACGCCATCGTCGGGCTGATGCTGGCCTTCTCGGGCGTGGTCGGCTTGTGGGGCATCGGTTTCTTCAGCATCGACTTGAACCGGCTGGTGTTTCGCAAGACCTTCGAAAGCGAAGCCCGCGACCAAGGCGAAGCCGTCAAGGACCAAGCCTTTTTGCAGCATGTGTTCACCTCGCCCGACGTGCTCGACCGCCTGGACGACAAGATCCAGCCCGCCAACTTGTTGAGTCTCAAGCCGGAAGAGAAAGACGCCGAGCGTCTGTTTGGCGCCGCGTTGGAACTGCAAAAGCAGGGTCGCACGGTATCGAAAGAGTCGGCCCTCGAGTTGTTGGACGAAGGCATCGCCGATAAAGGCTGGAAGCCGCAATCCGCCGACGAGCGCAGCCGCCGCGAAGCGTATCTCGCCGCCGACGTCGCCGCTGCGAAGTCGGCTGATGACGAGATCGCCAGGATCGCCGAACGCACCAAGGCGATCAACGGTCGGCTGGGCTTCTGGGCCGCGATCACTTCGGTGATGATCAACGTCGGCGCTTTCTTCGGCATTTACGCCTTCAGCCTGGTCACGCACGTACTGGGGCGCAAGCCGACCTTCGCCATCTCGTTCGTGCTGGCGATGTTGAGCACCGCTTTGGCCTTCTGGAAGATGCAAACGATCACCGACGTCTTCTGGATGATCCCCTTGATGGGCTTCTGCCAGCTCTCGCTGTTCGGCGGGTATGCGATCTACTTCCCCGAACTGTTCCCCACGCACCTGCGGAGCACGGGCACTTCGTTCTGCTACAACGTCGGCCGGTTCGTGGCGGCCATCGGGCCGACGGCGCTGGGGCTCTTAACCAGCGAGGTATTCGCCGACAAGCCCGAACCGATGCGCTACGCCGGCGTCACGATGTGCTCGGTGTTTCTGGTCGGCCTGCTGGCTTTGCCGTTCGCCCCCGAAACCCGCGGCCAACCGCTGCCCGAGTAGTTCGCCGCCGTCGCGTTGGGGGCGAAGACGAACGCGGAGGCATAAATATTGAACCTGTGACGCATGTGCGGTGTCGTTTAAGATTCTAAACGGTGCGTGCGATGGTTACCGGCTCATCTCGTCAATGACGACCTTGATGAGCTGAACTAGTGCGCCTCGATTGCCATAGCACCCCTGAGCCGGGCGTTTGGCGCGATATCAGATGAGTTTGATCGGCGGACAGGGGAAATCAGCATCCTTTACATAAAGGAAACATTCGTGACGATTCATCGATGCATCCCCGAGGGCCATCCCTTTTTCGATGAATGCCTCCAAGTATATCTCCTCTATCTCGGAACACTTGCAGTCGGTCTGCACGTTGAGGCTCAAAAGGATGCTACTCGTTTAGCGACGATCGTGAGCCAACTGCTTTCCGCTTTTGAGGCAAGGGAGGACGACAAAGCAAAAGATATCCGTGTAAAAGTCGCCGGAACATGGGACTTGCCAGATTACCCTGAGATGATGCGTTGGCAAAGTCTGGGAAGCAGTGAAGATTGCCTGTTGCACGTGTCTCAGCCGCTTGTTGACTTCGCGCGGAAGGGGGAGAGGAAGCCCGCGACTCTGGAATTCACAATTATTCCTGCGAACTATTCGGCGTCGAACGCCGAAATGGAGTTCCCGGACGCCTCCGACGAGTTCGAGGTAGTAAAGGGGGCGGTGCCAACGTCGCTGTTCGAAACCGTACTCTCCTATCTTGTCGGCGGGGCGTTCGAGCGATTCAGGGACCACTTCAGTACGACTTTTGGCAAGAGCGCCGACTGGCCACCGGAGCTTCAGTTTTTCCGCCACCTGCGAAACGGATGTTTCCACGGAAACGCATTTCGCATCGACCAGCGCAATGGAATGAATCAGATTGATCCGTCAGTTCCTCCGATTTGGCATAGTTATGTGATGCCATCCGATGCGGCTATGAACGGGAAGAAGGTGATCGGGCAAAACGCTTATTTTCATCCGCCGCACCTACTACTTCTGCTGGACGACATGGGCACGTTCAAATAAACGGCTCTTCCGCAGAACCTGTGGGTCGTTTTGGCGCGGGTTAGCGGGGCCGCGGTTGCGTTTTCAAAGTTTCGTAGGGTGGGCACTGCCCACCAGATGTGTCGCAGCGTTTCCCAAGCTGGCAATTCGGTTCGCCGCTGCGCGCTCGGTAAGTGTTGCCAACCGCAGTCGCTCATGTAGCGTTCACTTTCGGGCGACAAGGCAGTTCTGGTGGGCAGTGCCCACCCTACAAAACTCGGCTCTTCCGGAGAATCTGTGGGTGGTTCCGACCGCTGAGAAGCTGGAGGCGTGCGTTTTTCGAGGCAAGGCCGGGTGGCCGATCGCTGCAGCGACAGTTAGCCTGCCCCATACGCAATCTCTCTGACCTCCGGCTTCTGCAACGCGCGCTCCACAACTTCGCGATGCGGCGAAGCCAACTGCGCACACTCGACCGCATGCGGCAAATAGAATTTCAAGTGCAATCCGTTCTGCAGCAATACTCGGTCAGCAGCGTCGTCAGAGACGCCGTAAAGTGTGAGCGTGTCTGGCACTCTGCGGGTCATCTGAAACAACAACAAACCGTGGTCCTCGAACTCCGGCAGAAGCTCCAAAAAACGAACGGTGCGTAACTGCAGATCGAACTCCATCGAGCGCACCTCCACGTCGTGAAGTGCTCCACGCTCAGACAAACGAGTCTGCGTGCTCCACCACTGGATGTAACGCATCGGAGTGTGGCCGCGAATCCAGACAAAAGGTACGACTGGGTCCAGAATGTGGGCGAGAATGCCGGACGTGCAGGAACGCAGCATGAAGCTGAACATGCCCTTGCGCTCTGAGATTTGTAGGTAGGAAGTCATGGTGCGTGTCCAAAGCAACGTAACGGCACAGATCACCCACTGACATGGGCACGGCCGACGTTTATGTCACGAAAAACCCCGAGTTTCGTAGGGTGGGCCACGGCGAACGACTCCGATTCCCGAACCCGCGCGGCTGTGGCTCCGTGTGCAACGGTTTGTTATGCCGCGAATTGCCCGTTCAGGCTTCCTTTACGACGCGCGCAATAGCATCAAGAGTCGCATCGTCATAGCGCCCTGCCTTGGGATTGCGCTGTCGCTTGATTGCAACGAACATGAACGGCTTGGCCGCAGGATCGATCACGCCTTCGTCCATCAATTGGCCAAGACCCGTCGCGATGATTGTCGTATCCAGCGTGAATATGTCGTATTGGTCGCCAAGTAAAGCATTCTCAGGATCGGCTGCGTCCTTCTCGATTTGAGCGTCCGACGCAAGCGAGTCATTATACGCGTCGAGATTGCCAGCGAGAATCCAATCGAAACATTCAGTGAGCGGGGCATCGGGATTCTCTTCTCGCCAGTTTCGCCATTCGTAGTAGGCGTCGCTGCCTTCGTCGCTGCCAAAGGGTGCGGACTCGTCAACGCAGTCCCAAAACAACGGTTCACGCATCAATTCGCGTGCGCGTGGGTGGGCAGTTTCCGGTTCGTTGAAGGGATCGTGGTCAGTCATTGAGTTCGATTTAGTGGCATGACGACTGAGTTCAGTAGCGGCGGCTGCAGGCCGCAGATGAGCGGCCTAACGCGCAGGCAGTGGATTGCGGTAACTCGCATCGTATCAATCGGTCGTCTCATTGTCACGCTTTTGTCCGGCGTGATAGGCCATTCCTGCCTGGCGCTTGTCGGGCCGGCGAGCGAGCCCGTCGGCCGGGCTGCGGATGCCGAGGGCGCCCCGGTTCGAAACGTGCGCGTAGATCATCGTCGTGCGAACGCCGTTGTGGCCCGGCAGTTCCTGCACGGTGCGGTCGTGCTCTTTCAAGGCGCGGCCCAGGCTGCGCAAAATGCACGATTTTTAGGTCCGATGCGGGGCCAAGTCTACGTCGATTTTGTTCCGCGCGCCACCGCCGCGGGCGCTCTTTTACTTAGCCCAGGCATTTATGCCTGGGATCCGGGAAGATTTTACCCCCGATCCCGATCGGCGTCTCGCGGGCCGCAACGCGGCCTGCGAGACGCCGATCGTGGGGAGGGTCGTGTGTGCCTCGCGAATTCCCAGGCGTAAACGCCTGGGCTAGAGAAAAGTTTTCCGCGTTTGAGTCATCAAACGAAAGATGCCCCGTCGTGGCCGAACAAAAACAGAACAAACGATCTCTTTACGGAACCACGATCTTGCGCAGCCCAGGCGCGGCCCGGCTGAAGGTCGAGGAGGGCGAAATCGAAATGCGGCCGGGCTCGTTCCTCCATATCCCCTCCCACCGGCGGCATCGAGTAGAATGGACGGCGCCCGACGAACCGACGATCTGGCTGGCAATTCACTACGGAGGCGAACCCCTATGAAAACGATGGCTGCGTTGTTGCTCCTCGGCATCTCGACTCTCGCCGCGCCTTGCGCTGCAAACTGCCAAGGCGCCGAAGCGAAAGTCGCTCGCGATGTCCCTTACGCCGAACCGAAGACCGAGCGGCAAACGCTCGATATCTACGCACCGCCGGAAGGCAAAGGCCATCCGGTCGTGTTCTGGATTCACGGCGGCGGCTGGCAGATGGGCGACAAGACCGGCGTGAAGCACAAACCACAGGCGTTCGTCGACCGGGGTTTCGTGTTCGTCTCGACCAACTATCGCCTGCTGCCGAAGGTGGAGATGGAGACGCTGTTTCGCGACGTGGCCAAGTCGCTCGGCTGGGTCCACAAGCACATCGCCGAGTATGGCGGCGACCCGAATCGCATCCTGGTGATGGGCCATTCCGCCGGGGCGCAGCTTGCGGCGCTGATGTGTACCGACGATCGTTATCTGAAGGCCGAGGGCGTGCCGTTCAGCGTGCTCAAGGGCTGCGTGCCCGTCGATGGCGACACCTACGACGTGCCGGCGATCATCGAGACGGCCGAGACGCGGCGCCGCGTCCACGGCCAGCCGCAGGCCAAGTTCGGCCATCGCGAAAAGTTCGGCATCACTCCTGAAAAGCACCGCGACTACTCGGCCGTCACGCACGTGGCGCCGAACAAGGGCATTCCGCCGTTTCTGCTGCTGTACGTCGCCGACCATCCCGACACCACCGCGCAAGCCCAGCGTCTCGGCGCCGTGCTCAAAGGCGCCGGCATCCCCGTCACACTGTTCGGCGCCCGAGAGACGCACCACGTGCGGCTCAACGACAACCTCGGGCTGCCCGACGATCCGGCGACGAAGGCGCTGTGGGAGTTCGTGGATGGGGCGCTGCAAACCTAGACACCCAGTCTTTACCCACCCGGTCTTTGAGATCGGGAGTGGGCGCAAGGGGGCTCGGCTCGCATCAGGGCTTTTCGCTCGCCGGGCGGCTTGGGCGCGGGGTTTGAAAACGCGGGGACGAAGCGTTATCGTCGAGAGAGCTTGCGCGCTCAGGGGCGATGCTGCGCGCTTGGGCGGCGCGCGATTCAGGATTTATAGACCCGGTGGAAAACTCGATCGGCCGGCGCGGCGGGCAAGGCGGCCCCGCGGCGATTCGGCGCGCTGGCAACGCTTCTCGCCGTGGCCGCGTGCCGGCTCAGTGCAAGCGCGCGGGAGCGGATTTCGGATATGCTGAAGCATAACCTACGCGGCTTCGAAGACGACGACAGCCGCACCAACGCCATCCAACGCCGATATTCGATGCTCTCGTCAGGCGGCTTTAAGTAGTTGATCGCGTAAGGCCTTTTGTTCATCCGTGAGGGTGTGGAGTTGAGGCGGTCCCGGCGGCTTGTGAGGCTTGCGACGCGGCCAGTCGCGGAT
>DATKRK010000306.1:0-9294 GCA_035532215.1 Pirellulales bacterium | reverse complement strand
GGCCCCCCCCCCCCACCCTACGGCAACTCATGGAATATAAATGAATTCGGTCAGATTGAAGATCGCGTGGGCCAGGTCTTTCCAGATGCCTCGGCTCTTGAGCACGTCGGCGTCGGGCGTTTGGCGCAGTTCGGCCAATTGTCGGGCAGCCTGCTCGAAGCGGCCTCGCTCCTCGGCGGTCGGCGATCGGCCAAGGGCGGTGCGGAACATCGCGTCGATCCGCTCGCCGGGGGCGGCGTCGGGGCACTCGATCAACCGGCCGGCCCAAACGTCGGCCTGCTGGACGACGAACGGGTCGTTGAGCAACGCCAGGGCCTGCGCCGGCACGTTGGTCACGTCGCGGCGGCCCTGCGCCACTTTGCCGCCGGGAAAGTTGAACACGCCCAAAAACTTCGGGGCTTCCATCAGCGTGTTCTTGATGTAAATGCTGCGGCGGCCGGCGCCATCGAGCGGGCCGGGGAACAGCCGCCGGTCGGCGTTTTCCTGCTCGCGGTACGGCTGCACGCTCATGCCGTAGAGCGCCAGATCGAGCCGGCCCGAAGCGGCCAGGATCGAATCGCGGATCGCCTCGGCCTCGATGCGGCGAGCCGAGTAGTGCGACAGCAGCCGGTTCTGCGGGTCGCGATCCTTCGCCGCGGCCGAAGGTTGGTTCGATGCTCGGAACGTCCGCGACAGCACGATCGTGCGGATCAGCCGCTTGACCGACCAGCCGTCGGCCGCGAACCGCGCAGCCAGATAGTCGAGCAACTCCGGATGCGACGGCAGTTCGCCCACGTGACCGAAATCGTCGACGGTGCGCACCAGCCCGGCGCCAAACAGATGATGCCAAATGCGATTGACCATCACGCGGGCCGTGAGCGGGTTGGCAGGGCTGGCGATTCTTTCCGCGAGTTCCAGCCGGCCGCTGCCCGCGGCCTCGAATGGCTTCACTGGATTAGGCGAAGTCGACAATACTTCCAAAAAACGCCGCGGCGCCGGTTCGCCCGGCCGGTTGCAGTCGCCGCGAGCGAAAACCGGCTGATCGTAGCCCGCGCCGCCGTCCGCAACGCCCGGCGCGATCCGCGGCAACGCCAGCCCGGCTTCGATTTGACGATACCGCTGAGCGAGCGATTCCAACTTCGGCGATGCGGAGGTTTTATTCGAGAGCAGCTCGCGGCGCACCAACGCGTTGAGCCATTGCACGTCGTCATCCGCGGCCTTGTTTTCGCCAAAGGCTTGCACCACCTGCCCGACCGCCGCGGCGTAGCGCGACTCGACTTCGGCCAGGTTCGCCGGCGGCGGGTCGGCGAACAATCGCCGCAGGTGCGAAAGTTCGGCGCGCGGCGGCTCAGGCCCTTCGTGCAGCACGGCGCGCGTGACGCCGAAATACGAACGCGGGTTTTCGGCCGCCTTTTCCCAAGGCAGCTTGTAGTTCGCCGCGTCGCCGCCGAGCGCGCTGAGCTGGTCGGGAAACTTGGGATTGTCGAACATCGTCATCAGCTCGGCGTAGGTCCGCAGGCTTTCGCGATCCGGCGGCGGCGAGAACGTGATCCACTGCAAGGCGTCGGAGGTCAGCGCCCGGTAGTTCTTGTAGTTGAGCTGGCAGTTGTTCGAGACCAGCCGCAAGGCGCTGCTGCGCTGGCCCATGACCTGAAAGCTGATGTGCGACTTGCCCGGCGGCAGCACGGGCGAGCGGAGCGTGCCGTTGAGCTTGTCGCTTGCGGCGTGCGTGAAGCAGCCGGCCGGCAGCACGGTCTTGATGAGCGGATCGCCTTCGGGCGCCACGACGAAATCGCCGCTGCGCACCGCGCCGTCGCGAAGCCCTTGTCCGCCGACTTGCCACTCGACTGGCCGCGTGTCTGTGGCGCCGCCGCGGAAATCGGCATAAGCAGTGAACTGCGTCTGATTGAACTCGGCCCGCTGGCGGTCTTGTTCGGCGTACTCCGCGGCCAGTTTTTGCCAGGCTGCTTGAAAGGCCGCCGGGTCTTCGCCAGCCGCGGCCAGCCGGCGGTACGGCTCGAACGAGTCTTCGAGCGGCGCCTTTTCGACGGCCAATGCCGCGATCCACTTTTCCAAGCGCGCGGCGTCGAGCCCTGCGGCCAGTTGCTCGGCGTAAGGATGATTCGCACGCTTGGCCCGCGCCGCGGCGAGATAGCGGCCGACCTGCTGCGCGTCGGCGGTCCAAACGGCCGCCAGTTCGGGGCGCAGTTCGCGTTTGATCTGGCGCAGTTGCGCAAGCTCGGCGGCGTTGGCGTCGGGCGCGTCGATGGTGTGGCTGACCATCCGCGAACTGCGGACGATGCCGAGCAGGGCGTAGTAATCCTGCATCGAGACGGCGTCGAGCTTGTGATCGTGGCAGCGGGCGCAGGCCACGGTCGTCGCCTGAAACGCCTTGGTCAGCGTGTCGATCTGGTTGTCGGCTAGGTCGAAGCCGATCTCGCGCAGGCCGATGCAATCGTCGTGATTCACTTCGCCGAAGCGGTAGAAGGCCGTGCCGATGACCGATTCGTCGATCCCGTCGGCCTCGTTGCGGCGAGGCGCCGGCAGTAGGTCGCCGGCGATGTGCTCGCGCACGAACTGGTCGTACGGCACGTCGGCGTTGAAGGCCCGGATCAGGTAGTCGCGGTAGCGCCAGGCATGATGGACTTCGTAGTTCCACTCGTTACCGTGCGTCTCGGTGAACCGCACGACGTCGAGCCAATGCCGGGCCCAGCGTTCGCCAAAGTGGGGCGAGGCCAGCAATTCGTCGACCAGCCGTTCGGTCGCGGCGTCGGCGCCGAGGCTTTTGATCTGTTCTGCAAACGCAGCAACCCGCTGCGGAGCGAGCGGCAAGCCGGTCAAAACGAGGCTCAACCGCCGGGCCAGCGTTTCGGGCGGCGCCGGCTCTGCCGGGTCCAAGCCCTCGGTTTCGAGCCGGGCGAGAATGAAACGATCGACCGGGTTCTCGGAGTAGAAGCGGCATCCTTGCCGCTTTCGAGGCATGCGGCAGGATGCCGCATCTACGTTTTCGGAGTCATCGGCGCGCTTCGGCTGCGGAAGCGGAGGTTCGACGACCGGGTGCAAGCTCCACCAATCGCGCCGCACGCGCAGCGTTTCTTCCCACGACGTCGCGGCCTTGACGGCGGGCGCCTTGATGCGCGGATCGGGCGCTCCGAGCTTGACCCAGGCTTCCAAATCGGCGATCGCCGCGGCTGGCAGTTTGCCCTTGGGCGGCATCTGCACTGCGTCGTCGGCGTAGCGCACGGCCTGAATCAGCAGGCTTTCCTCGGGCTTGCCCGGCTCGATCGCCTGGCCCGAATCGCCGCCAGCGAGCCAACCGTCGCGATGGTCGAGCCGCAAGCCGCCGCCGAGCTTCTGGGCTTCGGCCGAGTGGCACTCGTAACAATGCTCGACCAACAGCGGGCGAATCTTCTTCTCGAAGAATTCGCGGCCCGCGTCGTCGGCATCCGCCGCGCGCACGAGCGGGGCGGCGGCGAGCATCGCGATCAGCGGCGCCAGCAAGCGGCAATATCGGCGCATCGAAAACCTCGGCGGGCAAGATCAGTATTCGAGGGCGGGAACTTGTTGAAGATCGCGGAGCAGAACGTCGTAAGCCAGGCTCAGGTGCTCGCGCATCTCGCGGCGCGCCTTTTCGGCGTCGCCGGCCACCAGCGCCTCGTAAATGGCGACGTGCGAGCGGCCGGTCTGCGTGCGGCGCTGCAAGCCGCGGGGCACTTCATTCAGGTGCGGACGCAGCAATTCCAGCAGCGTGCGCTGCACGACGAACAGCACCAGGTTGCCCGACAGCCGCGCGATCTCGATATGAAAGCGAACGTCGTGCGTCACGTGTTCGGCCCGTGCGGCATCGGCGGGCAATTGCAGCATGGCTTCGAGCGCCCGCCGCACCGGCAATAGGTCTTCCAGGCGGCGGCGGTCGGCGGCCCGGCCCGCCAATTCGATCTCGATCAATCGGCGAGCGTCGAGCATGTGCAGCAGATTCTGCTCGCCGCCGAGCAAGGCGTCGTGCAACGCGCCTGCCAGCGATTCATCGAGCGACGCCCCATTGGTCGCCGGGGCGGGAACGCTCCCTCGCAAAAAGGCGCCGGCACGAGGCAGCACGTTCACCAGGCCCATCGCCTCGGCCTTGAGCAGGGCGTCGCGGACGGCCGTTTGCTTGACCCCCAGCCGTTCGGCCAATTCGCGGATCGAAGGGAGCTGATCGCCCGACTTCAACCCGCGCTGGCGGACGATTTCCCAGATCGAATCCAGCACGCTCCCTGGCGCGGCGGTCGATTTTTCGGCGGCGGCAATTACCATGGTCACTTGACACCTCCCCAAAGCCCAGCTAGATCAGTGATAATCAGAATGATAATCACTGCACAATCAGAGTGCAAGCAATTAGTTTTTTACGTAGCCCAGGCACATTAAAACATTATTATGAAGACCGCCGCCGTTCGAAAACTCCGCCGCAAGCTGGCCGCGGGCGAGCCTGTGTTCGGCCTGTGGGTGACGTTGGAGTCGCCCAGCATTACCGAGATGGCCGTGGCGCTTGGGCTCGATTGGGTCGTGATCGACGCGGAGCACGGCCATCTCGATTGGAAGGAAATCGTCGAGCACCTGCGAGCCGCGGTGCGCAGCGATACGGTGGCGCTGGTGCGCATCGCGGAACTCAACGGCGGGTTGATCAAGCGGGCGCTCGACATCGGCGCCGAAGGCGTGGTCGTCCCCTGGGTCGAGACGGCCGAACAGTTCAAGCAGGCCGTGACCTACTCGCGCTATCCGACGGACGGCTTGCGCGGCATCGGCGCCGAGCGCGCGACGTGCTGGGGGCAATGCTTTGCCGAGCATACCGAGGCGGCCAACGAGCACGTGCTGGTCGTGCCGATCGTCGAATCGGTCAAGGCCGTGCGGCAAGTCCCGCAGATGTGCCAGGTCGACGGCGCCGAGCTGTTTTTCTTCGGGCCGGCCGATTTTTCGTCGACGGCCGGCTATCGCGGCCAGTGGGAAGGCCCCGGCGTCGCCGAGCAGATCTTGAAAATGAAAGACGTCATCTTGCGCGCGGGCAAGCATTGCGGCCTGTTGGCGACGAGCAACGAGAATCTGCTCCAGCGCCAAGCGCAAGGCTTTCGCATGCTGGGCGTGGGCATCGACTCGGGATTGTTGCTGCGAGGCTTGCGCGGGTCGCTGGCCGCGGTCAACCGCGATCGGCCGATGCAGGCTTCGTTGGAAGCCGTCAGCTCGGCGCCGCCTTTGGCCCGGCCGCCGGCATCGATGCGGCCCGATCGACCGGAAGTGATGAACTCGGTCGGCTCGGGGCCGATCGTGGAAATCGCCGAGGGGGTCCGCTTCGAAGCGCTCGTGGGCCAGCACAACCAGGCGCGACGATTGACGACCGGATTCGTCACGTTCGCGCCGCGCGCCGAGCTGCCGTATCACGAACATATGTTTACCGAGTCGATCACCTTGCTGTCGGGCGCGGCCACGATCGAAGTCGAAGGCCGCATCTACGCGCTGGAAAAGCTCGACAACGTCGTGATTCCCGCCGGCCGCGCGCACTACGCGCGCAACACGTCGGCCGCGGAACCCGCCGTGTTTCACATCGCGATGGCGACCGACGCGCCGGCGAGAACGCTGGTCAAGAAGTTCTTCTCCCGGCGGAGCATGCCGTCCGATTCGACGGGGCTGGCCGGCGCCGAGCGAGTCAACCGCTTCGCGACGGCGAAGCGCGGCGCCGCCGGACCGGGGACGGCGTTCATCGACTGCTTCAACGACGTGCTGATGCCCGGCATCGAGATGAGCGGCGGCTACGGGCTGTTTCAGCCGGGAGGGCGGCTGCCGGCCCACGTTCACGATTTCGACGAATCGATCTCGATCATCTCGGGCGTGGCGACGTGCATCGTCGAAGGGCGGCGCTACTCGATGAGCGACGGCGCCACGGCGCTGCAACCGCGCGGCCGCGTGCATTACTTCATCAACGAATCGGACGGGCCGATGGAAATGCTCTGGGTCTACGCCGGGGCGAAACCCGAGCGGATCGTGGTCGACGAACGCTGTGCAACACCGGAAGGGAATCCTTGGAAGTAGCCAAATGCCTTGCGCCTGTTCCGGGGCTTCTGCGAAGATTCGGCGGGTGATTTCGGCAGCTGAGAAGATGGGGGCGCGCGTTTTTCAAGGCATTTCCGGGCAATGAATGCCGTTATAATTCGCGGACCCGTTTCGGCATGCTTAGATTGAACATTCATTGCCCGGCGATGCCTCAAAAAAACGCACGGTGACGATGCTCTACGACGAAAACCTGCCCACAGCTTCCGCCGAGGAGCCTTTCCGCGTGGCCTTGACCGCCGATTTTTACGATGCGGCCGGCCGCACGCGGTATCGCGATCTCGGCCTGAGCCTGTTCGAGCCGTTTCCGCGCATTCAGGTCGAACGCTTCGCCGAGCATCGCGCCGAGATCGAACCCGAACAGTTGGCCGGCGTCAACGGCGCCATTGTGCTCGCGCCGCGCGTCACGCACCGCAGCCTTTCTGCCGCCCGAGACCTGCTGGCCATCGGCCGTTTCGGCGTCGGCTACGACAGCGTCGACGTGGCGGCGTGTACGGCGGCCGACGTGCTGCTCTATATCACGGCGGGGGCGGTCGATCGCTCGGTGGCCGAGGCGACCGTCGGTTGGATGCTGGCCTTGTCGCACCATTTGCGGGCCAAGGACCGCCTGGTGCGCGAAGCCCGCTGGGACGATCGCAGCCAGTACATGGGCGGCGAACTGCGCGAGCGGACGCTGGGCGTGGTGGGCTTCGGCGGCATCGGCCGGTCGGTGGTCGAATTGCTGGCCGGCTTCGGCATGCAGCCGCCGCTCGTGTTCGATCCCTTCGCACCGGCGGAAGCATTGGCCGAGTGCGGCGCGAAAGCGGTCTCGCTCGACGAACTGCTGGCCAACTCCGATTACGTCTCGTTGCACTGTCCGTTGAACGAGCAGACGCGCAACCTGATCGGCGCCCGCGAGCTGGCATTGATGAAGTCGACGGCGTATCTGATCAACACGGCCCGCGGCGGCATCGTCGACGAGGATGCGCTGTTCGACGCCTTGAACGAGCGGCGAATCGCCGGCGCGGCGATTGACTGCTTCGTCAGCGAACCGCTCACGGCGCCGCCGCGTCTGGCCCAGCTTGACAACGTGCTCTTGGCGCCCCACTGTATCGCCTGGACTGACGAACTGTTCCGCGACATCGGCCGCACGGCGTGCCAGGGAATGATCGAGCTGGCCGCCGGCCGCCGGCCCGCGGGCGTCGTGAACCCCGAGGTGTTCGAGCGAGAGGGCTTTGTCGCCAAGTGGCGGCGGCTCGCCTCGGCGCCAATTTAAGTCCGAAGACTCAAAGTTTCATTCCAACACGAAGCGTGGGCGTTGATATTGCTGTGGGAGGTTGCTTGGCCGCCCTCTTAGCCACGAAGAATACCCAGGGCTTCGCCCTCGTTGTTCTACACATCTTCGTCCCTGGATTTCCCGTCAGACTCCAGAGGCAAAACTTTTAAATAGCCCAGGCATTTATGCCTGGGGCCTGTGCAGCGCCTACACCTGTTTTCCCACTCGGCGCCTCGCGGGCCGCCGGCCCGCGAGGCGCCGAGTGGGGGCGGGTTAAAAACGGTTCGTCAATCCCAGGCATAAATGCCTGGGCTATATAAAAATCATTCGTAGCGCTATTCTGTAGCTTCCGACGTGCGAGAAGAAGACTTGTGTAATACAACGAGGGCTTCGCCCTGGGCTGATGAATCCGACCCGGTTGGGGTCGAGGCGCCATGAAAACACACGCTTCAGATTAGAGTAAAACGCCCGAGCAACGCCACCTTCGAGGAGATCGCCATGCAGAGCCGCTTGTTGCAACGCAAACCTTTGATTCGCCTCGCGGCCTTGCTCGCCGCGTATGCGATCGGCCAAGTCGCTGCGGCGGCCGACGAACCCATCGTGCCGCCCGGCGCCAAAGTCGAAAAGCTGTTCGAAGGCCGCGTGCTCACCGAAGGGGTCTGCGTGGCGCCCGACGGCATGGTCTATTTCAGCGAGATCACGTTTTCGCACCTCTCCCGCGACGACCAAGGGGCGATCGAAGCCGGGCACATCTGGAAGTTCGATCCGGCGACCGGCAAGACGTCGATCTTTCGTTCGCCCAGCGGCATGTCGAACGGCATCAAGTTCGACGCGGCCGGCAATATGATCGTGGCCGAAGGCGCCGACTATGGCGGCCGTCGCGTGACGCGCACCGATATGAAGACCGGCAAGAGCTACATCATCGCCGCGCTCTACGAAGGCCGCCCGCTGAATTCGCCCAACGACATCACGATCGACGAGCAGGGTCGCATTTATTTCAGCGATCCGCGCTACCTGGGCTACGAGCCGATCGATCAGCCGGTGGCGGCCGTGTATCGCATCGACCGCGACGGCTCGTTGCACCGCGTCGTCACCGACGCCGGCAAGCCGAACGGCGTGGCGGTTTCGCCCGATCAGAAAACGCTCTACGTCGTCAGCAACGACAACGGCTCGACGGGCTTCGAGCGGCTCGACCGCGGCGGCGCCGCGCAAGCCGACAAGGTGTCCACCCCGCTGCGCAAAGGGTTCATGGCTCTCTTGGCTTACGACCTAAAGCCCGACGGCTCGGCCAAATTCCGCAAGACGCTCGTCGACTATGCGCCGTTCGACGGGCCCGACGGGTTGGTGGTCGACAAAGACGGGAATCTGTGGGTCGCCGTGCGGGCCGAGAACCGGCCGGGCATTTACGTCTATTCGCCCGAGGGTAAAGAGCGGGCCTACCTCAAAACCGAAACGCCGACCAACGTCGGCTTCGGCCGCGGCAAAGAGAGCAAGACGCTCTACATCACGGCCGGCGCCAGCCTGTATCGCATTCAGGTCAACCGCGAGGGATATCAATTGCCGTAACATAAAAAATCGGCAAGCATCGCGGAATCCTTCGTCTCGGCCCCGCCTGAGAGCTATAATTCCCACCAGGGCGGCATCCGAGACATCTGGCGGCAACTCTTCAGGTGGGAGACGGTCATGTCGACAGGCAATCTGTTTTCTCTGGCACTGGCAGCGGCGTTGATCGCGGGAACGATGGCGGCGGAATCTTCGGCGGCGCCGGGGCGCGGACGCCGAATCTTTAGCTACCGCCCCAGCGCGGTCGCTCCGGCCCAGGCGCGCGTCCAAAGCAATCGGCGGTTCTCCTATTCGCCGGGCGCCGCGGGCGGAAGTTCTTCTGCGGACAACGGCGGAACGTTGGGGCTGCGTCGCAGTTACCGTCCCGGTCCCGCTTATGCTCCGCGGCAGGGGATCAATTCCGCGACTTGGAAGGT
>DATKRK010000305.1:0-12356 GCA_035532215.1 Pirellulales bacterium | reverse complement strand
GGGAGCGGCGGACGGACATTCATAAGGCGTTCTTGACGCTTGCCGCGTCCCTGATCTGTATGACGTTTGTATTACAGTAGTCACTATCAGTAGGTCTGCGGATGTTGTCATCGGACCGCGTTTTGTTACGGCCTCTAAAGGTCAATCGAGTCTTCAAAGGCAAGCTAGACGACAAGGAAATTGGAGCCCGCTGTGCGCAATTCGTGCGGTATCCGACGGAGAGGCCGGAGTATTTGAAAGCGAAGGCGCACGTGATCTTGTTCTTGCGTCGGGCGATCGAGGAACGCGGGGAAGGAAGAGGATGGCTCGGCGTCGACCCTTGGTTCGCGGTTCAGCCAGCCACGAAGCCTTTGGAGCGAGCGTTGGCGCGGTTGGCTGACGCACCGCCGCTCAAGCGAGACGAGCGTGAGGACCACGAGGAAATCGGCGAGGACTCGCTCCTTTTTTATAAATCAAGGGCGTCGCTTGTAGTGTCAGGTGACATCACGGAGATTTCAAAGCCATTATATGCCGACGATTCAACTTGCACACGCGCTTTGCGCATAAAAGTCGGCAGGATAATGAGGGGTGGTGTTCAAGGAGATGAAATCGCAGCGAGCGTGGTTCGACTCGAAGACGAATCGAGTGAGCCGCCCTTCTTGAAGAAGGGCGGGCGAGTGATCCTCTTTTTGCGCGAACGGAAGGGCGACCCGCGATACGAGACCGTCGATCCATGGTTCGGAATTCAACAGGGGAACTCGGACATGGAGGAACTTCTTGACGAGGTGTTTGGGGAGTAACGACCGCCTGGGAACGCAAATGACGCCGCACATAATTTCATCACTGACCAGGGTGACGACATTAACAATGGCTATCCTCTATAAGACGTGCGTCGTCATTATCATTCTCTGCTTGCCGATGGTGGCCGCCCGCGCCGAAGATGGTGATGACACGCTCCGTTATTACCTATCCATGTCGCCGCTCGTTGTTTCAGGCGAAATCGTGCAAGGGCCGGCGTGCGCGAGCACGGAGCTTGGCGTCTGCGAGTACGACTTCAGCGTTAAAGTCGCCAAAACGCTAAAGGGCGGCGCCCGCGATGAAATCAACGTTTGTCTTTCACGACCACAGGACGTTGAGAGTGAAACACTGGCGTTTATGAAGAAACACAGTCGGGTGATTCTGTTTCTGAAAGAGGCGCGCGATTTTAAGACGACTCGCGGGTGGAAGCAAGCCGACCCTTGGTTCTCGGCGCAGCCGGCCAGCGAACTCTTGGAGCGATCGTTGGCGCGGTTGGCGCATTTCCCGGCATCCGAGAAGGTCGGCGAGAACGGCGACGACACGCTTCGCTACTACAAATCAAGGGCGTCGCTTGTGGTGTCCGGCGAGGTCAGAGAAATTTCACCAGCGACATACGCGGACGACTCAACCTGCACACGCTCTATGCGAGTCAAAGTCGGCCGGATAATGAGGGGTGGAGTTCAAGGCGATGAAATCACAGCAAGCGTGACGCGATTGGAGGACAAAGCTCAGGCGCCCGCCTTCTTGGCAAAGGGCAAGCGCGTGATCCTCTTTTTGCGCGAGCGCAACACTGACCCGCAATACGAGACGGTTGATCCTTGGTTTGGAATTCAACAGGGTAACTCGAACATGGAGGCGTCTCTTGATGAGCTGTACGCCGAATAAGGGCCGCCTGTAGAGATTATCTTATGGACTGGAGCCGACATTAACAATGGCTATCTTTTATAGGTTTTGCGTCCCGATTGTCGTTCTCTGCTTGCCGATGGCGGCAGCCCGCGCCGACGATGGCGATGACACGCTCCGCTACTATCTGTCGAAATCATCGCTCGTCGTTTCGGGCAAGATCGTTGAGGGGCCACGAGCCAGGATACTGTCGGGGGTTATTTACGTCAGCCTCAAGCTGAAAGTCACGAAGGTGATAAAGGGCGAGGCCGACGGAGATATCCTTGTAGGGCTCACTCGCTATCGAAGCAAAGATGAACCGTTGCCCGAGGTTATGAAAAAGCCTGGCTCGGTAATCCTGTTCTTGAATAAGGGGAAACTCAACCCAGAGATTGGCGGCTGGGTGGGTGCTGATCCCTGGTTTGCTATTCAGCCTTACAATTCTGTCTTGGAGCGATCGCTGGCGCGAGTCCACGCCGAATAGGGGCTGCCTGTAGAGATTAAGCCGCCTCATTCCGAGGCGCCTTTTATTTTGCGCACTGCTGAAAACTCGGGCGCCTGCCTAGCCGTACTTCGGTTATGCAAATTCTCACCGCCCCGCACCCGATGCTGGAGACGGTCTGCCGGGCTGATTTCGCGATCAGCTTCCGATGACGGGCAGCGCCACCCTGCAAACCCTTGTCGGCGACGCGGCGCGGCTTAAAATGGGCAGCATCGTTTACTCGCCTTCAAGTCGATTCAAGGAGTTGCTCTGACGATGTCTGGACCGATTGTCCGCTCAGGCCCCAGCCCGGAATTCTCGAGGAATTGGGATAACGTATTCGGCAAGAAGGCCGCCAGCAAGACGGCCGCCCCCAAGGCCAAGAAGGCGGCCCCCAAGAAGAAAAAGAAGAGCGGCAAGTAAGCAGCGTCAACCTGGCTGGCGGCAGCGCAACGCTGCCCCCGAAGATCGACGGCGCAGGATCCGCTGGCGATTTAGCGACGAATGAGCCGGGAATGACTGGGAAGCGGCTTATTCGGCAGCGGCTGATTCGGCAGCGGCTTGGGTAACCGGGCGCTAGTCAGATGTCGCGCCTGCTGCATGCGCTGGTCGGCCGTGAGCTGGTTGAGGAACTCGGGGCTGGCCCGGTCGAGCACGATGATCTCGCTTTTGGCGCGCGGATCGTCCAACGATCGCACGATGCAGATCACTTCGGCGCCGGCGCTGCGACGCCGGATTTCGGCCAGCGTGGCAGATTCCTCCGCCGTCAGGCCGCCGCCAGGGTTCGGCGTGCTTTCCGGCGTCGCCTGACGTGCGTCGCTGGTCGGCAGCCAGCCGGCGGTCGAAGGATCTTGGGCCGGCGCGGGCATCTGGTCGGGCATCGCCGGCGGCTCGACGTCCGCCAGCATTGCATTGCCAGTCGCCGGATCGGCCGCTTCCATGCACATTTCGGCCAGCCCCATCCGACCGAGTTCGCCGTGAATCGGCGCTAAGGCCGCGTACAAACCCTCGTCATCGGCCGGATCGGCCGCGTTGCAGACGCCGATCAATAGGCCGTCGGTAGTGAACAGTCCGCCGCCGCTACGGCCTTCCACCGGTTGGCCGGCCACGACCAGGTTCGGCGGCCCCAGGAACTTATCGATCGCCGTCACGCGGCTGAACCGCGCCGTCGGGGTGTCGCCGTGATTGCAGCCGATGTTGATGACCGGTGCGTTCTCCTGCACGCGATACTTGGACGGCGCGACCCGCGCCGCAACGACCGGCATGCCGGGACGAAAACTGACCAGCCCGACGTCGCTCTTCAGATCGTAGCTCACCAGTCGGCCGGGAACTCCTTGCGGCGCGCCGGGACCGAACAGGTCGATCGTAATCGGCCCCTTGCCTTCCGAATCGCGAAACACGTGGGCGCAGGTCAGCACCAGAGCTTCGCCGGCGCGAGCGTCGATGATCGTGCCCGAGCCGACCGAATTGCCGCCGCCGTCGTCGATTCTCAATCGCACGCTGGCGGCCAGCAGCCGCCGCGCGACGGCATCGGCCTGGTTTTTCTCCGTCGGCTGAGCAGTCGAGGCATAAGTGTTGCCGGCTGGCTGGTTGGAGGCAGAATTGGCCGCGGCGTAAGGATCGCTCTCCCCCGGGCGGCCGAGCTCGGCCAGCGCCAGCGGCTCGCCGCTGGGCGTGCTGGGGAATTGCACGCGCTCGGTCGGGTCGGGCGATTGACCGCGGGCAGCGGAGCGGCCCGCGGTTCTCGGGGCGATGCCGGCCGCCTGGAACATCTGCTCGAACTCCGCCAGCGATTTGGCCCCTTCGGCCCGGCTGACTTCGCGGCCATCGACCAGCAGCACGAAGCAGGGAATGCCCGACACGCGGAATTGCCTGGCCAGCTCTCGCTCTTGATCGATGTTGACCTTGCGAACCGGATAGCCGCGCTGGGCCAGTCGTTCGACCGTGCCCGCGACCTGGCGGCAGGGGCCGCACCAATCGGCGTAGAAATCGAGGAGGACTGCGTCTCCGGCGCCGGCGATCGCCAGCGTCAACACCGCTGCTTGCAGCGTAACCATCGGTTCCCTCCGTGGGCCTGCAGGGCCGATGCGGCGCCTTTACGCTGGCGGCGCACAGCCGGGTCAATTGCGGGCGAGGCAAAGAGGGCAATCCGAGAAGATCCCGATCGCGTCGGCGCCCTGCCATGGCAGTGCGCCGCCCGGTCGTGGGGTTCCGAGGGCAACCTCCTTGTCGCCGTTACAAAACGCCGGCGGATCGTCCTCGTCGAAAGGGCCAGGGTCCATCCTGGCTGAGAGGCGTGGCTCTCGTTGGCCGCTCGACGGCGGGCGGGCGATCCGCAGAAATCGTCACGTTCGAACTGAAGTCGGGCGACATCTTGCCCGCGAGCGACGATTCCGACAATGCCAATCTGGCGTGTTTTCGAAGGTTAAGGCGAACTGCAAATGCTTCGCTCGCACGCGGGGCGGACTGTAGGCGCCGCAGGTCAACGGCGAAAAGCCCGGCGGCCGAAGGCGATCGTGCCGATTTCCAGGGCTAAAAACAACGCCAGGCAAATTCCGGCAACTTGGTCTTCGACCGAATAGTGCAGCAGGTTGAAGATCAGAATCGTCAGCGTTTCCACGCCCGGCGGCATGGTCAGCACGCTGGCGTCGAGTTCCGCCAGCGCCGCGGCGAAAGCCGCCAGCCAAGCGCCGAGGAAGGCCCAAAGCCGCATCGGAATGACAATCCGCAACAGCATGGTCGGCCAGCGGGCGCCGTCGAGCGCGGCGCTTTCCAGAACTTCGCTGGGCACGCTGCGCAGCGCGGCCCACAGCACCAACAGCGCCAGGGGCATCCCGCGCCAGGTTTGCGCCAGCCACGGCGCGGCGATCGAATGATCGTAAAGCCAGCGCAAGGGAGGAATTTCCGGACGGTTCAGGATCGCAATCACCGCCAGCCCGACCACCGGGCCGGGCAGCGACAAGCCGATCGCGGCCAGTCCCAACGCCGGCGCCGCGCGCCAACCGCCGCGGCGCGCCAGCCAGGCCAGCGGCAGCGCGCCGCCGACTGCCGCGGCGGCCGCCAAGGCGCCGATCAAAAGCGACCAGCCGAATTCGTGGCGATAGCGCCACGGACTGGCGGCGACGATCGACGCGCACTTGGCCGGCGACCAGTGGCGCACGCGCTGGCCGTCGAGCATCGAAACTTCGACGCCTGCCTTGTAGGCCAGGCTGCCGATTGGCAACGCCACGGCCAAGAGCACCAAGGCCAGCATGCCGGCCGCTGCCGGGCGGCGCCATAGACCGAGCCGAAACACGAGCGGGCGGCCAAAACTCGCCTGCCGCACGGCCGGCAGCAATTGGCCGACCAGCACGCAAGCGGCGACCACCAGCCAAGCACAGATCAACACCCCCGGCAGCACGCCCAGCGAGGCCTCATCGTCGGATTTCTCTCCGATGCCGGGCAGCCAGCCGAACGCCTTGCCCAAAGGCGCCACGCTCCAATCGCCGCCCAGGGCCACGTCGATATAGATCTCTTCGGCGTAGGTGCGGACCTGAAAATAATCGGTGACGGTCATCTCGGCCGAGGTCGTCACGGCCACCCACAGCGCCGCCACGCCCACGGAGCCCAGCGCCCGGCGCAGCGTCACGTGCCAGAGCACCTGCCAGGGCGTGCCGTCGAGCAACGCCTGCTCTTCCAATTCGCGTTCGACCAAGAGCAGCCCGGCCGAAACGATCAGCACCACCCACGGCAAGGCCGCGATGGAATGCACCCAGATCGCCCCGCGCCAGCCATCGAGCAGCACCGGCCCCGAATAGGCGATGGTATACCAGCCTTGCAGCCCGAACCCGGCTTGCCAGGCGCCGACCTGCACGTAGAGCGGCACGAACAACAACCCGGCCATCAGGGCGAACAAGACTTTGCGGCCCGGTAAATCGGTGCGCACCAGCAGCAGCGCGGCCAGCGTGCCCAGCGGCAGACTGATCGCCACCACGGCGCCGGCCAACAGGAAGGTATTGAGCGCCAGCCGGGCCGTGCGCGCATCGCCCAGCACCAGCGGCAGCGCGGCCAGCAGGCCCAGCGCGAGCGTGATGACGAGCGACTTTCGGCGGCGAATCAAATCGAGCATGCGTGACTATGGCAAGGAGTGGAGGGAGCCAAGCGGAGGCGAGCCACGGATGAAACACGGATCGAACACGGATAAAGTCAGATCAAACTTCGCCGTATTTCGGACGAACGTGCCTTCGAACGCACGGTTTTCTAGTCCTTATCCGTGTTCGATCCGTGTTTCATCCGTGGCAAAAATCCGTCGGAGACGCTGACCTGCGCGCAAACTCCAACCGTAACCTTTAGTTGCGGCAATGCACTAGTTCAACTCAATTCCGCGATCGGCGCCCCGTGCGGCAGGATCGGCGTGGGACGGCCGAAATGGTCGTGAAACTGCGTGTCGAGCGGGATGCCCAGAAAGCGATACCAGGTCGCCAGCACGTCGTTGGGCGTGAGCGGCCGGCTGGCAGGTTCGTCGCCCTTGATCGAGGTCGAGCCGACGACCTGACCCATCCGCAGGCCGCCGCCGGCCAGAAAGATCGACATCGTTTGCGCCCAGTGCTCGCGGCCGGGCTGCCCCTGAAAGTTGCTCAGCCGCGGCGTGTGCGACATTTCGCCCATCACGACCAAGAGCACGTCGTCAGACAGGCCGCGCTGGTGCAGATCTTCGATCAACGCCGACACGACCTGATCGAGCACGGGCAGTCGAATCTTCATCTGCTCGAAGATGTTCCAGACGCTGGCGTGATCGTCCCAACTGAACGCCTTCTGCCCCGGCACGGTCGGAAAATCGACCGTCACGATTCGCACGCCCGCTTCGACCAGCCGCCGGGCCAGCAAGCAGCGCTGGCCGACCGGATGGCGGCCGTAACGCTCGCGCAGCCGCGGGTCTTCGCGACTCAGATCGAACGCATCGCGGGCGGCGTTGCTCGACAGAATCGCCGCGGCCTTGCGCTGGAAGGCGTCGAGCGAATCCATGGCGCCCGAGACGTCGACGTCGCGGCGCAGGCGGTCGAACTGCTTGAGCAATTCCAGCCGCTCGCCAAACCGCGGCCGCAGCGTCTCGGCCAGCGCGAGGCTGGGCATTTGAAAATCGGGAGCGTTGGGATCAGCCGAGACTTTCATCGGCTCGAGCCCGGCGCCCAGGTAAGCGGCGCCGTCGTATCGCGTCGAAGGCATGGCCACGTGAAACGGCATCTGCCGCGCGTCGGCTTCGAGCCGCTTGTGCGCCACGGCCCAGAAATCAGGATACTTGGGCCGGAAAGGCGGCGTTTCGACCGACTCGCCCGGATAGCCGGTGAGCATCGTATGCGTGCTGTTCACGTGTCCGTTGCTCGCGTGGCCGCACGAGCGGACGAGGGCGAACTTGTCGGCCAGCGCCGCGAGCTTCGGCAGGTGTTCGCAGATTTCGATGCCCGGCACGTTGGTCGAGATCGGGCGGAACTCGCCGCGGTATTCCAGCGGGGCCTCGGGCTTCAGATCGAACGTTTCCATGTGGCTCGGGCCGCCCCACAGCCAGAGCACGATCATCGACTTCTCGCCGCGCGAGGGCCGCTGCGAAGCATCGCCGCGGGCCTGGCTGCGCAGCAAGTCCGCCAGGCTCAACCCGCCCCAGCCCGCCAACCCCGCACGCAGAAACGCCCGCCGCCGGAAAGTCCCTTCGCAACGACGCATTTCGCCTGGCCGGATGGTCATTTGGCGCCTCGATGATGTAAGAGTCCGCACCCGCAGCAAGTCTAAATCGGCTCGGATCGATCGGTCAAGCAAAGCAGGCGTGTGCCACCGTGGCTTGGGGCCATTGCAGCGGGCGCTGTGCGGGCGACAATGGAGCTTTTGCCGCCCTGCGTCCTCCTTTCTTAAGCTACCGCTATGCCTGCCGCCCATCCGCCACGCTTCGAACCGTCCGAAATCCTCGATAGCCGCCAGCCCGCTCTGCTCGACGTACAAACCAGCGCCGCCGGCCCCGGCGGCTCGCTGCCCTTGACCGCCGAAATGCTGCGCGACTGGCCGAGCGGCGATCTGTTTGGTCTGACGCAAAACGCGGGCATGGGCTGGCCGGTCGGGGAGATGCTCGGCCCGCAGTTCGTGCTCTTGAGCACGCAAGGCGGCATCCGCGCCGAAGACGGCACGCCGGTCGCCTTGGGCTATCATACGGGCCACTGGGAAGTCGGGCTGCTGGTGCAGGCGGCGGCGCGAGTGCTGAAGGCCGCCGGCGGCGTGCCGTTCGCCGCGTTCTGCTCCGACCCGTGCGACGGCCGCACGCAAGGCACGACGGGCATGTTCGACAGCCTCCCCTTTCGCAACGACGCGGCGATGATCTTCCGCCGCCAGATTCGCTCGCTGCCCACGCGGCGGGGCGTGCTCGGCGCGGCGACCTGCGACAAGGGGCTGCCGGCGATGATGCTGGCTTTGGCCGGCTCGCGCGAGCTGCCGTGCGTGCTCGTGCCCGGCGGCGTCACGCTGCCGCCGGCCGAGGGCGAAGACGCGGGCAAGGTGCAATCGCTCGGGGCCCGCTTCGCGCAGGGCGAAATCAGCCTGGAGGAAGCGGCCGAACTGAGCTGCCGTGCGTGCGCGTCGCCCGGCGGCGGCTGCCAGTTTCTCGGCACGGCCGCCACGTCGCAGGTGGTCGGCGAGGCGCTGGGCATGGCCCTGCCGCACTCGGCGCTGGCGCCTTCGGGTCAGCCGATCTGGCTCGATATGGCGGCCCGCAGCGCCAAGGCGCTCTGGTCTCTCTGCGAACGCGGCGTTCCGCTGTCCGAAATCCTGACCGACGCCGCGATTCGCAATGCGATGACGGTCCACGCGGCCTTCGGCGGCTCGACCAATTTGTTGCTGCACGTGCCGGCCGTGGCCTACGCCGCCGGACTGCGGCGCCCGACGGCCGAAGACTGGACCGAAATCAACCGCAACACGCCGCGATTGGTCGACGTGCTGCCTAACGGGCCGGTCGGACATCCGACCGTGCGAGTCTTCATGGCCGGCGGCGTGCCCGAGGTGATGCTGCACCTGCGCGAGCTGGGCTTGCTCGAACTCGACGTGCTCACCGCGAGCGGCGAAAAGCTGGGCGCCGTGCTCGACTGGTGGCAGGCTTCCGAGCGCCGCAGCCGGCTGCGGCAAACGCTCCGCGAGCGCGACGGGATCGACCCCGACGACGTGATTCTCTCGCCCCAGCGGGCCCGCGCCAAAGGCCTGACCAGCACAGTCTGTTTCCCGCGCGGCAACCTGGCGCCCGAAGGTTCGGTCATCAAGAGTACGGCCATCGACCCGCGCGTGGTCGACGCCGACGGCGTCTATCGCAAGGCAGGGCCGGCCCGCGTCTTCGTGCGCGAAAAGGACGCCATTGCGGCGATCAAAGGCCAGTCGGCCGCGCCGGTCAAGCCGGGCGACATCGTCGTGCTCTGCTGCCGCGGCCCGCTGGGCACGGGGATGGAAGAGATTTACCAGATCACTTCGGCCTTGAAGCACATCTCCTGGGGCCGCGAGGTGGCGGTCGTCACCGACGCGCGGTTTTCGGGCGTCAGCACCGGCGCCTGCATCGGCCACGTCGGCCCCGAAGCCCTGGCCGGCGGGCCGCTCGGCAAGCTGCGCGACGGCGATCGAATTCAGATCATCGTCGATCGCAACGAGCTCGTGGGCAGCGTCGATCTGGTCGGCGGCGTTGATGCCGACGGAGTCGAGCGCGAGTTCGGCGCCGAAGAAGGCGCCCGCGTGCTGGCCGCCAGGCCGCCGCGCGATGATCTCTCGGCCGACCCGGCCTTGCCCGACGACACGCGGCTGTGGGCCGCGCTGCAATCGGTCAGCGGCGGCGCCTGGGGCGGCTGCGTCTATGACGTGGAGCGGATTTTGGAAGTGCTGGCAGCGGGGCGAACCGGGTCGCAGACGTAAATCCCTGGCCTACAAAAAAATACGCCCGATGAGCCTCATGGGCCCTTCGCCGTTTCTCGTTTTGCGTCCGGCGTCTGGATGAACACGTCCAATTGCTGGCCGACGTAGAGCGGCTGGTCGTGGGCCTCGATGGCGTAAATCGCCTGCAATACGCGCGTGTCGACGCGCACGGTGTTGTTGCCGGTCAGCGACTTTTTCGGCGCCACGAACGGTTCGACGCGCACGAACTCGGGTTTGAATTGGTTGTCGGGCAGCCCTCGCAAGATGGCCACTGCGGGGGCGCCGGGCGTGAAGCGAGGGATGTCGTGCTCGTCGATGTCGACGCGGGCGTGCAACCGCTCGACGTCGCCCAGCACGATCAGGGCCTGGCTGGCCGGGGCGCCGACGAATTCGCCCGGCCGCACGTTGACCTGCAACACGTCGCCGTCCACCATCGCCCGCACGGGCCGTGACAAAGCTCTAAGACGCGGCGGGCTCTTCGCCACCGTGTTCCTGGCCGCCGTGTTCCTGCTTCTGGCGGCGCTGGCTGGCGATGAGTTGCTCAAGCTCTTTCAGTTCGGCGGGGCTGATGTCTTCCGCCTTGAGCAGGCTCAGCACGAGTTGATCGAGCGAGCCGTCGAACACTTTGTGCAAGAAACGCGAGGTGACGCGTTCGCGGCTGCATTTCGGCGTGTAGATGAAGGTGCGGCCTTCGGCGCGGTGTTCGACCAGGCCCTTGTCTTCCATGATTCTGAGCACGGTTTGCACCGTGTTGAAGGCCAATTCTCCCTTGGGGCACATCCGGTCGAGCACCTGCCGCACGCTGGCCGAGCCCAGTTCCCATAAAACCTTGAGAATATCCAACTCGCGTTGGCTTGGCGCCACGTCGCTCAAAATTTCGCCTCCGACGCCGAGTAGCCGGCGCCCGAAAAAACACGCGCCCCCAACAAGCCTCGCCCGCTTCCCTTGGCGATACTATGCCACCTAACCGAAACTGTTAGGTTATCCTAGCTGCGATAGCATCGGCTGTCAAATGGGCGGCCGAGAGAAGAGCCGAGGCTTCAAGCCGCCTCGGATTGCAAATGCGAGAGCCGCTCGAGGACCATTGCCGGGCTGACTTGCTGCATGCAGAGATGGCCGTGCGGACATCGCGAGAGCTTGCGAAGATAGCAGGGCGAGCATTCGACTTTGGCTTGCACCACCGCCAGCGGCCGTCCGTAAGGGCCGGTGCGCAGCGGGTTGGTGGGCCCGAAGACGCTGACCACCGGCTTGTCGAGCGCCACGGCGACGTGCATCGAGCCGGAATCGTTGGTTACGCACAACGTCGCCCGGCGAATCAAGGCGACCATTTCGGCCAACGTGGTTTGCCCCGACAAATCGCAGACGCCCGACGCCACTTCGGCCACTTGCCGGCAACGCGGGCGATCTTTGGGCGAACCGGCCAGCACAACGGCATAACCGCGAGCCAGCAGTTGCCGGGCCACTTCGGCGAAGCCCTCAGTCCGCCAATGCTTGGTTTCCCAGACCGTGCCCGGCACGAGCACGGCCAAGGGACGCCCGAGCTGGCGACGATCGGCGAGCAGCCGCGCAACGTTTTCGTCGGTCTCGGCGGGCAAGTGGATCGTGAAATCGGGGGCCGTCGCGTCGAAGCCCAGCACCAGACCGAGCCACAGATAACGATCGACCGCGTGGGCTTCCATCGTCGGCAGCGGAATGTGGTGCGAATAAGAGACCCAGGCCCCTTCGCGCGTGCGCTCGAAGCCGACGCGAAACGGCGCTCGGCTGGCCAGCGTGAACAGCGCCGAGCGCAATTGGCCGTGCAGGTCGACGACCAACTCGTACCGCTCGCGGCGGATTTGGCTCAGCAGGCGGAACAGGCCGACCGTGGCCGTCCAATTGCGGCCGAAGCGGGCCAGCCCGCGGCGATCGAACAGCACCACGTTCGACAGCGCCGGATGCGAGCGCACCAGGTCGGCGATTTCCGGCCTGATCAGCCAGTCGATTTGCGCATCGGGGTAGCGCTGGCGAAGCTTCGCCAACACCGGCAGCGTATGCACCACGTCGCCCACGGCCGAGGGCTTGATCAGCAAAATGCGTTCGAACGACTGCGACGCGATCGACATGCTGCGGTCATAGCAGGCTTGCGGGTTCGGGCACAAGAGCAGTTGGGGCGGAGTGGAGCGCACGGGCGTAAGTAGACGTTCGCGGTTTCGACCGCGGGTTGTATGCTGGTGGGCGGTTTTTGTCGCGAGGATCGAGTTGTAAGTCCAAGGAAGGACGGAAGATGGTCAACGAATCGGAAACGACGCGGAAGTTGCGGGAGATC
>DATKRK010000304.1:0-3433 GCA_035532215.1 Pirellulales bacterium | reverse complement strand
TTTGCCGGCGGCGGACGTTCACTCGATCTCCAGCACCTCGATCTTCAATCGGCCGAGCACCTGCGCCACGGGCAGAAAGCTGGCGTAGGCGCTGTCGCCCGCCAGGCTGGAATCGGCCAGTTTCAAATGGGCGGCGCCGATGCCGCCGCGGCCGAGCGTGCCGTCGAGCGGCAGCCAGCGGCCGTTGATGTAGACCTCGGTCCAGAGATGAAAGGCGAAGCCTTGCTCGCTCGAAGCATAGACCAGGCCGATCGCCACCCTGGCCGGTATTCTTAGCGCACGGGCCAGCGCCGCCAGCAGCACCGCATGTTCGGTGCAATCGCCTTCGCGGCTTTCGGCGACCTCGCTGGCCGAGGCGAAGGCGGTCGAATAGTTCTTTGCTCGCACGACGTCGTGGACGTAGCGTTCCAGCGCGGCGGCCGCCTTCCAAGGGTCTTGCTCGTCGCCGGCCGCCTCGCGAGCCATGGCGACGATCTTGGGATCGTCGCTTTGAATCAAGCGGTTCGCTTCGCGATCGGCGTCGGTCGGCGGCGAGACCGAAGGGGTTTCGCCCGCGGCGAGCGGCGTATCGGGACGAAGGGCCTCGACCGTGATCTCGGCGGAATTCGGCCCGGTCGATTTCACTCGCTGGCCCGGCGCCGATTCGAACAGGCTGGCCGGATCGCCGTCCGTCAGTTCGACGCGGTAACGGGCCCGCTTCGAGCCGTGCGCGTTCTTGAGCGGCAGGGCGAGCTTGACGGTCGAGGCGTCGCCCAGGTCGAACAGCCCCTCGGGCTTTTCCAAGGCGACCGCCTTCGTCGTGCGGTAGCTCGACATTTGCATCAACGGCGAATAGGTCTTCAGCACGGCGCCCGAGCAATCGGCCCAGAGCGTCTCTTCGAGCTTGCCGCCGGGCTGCTCGATCGTACAGTCGATGCGCAGCAGCTCGTAGCTGCCGGCGAGCAACTCCGCGACCTCGTAATCCGCCGCGACGAGCTCGATCGTGCCCAAGGCGTCGACCATCGGCATCAGAGCCAGCAGGCGGCGTCGCTCGCCCGGCTGCATCGGCTGGCGGGCGAGTTCCTGCTCCATCGCGAAGTAGCCGCGAGCCTCGGCGGGCCAGTCGATCTCGCTTTCGGCGGTTTTGCCGGCCGTGGTGATTTGCAGGTGCAGCTTCTCGCCTTCGACCCAACCCTTGACGTCTGTTGGCTGGGGACCCATTTCGGTCGTGCTGGCCAGCGAGAGCAGCTTGCCGTCGGGGGTTTCAAGCGTGCTGACCTCGAACCCCAAGTCGGTCGCCTGCCCGAAACGTTTGACATTCATCCGGCTTTCGCCCTCGATGCGAAGCAGTTTCCGACCTTCGTCGTCGACCTCGCGCTGGGTGGTGCGAGCATAGCCGACGCGAACGCCTTGTATGAAATAAGCGTCCCAGTCCTCCTTGCCCGCCGGTTCGCTGGAACTGGCTTGATCGACGGCCGCCGGCTCTGTCTTTCGCTCTTCTCGCTTTAGAGCCTCTTGCGGCTCAAGCGTGGCGGCCGGTTGCTGCGCTGGCTGGCCGCAACCCGTCGCCGCCAAGAGACCGACGCCGACGACGAGAATGAAGCACGCCATCAGGCGGGTGATCGCACGAGTGAAACGCATGGCTTCGCAATGCATAAGGCAAAGTGTTCCGGGGTTGGAATGTGCACGCCCGACGATTTTGTTCGGGGCGGAAGCAGTATTCGCGATATGGGGATTGTACCAAAGCGGACGCAGAGCGTCCGCCGCGGTTTTGCCGGGCGAGGGCGCCCGGCCCTCCCTGGCACTCGCGTTTTGCCGGGCGAGGGCGCCCGGCCCTCCCTGGAACTTGGAGCTTTCGCTGCAGGGCGGATTATTTCGAACGCAACGCCTGCCTCGTGCGTAGGCAACAAGAGAGACGGGAAGTCGCGGCCTCATGATGCAAGCATGCGTCGGCGGCGATTTCCCGTTTTTTTTGTTGGGAAAGCTTAGCGAAAAATCCAGGACCGACTTCTGCGTCGAGTCTCGCGGCCGACGCTTCTGCGCGATCCGCAAAGTTAGCGGGCCGTCGAGGAGTTTTCACGGCAAAATCGCGGGCGGTTCGCCGCGAAACGGAAAGCTGAGTGCTAGAGTAGAGGTGTGGATCGATAGCGCTGGCGGTTCGCACCAGGTTCGGCCTTGAATCGCTGGCGGATGGGGGGCGAATCCGGTCGTAGCGAAAAGGCGGATCTGATCGTTGCCGCCAGCCCGCACAAGCCGGAACAGTCCTAGTTTTTTTCGAGGAATTTGGCTCAAGACCGCCGGTTTTGGCCTAATGTTGGGCGGGCAACCAACGCGGCGCGACAGCGGTTTGCGCCGGTTTCGCATGAGGTTCACGAGGTAAGGCTAGCGATGGGCTTTTTGAAACGTTTCTTTCGCAACGTGTTCCGAGACGGCGCGCCGACCGTCGGCGCGAGCAGTTTCGAACGGCTCAGCGAGGAAGAACTCGAAGCCCATCTGGGCGTCGTGCGCTACGGCGACTTCGTACTCACCGACGCGGTTCGCCCCTCCTACGATTTGCAAGTCGTCCCTTGCCAGGGCTATCGGCACGACGTCTATCGCGATGAAGAATCGCGGGCCACCGTGCCCGTGCTGATGGCCGCCGCCTCGAATCAGCACTTGTTCGAGACCTTCATGGATCTGCTCGATCCCTTGGGTTTCGAGGTCGACGTCGTGCTCGAAACCAGCCACAACCGCGAGAATCGCGGGCACGTCGATCTGTACCGCGAGCACATCGACTTGCCGGTGCTGAAGAGCATTTTGTACGACTACGAAGACCTGCTGCTCAACGACGGTTGCACCGGCATCGCCGTGCTCAACCCCGGCATTCCGCAGGAAGTGCAGTTCGACGAGCACAAACTGCTGATCGTCTACGGCGAGAATCTATCCGCCTTCGAAGACGTCTTTCAAGATCGCAGCGTCGTTTGCAACGACCAGATGAAGTTCATCACCGAGGCCGAGCACGTCCACTCTTCGAGCGATCAATATTTGCAGCAGTTCGAAGAGCTGAAGATGCGGCTGGGCATGGACTCGATGTGCGATTATTGAGCGGTAGACGGTAGGCGGTAGGCGGGGCTGCGAAAGGGGGGCGAGAAGTGGGAATCGAAAACTTCCAGCAACTCGACGTTTGGAAGGAATCGCATCAGCTCGTGCTGACCGTCTACGCTTTTACCGCGGGACTGCCGCCTGAAGAAAAGTTCGGACTCGTCTCGCAGATGCGCAGAGCGGCGATTTCAGTCCCGGCAAACATTGCCGAAGGGTTCAAACGTCGAAGCGTTAAGAGGCCGTAACAAAACGCGGTCCGATGACAACATCCGCAGACCTACTGATAGTGACTACTGTAATACAAACGTCATACAGATCAGGGACGCGGCAAGCGTCAAGAACGCCTTATGAATGTCCGTCCGCCGCTCCCTTC
>DATKRK010000303.1:0-11014 GCA_035532215.1 Pirellulales bacterium | reverse complement strand
CGTCGCCGACTCATCGCCGCGTTCCGTCTCCTGGCCATTCCCTAAACACCGTGAAACATCCGCCATGAAGCACCCGCCGCAAGGCGAAACAATCACCCTTGACTGGTCCAACCATATCGGAACGCCCTCCGCGGCGTTCCGCGATAGCGCGAATCGGCGCGATTCCCGGGTGTACGGCACGCCACAGAGGGCGTGCCCTACAGTCTTTTGCCGCGAACGTCTACTTACGCCCCGTTTGCCCCGGCCGAGGCCCCATTTGCGTTTGCCGAAGGGTGCAAGTAGGCTAAAACTCTTTCCGGGTCCGGCGAGAATCGGGCCCTGATGCCTCGACCTTCACCAGCCCTTTCACACCCCAACCCGTAGAGCAACATGATGTTTTGGGCGATTTCTGCGACGCTGTTGAGCGCGGCCCTGGCGGCCGGAGAACCCCAGGCCGAGGCCATTCAGTGGGTCGAGAGCCTGGGCGGCAAGCTGACTTACGACGACGCCAAGCAGGTCGTCGCCGTCGATCTCGCCGACTGCGGCGGCAAAGACGCCGATCTCAAGCGCCTGGCGGCTTTCAAGCATCTGGACGAGCTGATTTTGTCGGGGCCGGATATTACCGACGACGGCATGAAGTTCGTCGCGCCGCTCGTACAGCTCACTAAATTGACGCTCGAAAATACGGGCGTCGACGACGACGGTCTCCAGCAATTGACCGTGCTGAAGAATTTGAAATCGATCAATTTGCGCCGCTCGGGCGTTTCCGACAAGGGCCTGGTCTACGTTCACGAGTTCCCCAAGCTGGAACAGTTGCACCTGCTCTATACCCGCACCAGCGACGCCGGTCTGAAGAACATCGCCGGGTTGCCCAAGCTGCGGCTGCTCGACCTGCGCGGCTGCACCCGCGTCTCCGATGCCGGGCTCGAATCGCTGCCCAGCCTGCCGAATCTCGAACGGCTCAAGCTGCGCAACCCGGGCGTCACCGACGCCGGGCTGAAGTACGTGGTCCAGCTCAAGAAGCTCAAGGGGCTGACGCTCGAAGACGCCACGATCGGCGACTCGGGCCTGGCGCAGCTCAAGAGCCTGACGAACCTCGACGAGTTTCACCTGATGCGCTGCTACGGCGTGAGCGACGCGGGGCTCGGCATTCTGGCCGGTTTTCCCAAGCTCAAGCAGCTCTCGCTGCGCGACATGCCGCTGACGGGCGCCTGTCTCGTACACCTGTCGGGCATGCCGAACTTGTTGCGGCTCGACCTGAACGAGACGCAAGTCGACGACGCGGGGCTGGCGCACGTCAAGCATTGCCAGAAACTCGAACGGCTGTTGCTGTGGCACACGCAGATCAGCGACGCCGGGCTGGAATCGCTCGCCGGGCTGAAGAAGCTGCAAGTGCTCAGCCTCGAAGACACCTCGATCGGCGACGCCGGCTTGAAGCAGCTCTACGGCCTCTCGCAGCTCAAAGAGCTGACGCTGAGGCTGACCAAGGTCTCTAGCGAGGGCGTGCAGCAATTGCAGGCAGCGCTGCCGAAGCTGAAGATTAGGACGTGAGGCGTTATGAAACGCGAATATACGGTGATCTATAAGCAGATAGAAGACGGTTGGATCATGGCGCAAGTTCCGGAGTTGCCGGGCGCCGTGACGCAAGGCCGAGACATCGCGGAAGCGCGAACAATGATCAAAGAGGCCGTGGAACTATTGCTTCGAAGCTATCGAGAGAACGCCGCCAAGGACACGCCCGGCGGAGCAATCTGGGAAACGCTTACGGTTGACGTTCCGGTCGCATGAAACGCCGAGCGTTGATTCGCCATCTTGAGCGGCATGGCTGCGTGCTCGATCGCGAAGGAGCCAGGCACTCGATTTATCGCAATCCCGCTAATGGACGTTGCACTCCTGTCCCAAGACACCGCGAGATCAAAGATACTTTGGCTCGCGCCATTTGCGATCAATTGGGCGTTCCTCGCCCCTAATTTTCTCGATCCATCGTCTGGCCGGCAGCCGCGCGCGATTCAGTTGTGGCTGATGCTGCGAATTACGGGAGCGAACTGTGCTTGAGCGGACCAGCCGGACGACGTCGCGCGGGCGAACTTGGGCGAGTTGTTGCGCGGCGTTGATCGCAGTAACGCTCATCGTCTTGCAGTTCGCCGCGACGCGATTTCCCACCTGGCTCCCGCCGGAATGGTTCCTTGCCCTCGATGAGCCGCTCTTGGCATTGGCCGGGTTGGCCGCCGTGCTTTGCATCCATGACGGCGAAGCGCCGCTGCTCGGCTTCAGGCTCGCGCCGCTGCAGGGTTGGCTCTATTGGGTTCGCACGGCGCTCTGGTTTGGCGCCGCGATCGCACTACTGTTGGTTGTGTGCTCGGCATTTTGGATTTTGGTCGGGTGGCAGATTCCTCTTCCCCCTCAACCAACCAACCTGGCCATGAAGCTGTTTTGGATGTGCTGCTACGCGCCCTTGGTGGAAGAAGTGGTCTTTCGTTCGCTGCTGACGGCGGCTGTTTATCCGTTGCTCGGCGAGCGCGGCACGATCGTCGCCAGCGGAGTCGTGTTCGCACTGATTCACGTGATCGGCGGCAATCCCGGCCCCGACAATCAGGTCGCCGGGTTCCTGCTGGAGTGGGCGTTTCTGCGCAGCGGCACGATCCTCGTGCCGCTCGCCATGCACGCCGCCGGAAACCTGATTGCGTTCGGCGTACACATCGCCAGTTGGCATTGGCTCGCATCGCTGGCGTGAACGCGCCGCCGGCCTCAGCCCCAAAACTTCCACCAGGGCTTTTCGGAACAGTGCGTGATGGCCTGCTCGGTTTGAGCGTCGAACAGTTGCCAGCCGAGCCGCTCGGCGATGGCCAGCGCCGTGGGGAAATAGTCGCGCTGGAACGAGGCGGAGAGAAACTCCTGAGGGATGTGCAGCCGCACGCAGTTGAACTCGGCGTAGGCTTCGTCGTCGAGTATGTCCCCTGCTTCGTTGACCAGTTCCAGGTCGATCTCCATCCGCCGGCGCGGCGGGTCGTCGAGCACGAAGCAGCGCTCGCCAAACGGCTTGAGATGCGGCAGCCGGCGCATGAACTTGGCCAGCGGCTTGCACTGGGCGAACGCCGAGAACGATTCGTTCGCGCGGATCGTCAGATCGTAGCTCATGGACTTGCGAGCCGTTTGCGGCGACAAACTCACAGGAAATGTCTTGACATGAGTCTACCAAGCGGCGCGGCGGATGCAACTGTACGGGGGACCGTCCGATCGCGGCTTGCAGCGCGCATGCAGAAAAGCCTGAGCGACCGTTCATTCGAATCGCCCCGCCGGTCCATTTCACTTTTTTAATGGTTCGACGCGGCACGCCATCTGCAGGGAATTAGAGCGTTTTGGCGATCGCGGCGCGCTGGTTCGCGCTCCTTCAGCCGAAACCGCCCAGAGACAGAGCGGCTGCGATGGACGAGCTGGACGAGTTGACGAAGCGTGCGGAAGCGCTGCGTGCAAGGATCGCGGCATTCCTTCGCGAATTTGGCGAGCTCACTCCAGAGTTGCGCGAACTGCAAGAAATATTGGCCCAAATCCAGCAGCATCTCAAAGCGCTGGCCAAACTTGAGCAGGACGAAAAGGAAGAGGGCTAGTGCTTGGTCAGGTCTAGGAATTGGGGTTAGCAATTTCAAGCAGCGGGGGTGGCTGGCGGCAGAGCCTAAGCAATGCCCCAGCGAGCGGGGGCTTGAGCTCGCCGCAGTCCGGCCCGGGTCCCAGATCGCCTGAACGAGCGTCGCATTTCCAGCGCGACGGGCGCCTCGCGGCGCTGACCGGTTTGCGAAGCGTCTTGCAGAGACGCTATCCTAAAGTCGCCTATCGCGGCTCGTCCTCTTCTCCGAGCCGTTGCGGTTGCGAATCGTTGTCCCTTCTATTCCGGCGAGGCGCAGATGGCTGAAACTTCGCAGGCCGCCGCACCCGAACGGCGCTGGTTGCAGTTTCGTTTGCGGACGTTGTTGCTGGCGCCGTTCTTCATCTTGCTATTGCAGGTTTTGAGCGATCAGCTCTTCGACCATCTGATTCTGTTGTGGTGCGCCTATGGCGCCTTCTTCGGCGTCGCCTGGGGGCTGGGGCGGATGCGGATTGTCGGGCTGCGGCGAGCAGGGCTGGCTCGCGTGCTGCCCGTCGCCAAGGCCGCCATCGACGGCGGCATGCTCGGCGGCGCCCTCACCGGGCCGCTGGTGCTCTGGACGGCGCTGTGGCGCAGCGGCGCCTGGCGGTATTTCAACGCGCGCGGCATTCTGAACGATGCATGGGAGATGTTTACTTCCGGCGTGGCCGGCTATTGGTGCGGCGGGTTCTTTGGCGCGCTGGCCGGAGGCGCCGTTGGTACGGTGGCGGCGTATCTGGTCTGTCTCACGGCCAGGACGTTTGGCGCTGAAAGCTGGTTTCAAAGCTCGGCCAGCGACGAGGCCGCCGCGCAAATCGCCGCCGCCCGCGCAGGCAGTTGGCGTCTTCGTGGCCGTAAGGCGTTGGCGGTCGCGCTGGCCATCGGTCCGCCGATTTGGCTCGCCTGCTGCTTGCGCGGCGATTGGGCCGAGCGGGAGATCATCGAACGTCTGCGCTTGCGCGGCTTCATATCACAGCAACGCACGTTTTACGGACCGCAATGGTTTGAGCACGTCGTTGTCCCGGGCTATGAACTGACCTGGTTTCGCCGCGGCGGCGCCGTCTATTTTGCGGGGCACATCGCCCCCGAGACGTTTGACGACTTCGTGCGACTCTCGGAAGTGCATGCAATTCATTTCGAAGTGGAAACCGAAGCCGATCTGATCGTGGGCGCCGAGTTACTGCGCCGGCGCCCGGACGTCGCCGCTTCCATTTCATCGCATGGACCATTCAAACTGACCTGGGATCGTCGCACAGGCGCCTTCGCGTTCTCGGGGCTCATCGCGCTCCAGACGCTTGACGACTTCATGCGACTGGCTGACATACGAAACATTGAATTCCATCTCGAAGCCGACGCCGATTTGATTCTTGCCGCCGGCTTTTTGCGCCGCCGGCCCGACGTGCATGCGTCCATTTCACTACATCGTCCAGAGGTCACCGACCAAGGCTTCGCATCGCTCGAGAGTCTGACGAATCTGGAACGGTTGGAGTTTAGCGACATTTCGATTACCGATCTATCCGTCGAGATCGTCGAATCATTGCCGAACTTGAAGTGCGTTACCGCGATGGGCCGTTCGCAACTCTCGATCGAGGGCGAGACCAGGGTGTACTTAGCCGTGCCCGATGCCTATTTCCAGCGCAATATTTGGAAATCAAGGGGGAGATGGAACGTGCAACGCTTTAAAAAAGTCGAATCTGCACCCTAATGGTCGCCGATCTTGCGGACGATCGCCAAGCGCTGAAGATATTTTGGCAAAGGAGGCTATCGCGACCAGACAGCCCGACTCGGGCATCACTCTTTCGCCGCCGGCAGCGAAAACACCAATGCCGTGCCGGCTGCGCACTGCGGATCGACGAAGATCGCGCCGCCGTAGTGGTCGATGATCTTGCGGACGATGGCCAAGCCCATGCCGGCGCCCGATTCGTGAGCGCCGGGCAGACGCTTGCCGGGCAGGAAGATTTCCTCGCGGGCTGCGGCCGGAATGCCGCGGCCGTTGTCGTAGAGCCGCAGCCAGACGAACTGCCCGCGGTGGAAACGCCGGGGCGATGCGATCGGCGAGATCTCGATCTCGGGCCGCTCGGCGGCGCAGCCGTGCCGCACGCCGTTGCGGACGAGATTGGTGAACACCTGGCGGACGCGGCCTTCGTTGCACCAGACGGCCGGCAAGTCGCGGGCGACCTTCACGCGCACGCCGCGCTCGTCGAGCAAGCCCGCCTGCTCGAACAACACGTCGTCAACCAGCGGTCCCAGCTCGACTCGGGCCGGCTCCATCTCGATGCTGCCCGTCTTGGCTAGCGTCACCAGGTCGCGGATGAATCGCTCGCTCTCGCGCAGGCAAGCCTTGACGTGCGAGAAGACGTCGTGCGTCTCGGGCGCCGGCTGGCAGGCGCCGCGCAATTGGCGAAACGACTGATCGAGCAGCATGAAGTTGGCGCTCATGTCGTGCGACAGCGCGCGGACGAAATGATCGAGTTCCGCGTGGGCGCGGCGCAGTTGTTCGACCATTGCGGCGTTCTGTCGTTTCAGCCTAGCCGCCGCCAGCGACTGGCCGACCGCGCGCTGGAGCTTTTCCCAGGCCAGGTCGCGCTTGACGCAATAATCGAAGGCGCCGCGTTTGATCGCCTCGGCGGCCACTTTTTCGCTGCCCTGGCCGGTGAGAAAGATCGTCGCCGTTTCGTGCGACAGCTCGGCCAGCCGATCGAGCACGTCGAGCCCGTTCATGTCGGGCAGCAGGTAATCGACCAGCAGCAGATCGACCGGCTCGTGGCGCAGAATTTCAAATGCGCTGGCCCCGTCTTCGGCTTCGAAGATTTCGATGCCCTCGCCGAGCCCGCGGCGCAGCAGCCAGGCCAGATGGACGCGATCGGCGAGATTGTCGTCGACCAACAGCAGCTTGAGCGGCGCGGCTGCTTGGGCATTGTCGCCCGACGGCTCGATGGAGGGCCGGGCGCCCTCGCCCGGCTGCGGCTTGACGGGCGTGGGCGCCCGTCCCTCCCTATTGTCGACGGGCGAGGGCGCCCGGCCCTCCCTGATCTCGACGGGCGAGGGCGCCCGTCCCTCCCTATTGTCGACGGGCGAGGGCGCCCGTCCCTCCCTGATCTCGACGGGCGAGGGCGCCCGTCGCTTGAGGATTCGTTCGGCCGCCGGTCGGTGCGTGCTGGTCGTCATGCTTATCCTCGTTCGGCCGCCCAGGCGGCCATGAGTTGTAAGTTCGGGCTGGGGACGGCGCTAGGCTGCGGCGGCTTGATGGAGGGCCGGGCGCCCTCGGTGATGGAGGGCCGGGCGCCCTCGCCCGGCTGCGGCTCGACGGGCGAGGGCGCCCGTCCCTCCTTGTTGTAGACGGGCGAGGGCGCCCGTCCCTCCGTATCGTTGACGGGCGAGGGCGCTCGGCCCTCCTTGTTGTAGACGGGCGAGGGCGCCCGTCCCTCCATACTTGCGTCTTCATTCGGCGCCGGCGCGAGCGTGAATGAAAAGGTCGAACCGCAGCCGGGCGACGATTCGAGCCAGACGCGGCCGCCGTGGGCCTCGACGATCTTGCGCACGATCGTCAATCCGGCGCCGGCGCCTTCGTATTTCCGCCGGGAGTGCAAGCGGCGGAACATGGCGAACACCGCCTCGTGGCGCCGCGGATCGATGCCGATGCCGTTGTCGCGGACGTAAATCGTCAAGGCGTCGCCTTCACTGCAGCCGATTTCGACCTCGGGCGTCCGGCTCTCGTTGAACTTCAGACCGTTGGAAATCAGGTTCTGCAACACCAGGGCGATCGTCGTGGCGTCGGCCAGCGCCGTCGGCAAGCGGCCCGCTCGCCGCACCACGCCGCCGCGTCCGTCGATGGCCGGCCCCAAGGTCTCCAGCACCGTGTCGAGCACTTCGTCCAGATCGACCGGCGCCAGTTCCGGCGCCCGGCCGAGGCGCGAGTAGGTCAGCAGATCGTCGATCAGCCGTTCGAGCCGCTGGCAAAGCGCCACCAGCGTGCTCATCATTCGGCGGCCGTTGTCGTCGAGCTGGTCTTGATACTCTTCCAGCAAGATGCCGCAGTACGAGCTGATCCCGCGCAGCGGCTCCTTCAGATCGTGCGAAGCGACATAGGTGAAATCGTCGAGTTCCTGGTTGGCCCGGGCCAGCTCGGCGGCCTTGACTTCCAGGTCGGACGTGGCGGCTTGCAAGCGCTCGACGTGGATGCGGGTTTGCTCTTCGGCCTGCTTGCGGTCGGTGATGTCGCGCACGAAGGCCGCATAGTGCGGCCGGCCGTTTTGGCGGTATTCGCCGACGGAAAGCTCCAAGGGAAACAACCTGCCGCCGCGGCGCCGGCCGGCGGCTTGCCATTCGCCGCGACCGGTGCGCGAGGCGCTTGGGTCGCATTCGGCTGGGTCGCATTCGTCGGCGCGCAGCCGCTTTAAGGGCGAGGGCTCGATGCACGCCTCGATCGGCCCGCCGACGAGCGCCGAGGCCTGGCAGCCGAACAGCCGTTCGCCGGCCGGATTGCACGACCGCACGATGCCGTCGGCGTCGAACGTCACGATGCCGTCGACCGCCGTTTCGATAATCGCCCGCATCCGGGCTTCGCTCTCTTCCAACCGCCGCAACAGCGGCTGGGCCACGCGCAACAGCAGCGTGGCGCCCGCGAAGATCATCACCGCCGTACTGCCCAGAGCGAGCTGGAACGAATGCGCCGCCGAAGCCGCGTAAGGGTCGGTCGGCAGCAACTGCCAGGCGGTGGCCGCCATGGCCGCCAGCGAAACGCCCGTCAGAATCAAGACCGACAGCGCGAGCAATCGTCGCCGATCGTTCATGGAAAGAGTCTCGCCAGATGCAAAACGAAGTTGACACGCGGGGGCGCCGGCTGCGCGCGCCATGACACGCTATTCGTTATCGGCGGAAAGGGTGACGCGAATTATCTAAACCATCCATTTTTCCGAGCTTCCTGGATGAAAGCGGGTTTTCGTGGTATGTTCCTACCGGTCGCCCTGGCTTCTTGCTTTGTAGGTCGAAATGGTCATGCCGAACCCCGCTGCCGTTCGTCGCCCGTTGAAGTCTTTTACGTATTGCGCTCTGCTGTTCTTGGCCGCCGGCCTGAGCGGCGCCGGATGCTCGAATTCGGCGGGCGATGCCAGCCGGCCGCTCGAGCAGCTTGCCTCGGGGGCGCACGGCTCAGCCGAAACGGCCGCGGCGGGCAAAGGCGCCGCTGACGACGAGCTGCGCCAGCGGCTCGACCAATCGATCGCCGGCGCGCGGCGCCGCACGATGAGCCCGCAGGTCAATAACGCCTGGCAGATCATTCACGGCATCCTCTGCTTCGGCCGCGAACTGGAAATCAACGACAACGGCAAAGTCGAGCCCGCCTTGGCCTGGCTGCTAGGCGGCGCCGAGTTGAAAGGCTGGGAACTCGTGCCCGGCGAAAAGGGTTTGAAGGACGTCGAGGATCCGGGCAGCAAAAGCGGCGAAGGGCACGACGACCAATGGCTGGGCTACCTGTCGCAATGCGGCATTGGCGCCGACGAACCGATCCAGGTCAAGGACCAGACGTTCAAGGTTTCCGATCTGGTGACGCAGGCCCAGTGGGACGTTCGCGAAGGGATGGAGGCCACCTGGACGTTGATGGCCTTCAGCAAGTATCTGCCGCTGGACGCCAAGTGGACCGCCCGCGACGGCCAGGAGTGGAGCGTCGAGCGGCTAGTCGGCATGGAAGCGGCCCAGGACCTGGGCGGCAGCGCCTGCGGCGGATCGCACCGCTTGTACGGCATCACGAGCGCCTTGCACCGCTACATCGCCGAAGGGGGCGAAGCGGTCGCCAAGCAACTGGCAGACGGCCAGGCGCCATCCGACTGGCAAGCCGGCTACAACAAGGTGCTCGACTCGATCGCCAAAGCCCACGAGTTCCAGCAGCCCGATGGCGGCTTTTCGACCAACTATTTTTCGCGCTCGGGCAGTTCGCCCGACATCGCCTTGCGGCTCAATTCCAGCGGGCACATCTTCGAGTTTCTCGTGACGGCCCTGCCGGATGAAGAACTCAAGGCCGACTGGATGCGGCGGGCCGCGATCTACCTTTGCGATCTGCTCGACGCCACGGTCGACGAAGACATGGAGTGCGGCGGGCTGTATCACGCCGTTCACGGGCTGATTCTCTATCGCGAGCGGCTGTTTGGCCCGTTGCCGGCGAAAAAGCCGGCCGAGGCGGCGCAGCAGCCGACGGCGGGTGCGGAAGCAGAGAAGAAGTAAGCCGCGCGGCTGGCGTCGTTATTTCTTCGAAGCGAGTTTCTTGCCGCGCGGCGGTTCGGCGTCGATGATTTTGAATGCGATCTTTTTACCGATCGCCAAGGCGTAGCGCTGCAGCGTCGTGATCGTCGGATTCTGATTGACGGCGTTTTCCAGTTTGCTCAGAGCCGCTTTGTCGATCTTGGTCGCCGCCGCCAATTCTCCCAAACTGATCCCCGCGTTTTGTCTCGCTTCTTTCAAAGCCTTCGTGAGCGCCGCAAGCTCCAGAAAATCGCCCAATCGCACAGGGCCTTCATATTCACCGCTCGCGATCAGTTCATCCAAGCCCGGTTTCTCTCGTTGAAATTTCTCGCGGACGTCCGCTAGACGCTTCTTTTCTTCCGGGCTGCGCTCGATTTTCAAGGTCTTTCGCTCGATCGACATGCTTCACCTTCCATCACGGCTCCGGCGCGTCATAGGCCGTCACCGGAGCCCTTCCACCGGTAACGACACCATTTGAACTGGTGTCAAGAAAAAATCATCGCTTTGTCTGCCACCAGCTTTAGCTGGTGGCAAACACGGATGGGGCCAAAGCTCGTCCTTCCAATTCGCCCTTTTTTCCTTGAGATGCTCGCAAATGGTATCACTACCGAACTTCGGCAGTGATGTCATTTGACGGAAGGTCAAGGACATTCTCTGTAGGGAACGCCCCAGCGCGGCCTTCGGCCGCAACCAATTGAGCCCCCGCCAAAAGCGCCGCATAAATCTTCGCGAGACGCGGAGAAATAGAACGTTTGTAGTACGGAGCTCGCGGAACGCCGCCCAGGGCGTTCCCTACAGATTCGCGCGCACGAGAAGCGAGCAGAATGCGGTGCGACAATCGCGGGGAGAAGTCGGCGAGCGACTGTCAGAAAAAGTCGATATTTTTAGGTTCCTCAGCAGAATCTGTGGGCAGTTTGGGCCGCAGAGCAATGCAAAGGTGCGTTTTTCCAGGCATGGCCGGGCAAATAAATGGCGGTGGGAATAGGGGCGCGAATAATTCTTGGCAGAAATGACCGGCGCTTGGTGCTCACCGGAGTCAGGCTCTGCTGGCGAGCAAGCAAGGCAAGGGATGATCACGCTCCGCACCGGGTAAATGACTCGCCTTGCCCTGGCCCGCCGCGGTGGGCAGGGCCTTTTTCGCTTCACAGCACCCCATTTATTTGCCCGGCCATGCCT
>DATKRK010000302.1:0-8430 GCA_035532215.1 Pirellulales bacterium | reverse complement strand
TTGACGGCCTGGAAGGCCGCCCCACAAGACATCGGCGTCCCCTGCTCGAACGGGCAGTGTAAATACTTCGGCGCCTGTGGGGCCGACCCGGTCGAAAAACGGGCGCCGAGTTGCGAACTCGGTCGTCGAAGCTGACTCTCACGGAACTTTGGCCAAATTGAAGAATTGGTGCGATATGGCGAACCTGGCCGAACTGGCGTCGCGAGCGCAGGGCAGACGATCGCCGCTCGCATCACATGCGGACTCGACCGTGCCGCCCGTTTGCGGCGACAGCAGCCGCCCACCGCGGCCGCCGATCTTCGCGCCGATGCTGGCATTGATCGGTCTGGCTGCCTTGGCGCTGCCTTGCGATATTTCGCTTGCTCGCTGGGCCGCCGGCCCTGTTTTGCCGGGCGACCTGCGCAAATTCGTCGAATTCGGCGAAGTCTTCGGGCACGGCTTGGGGGTTGCGGCCATCGCGATCGCCATTTTCAACCTCGATCCGGCCCGGCGCTGGGCGCTGCCCCGGCTGTTGGTCATCGCCTTCAGCGGCGGGCTGGCAGCGAACCTGGTGAAACTCCTGGTCGTTCGCACGCGGCCGCACGCCTTCGATCTGACGACGGGCGACGTGTGGCAGACGCTCGGAAGCTGGACCTGGGTGCGCTCGAGCGTGAATCAGAGTTTCCCTTCGGCCCACACGGCAACCGCGGTGGCGTTTGCGGTCGGGCTGGGCGCGATGTATCCTCGCGCCCAGCGATTTTTCTTGGCGCTGGCCGCGCTCGTCGGCGTGCAGCGAATTCTGTCCGGGGCGCATTTCTTGAGCGACGTCTGCTTTGGCGCCGCAATCGGCTGGTTCGCCGCCACAGCCCTGTTGCGCTTGCCCGGCTCGATTCGCTGGCTGCGCCGTCTGCGGCTGCAAGATTCCAACGGCTGAAAAAGTCGCGTAGAGTAGGCCATCCCCACCAGGAAACACGCAGCGGGCTCGGCAACGGCGTCGATCGGCCGATCGTTCGCTGCCCGACGTCTGCAATACTTGACTTTCGGGGCTTTGCCTTTGACACGCGCTGTTTTTCGCCGCCCCTCCGCTTCGCCGGCTTCCAAGGCGCGGTGTACCTTGTCGAACGTACCAAGGCTCGGCGAACGCTTGGCCTGTTCAATGCGATTCAGCGTTTGGGGGCGAATGCCGGCGCGGCGCGCCAGCTCGGCTTGCGACCAACCCAACGCCCGGCGCGAACGGATAATGTCACGCGCCATCACGGACCGCGTCAGTTCACGCGCCGGATAGTTGCCCCGCTCGTTGGGCGGCGGCAGCGGCGGCTCGGGCGGCTCGCCGGTCAGCCGCACGAATTCCGCTTCGGGCAGAATCACGAACCGCTCGCCAGCCAAAGTCACGGTTTGCACGCTTTTCAGGTCAATCGTCGCCATCGTAGAACCCATCTCGGTGTCCGATCTTTTCCACAACCACCAGCCAACCATCGTCCGCTGTTTCGTCGCGTTGGGGATGAAATTGAATGCGATAATCGCCCGTTCGCATTCGCCAGCGGCCGGCCAACTTCCCCGACAACGGTTTTGCTCCGCTCACCTCGGGCCATTGCTCCAAACGGTCTAGCAGCCGCGTCACGCGCGGGCGAATGCCGCGCGGCAGTGCCCGGAATTGCGCGTCCGCCTCGAGCGTCAATTCGACGGTGGCCATGTGCTAGTATCGCCGGCGGTTGGCGCGCCGGTCAAGGCGTTGACGCGACGAACCGGCGGCATTCCATGCGCGCCAAGAGTCACGCAACGGCGATGGCCCACGGCCCTAACCAACTCGAAAACCATCCGCATCCCTGCCGCGTTTCGGCGGAAGCGGCAAGATGCCGCTTCTACTTGCGCGCTCGGAAAAAAACGAACGGACCGGCCCCCAGAAGGAACCAGCCCGTTCGTGCATTGGCGCCGTGAATCGGAAAAAACTCGCGGACGAGCTTACTTCTCTGACGAGCCTACTTTTCTTCCGTGCCGGGCAACTTGTGCTCTTTGATCAATTCGCCGAACGTCGGGCCAGCGGCCGACTTCTCCTCGGCGACAGTATCCAGAGCCTTTTGGATCTTTACCTTGTCCTTGATGTCCTTCTTCTTGTCGAGCAACTTGTCGAGCGCCTTGCCGTAGTCGTTGCGGTTTTTCTTTTCCTTGCCGAAATGGCAGACATTGCACTTGGCCTTGTCGACCAGCGCGGCAAATTCCTTGTCGCCGGCATCGCCGTCTACCTTGACGTACTTCGCCTTGAACTCGTCGAAGAAGGGCTTAACGGCCTTCGCCGAGTTCGGCTTCACGCCCAACGCAACGGCGGCAAATAGCAAGACAAACAGAGCCTTTTTCATGCACGAAATCTCCCAAGTGCCAGTTCATCGTATCCGCGGATTAACGGTAAGCCACGGCTTGAATCGCCTTGTAATAAAGCCTGCGCAATCCGCCGTGTCAAGCGAATCGTCGCCCTCGGCACGCCCGGACGCCCTTCACTTTTGCCGTGCCCAATGGGGCCAACCGATCAGCCTGCAAATGCGCCAACCGCAACGGCTAGGTATTTTGCGGAAAATACGGCGCACAGGCCGGCTTCTCAATTCGTGGCCTCCGGCCCTCCTTAAGCGTAGAATAGCGCCGAATCAGACCAGCCAAAACCGAGCGCCCAAAAAAGCTGGGGGCAGCGGCATGAGCGACCCGGAACAAGACGGCCTCTTGGCGCCAGCCGAGGCGATCGAGTCGGACGAGGCAAGCGAAGACTCGCCGCTGGCGCCCTCCCTGGAGAGCGGGCTTTCGCGGCGCCAGCTTGCCTGGAAAACGGCGGCCGTGCTGGCTTTGGCCATTTTGCCGGCATGGTATTTCAGCTTCTCGTGGCTCATTTGGGGCGATCCCGATGCCGCTTCCGTGGTGGATGTCGCTCTATCGCGCTTCGTCCATTCGCTCCAGTTTTGGCTGCCGGTTTGTTACCTGATCAGCCGCAGTGGCGAAGGATGGAGCAAGTTCGGCTTCGCGCGGCCAAGATGGCTGCTCGATCCTTTGCTGGCCGTCGGCGTCTGGATGTGCGACGTGGTTTTTCAACGCTGGGTGATTCGGATGGCAAGCCGGTTACTCGCCGCCGATCAGTTCGAGGCGCTGTTTTCGCATTCGAATTACACTTACGCCGTCGCACTTACGCCCGGCGAGCACGTGCTGCAGGCGGCGTCCTTGGCGGCCAGTTCCTTTACGGAGGAATTGGTAATGCGCGGCTACTTGCTCCGCCGCTTCGAGCAACTGTTCCGCTCGACCTGGCTGAGCGTGCTGTTCACAAGCGTGCTGTTCGCCGGTTATCATACCTACCAAGGCCCGGGCGGAACCGTTCATGCATTCGTCGCCGGCTTGACCTATGCCGGCGCGTTTTGCCTGTTCCGGCGGCTTTGGCCGGTCGTCATTGCCCATACGCTTGGAATTGTGCCGTGAGTTTCGGGGGCTAATTTCAGGCGGCGCGCGACAGACATAGACACAGGGCATTCAAGGAGGAACCCATGATGCAGGCGACAATGCTCCGTGCGAGGCCGCGCCGACGATGATTGTCCGGCATTCCGGCGGCCTGATGGACGCGGTCGACGACGAAGTTCTCGCGACGGGCGTACGAACCGCCGCGCCGTACGCAGATTGGCGCCCGTTGACCGGCTGGGGCAACGGCCCAAGCCAGCGCTGCTTGGTTTGGGAACCGCGCGATCGAAGCCAATGCGCTGCGGCGCTGGCTTCAGGCGGAAGCAACAACTACATCGCCCGCGGGCTCGGCCGTTCTTATGGCGATCCGGCCGTGAACGGCGGACAAGGCGTGCTGCTCTCCTCGCGGCTGCGCCGCATGCTGGTCTTCGACCCGGCGAGCGGCCGGCTGACGTGCGAAGCCGGCGTTTCGCTGGCCGAGATCATCGACGTTTTTCTGCCGCGCGGTTGGTTCCTGCCGGTGACGCCCGGCACGAAGTTCGTGACCGTCGGCGGCGCCATCGCGGCCGACGTTCACGGCAAGAACCATCATCGCGACGGCTCGCTGGGCAATTTTCTGGACGAGTTTTCGCTTTTGGGCGCCGACGGCGTCGTGCGCAACTGCTCGCGTCTGGAAAACGCCGACTTGTTCTGGGCCACGCTCGGCGGCATGGGACTGACCGGCGTGATCCTGCAAGCGAGCATCCGCCTGCGAAAGGTGGACTCGGCCTATGTCGAGGTTTGCTATCGCCGGGCTCGCGATCTCGACGAAGCGCTCGGCTTGTTCGAGGGCGGCGATGCAGATTACCGTTATTCGGTGGCCTGGATCGATTGCCTGGCCCGCGGCGGCCGGCTGGGACGCTCGGTCGTGATGCAGGCCAACGAGGCCGCCCCCGGCGCAGTCCTGAAAGAATTCGGCGGCGATCCGCTGGCGCCGCCGCGGCGGCCGCACAAATCGGTTCCCTGCCATCTGCCGGCCGGCGCCCTCAACCCCTGGACCGTGGCAGCCTTCAACAAATTGTACTATGCCGCGCATCGAAACTCCGTGCGGCTGGTCGATTACGACAGGTTCTTTTATCCGCTCGATGCGGTAAGCCATTGGAACCGCATCTACGGCAAGCGGGGCTTCGTGCAATACCAGATTCTGCTGCCTCGCGAAACGTCGCGCGCCGGGCTGGTGAGCATCCTCGAGCGGCTCGTCGGCTCTCGCCGGGCTTCGTTTCTGGCGGTGCTCAAATCGAGCGGCGCCGCCAGCCCCTCGCCGCTCTCTTATCTCTTTCCGGGGCATACCTTGGCGCTCGATCTGCCCAACACCGGCGACGACCTGGTGCGGCTGATGCACGAACTGGACGACGCGCTGGTCGCCTTCGGCGGCCGCGTCTATCTGGCCAAAGACTCCGTCACGCGAAAGGAAGCTTTTGCGGCAATGTATCCCCGGCTTCCAGAGTTTCTGAACCTCAAGTCTCGGATCGATCCCGAGGGCCGCTTCTCCTCGTCGCAGGCGCGGCGGCTGGGGCTAACGCCGGCATGATGCACGAACCAATCCTCATCGTCGGGGCGACCTCCGATATCGCCGAAGCACTTTGCCGCCGCCTGGCCGCGGCGGGCCGCGATTTGATCGTGGCCGGCCGCGATCGCGACGCGCTCGAAGCGCTGGCCGCCGATTTGTCGATCCGCTACGGCCGCGAAATGGCCAGCGAGCCGTTCGAGGCCCTCGATGCCGCGGCGCCCGAGCCGTTCTTCGCGCGTTGCCGGGCGCACGCGGCCGACGGCCTGGCCGGCCTGATCGTTTGCTACGGCTACTTGCCGCAGCAAAACGTCGCCGAGCACGATCTCGAAGAACAGCGCAAGACGTTCGAAATCAACTTCACGTCGGTCGCCGCGCTGTTGGCCGTAGCGGCCAATTACTTCGCCGATCGGCGACAAGGTTTTCTGGCGGCGGTCTCCTCGGTCGCCGGAGACCGCGGCCGACAGAGCAATTACGTCTACGGCGCCGCCAAAGGCGCACTCGGCGTCTATCTTGCCGGTTTGCGAAATCGCCTGCACCCGTGCGGCGTCCACGTGCTGACCGTCAAGCCGGGCTTCGTGGCCACGAAGATGACCGCCGGCCAACTCAATCCGCGTTCGCCGCTGGTCGCCTCGCCCGAGCGCATCGCCGCCGACATTGAACGGGCGTTGCGCCGCAAAACGAGCGTACTCTACACGCCTTGGTGGTGGCGCTGGATCATGCGGGTGATCTGCCTGATCCCCGAACGGGTGTTCGTGCGATTGAAGCTGTGAGCTATTTCGCTTTGCGCTGTTCGGCCGAACTCGGCGGTGAGAACACTATCGGCTGGGCCGCCTGCCAAGTCGCTTCGTCGACTTTCTTGCGCGAGTGCAAGAGCACGTGGCAGCCTTTCATGCCGCCGAGCACGACATCGGGCAACTTGTCGCCGTTGAGATCGAAAATGCTGACTTGGCGGCCGATGCCCGAATCGCCGTCGGCCTTGTAAGGGACGAAGTCGACGCCCTGTTCGCCGCGCACCAGCCGGAACCAATAGACCACGGCCCCGGCGTCCCACATCGGGCTTTGCTTGTGGTGCGACCAATAGGTCTTGCCGGTCACGATGTCCTTCAAGCCGTCGCCATCGACGTCGACGAGATTGACCGAGTGCAATTCGCTGAACACCAGGCCGTAGCGGTTTTGTTCCGGCTTGGAACCCATGATCAAATGCTGCCGGAACTCCGGCTCTTTTTCTCCGGCGACTTGTTCGTACCAGGCCAGGCCGAAATCGTGGGCGGCCAGGCTGGTGATGACATCGTTGTCGCCGTCGCCGTCGACGTCGTAAGCGTACATCTCGGCGCCGCCGTAGGCATTGGTGAATGCGACCTGATGAAACCTCCAACGAGAGCTTTCGGCCTTCTCCGCCGGCTGCTCGAACCAGCCGCCGGCCATCAACACATCTTGCCGGCCATCGCCATTGACGTCGCCAATCCCTAGCCCGTGGCCGAACCGCTCGGGCGCCTTCGCATCGGAAATCACATGGAACGTCCACTTCTCGAACGGTCGCTGCCAATCGATCGTGGCGAAGCCGAACGCGCCGCCAAACGTGCAAACCAGTTCCGGCCGCTCGTCGCCCACGATATTGACGAACTGCGGCGACTCGTTCGCCACGCTCTCGAAAACCGTATGTTTCTTCCAGTGCTGCGCCAGTCCGTCGGCCTGCGGGTTTTCGTAAACATAGGCCGGCGTACCGGGGAATCCGACGACAAACACGTCGTTCCAGCCGTCGCCGTTGAAGTCGTAAACCCATTTGAAAAAGTTGTCGGCGTAGGCGTTGCGTGGCTGCACTTTTGGCGGATAGATCTCGTGCCGTTCGGCGAACATCGGCCCTTCGAACCAATAGGGGCCATAGACGACATCGGGCTTGCCGTCGCGGTTGATATCGCCCGCATTGGCGCCTTCCGAAAAATAGAGGTCATCCAGTTGCCGTCGCTCGAACGTATCGAGCCGGCGTTCTTCCGCCCTGGCAGAAATCGCCCCTGCGGCGCACCAACCGCAAACCCAGGCCAACACTGCTGCCTTCACAACCGCTCGCATCCGCCGGCTCGTCATCGCGTTCTCTCCGCCGTGACCTCGCCCCGAGGCACGCCATGATAGCTGAGCGGGCAGGAGGCAACAAATCTGGACTTCTGCGGCTGGTTCTGTTTCTTGAAAAAGTCTTCCGGGACGGCTATTGGGCCGGTTTGAAATCACGGTTTTTGGCGGCCGTCGCCCGACGGGTTAGAATGGCGGCATGAAGTTCCGCCTTCAATTCCGGCTGCGTAGCCTTCTCGTTCTGACCGCGCTCATTGGCTGGGGCATGGTGGCGCTGCCTTTCTGGTGGCCGATTTGTGCGGGCTGGTGCAAGTCGATCTACTACTATCGCGAAAACAAGATTCGCGAAGCCCGAGACAAGGAGTTTTGGAGCGAGAATCCATATCTGCCAAGTGCGAAAGAAAGGACGGAAATAAACGCGCTTTCGGCTGAGATAGAGAGAACAAGAAGGGGATTGCCGCCTAAAGAATAGCCGTCGCTGCTTGTTGCCCGAGGCGATCAACTCATGCGGAATCGGCATTTTCGGCGCGCGACGAGCCGGATCGAGGGCTGTTTGCCAGGTCCGATTGAGCTTTTGTTGCCGAATTCGCCGATGTTTCTTGACATGATCTACCTCGATTCCTACGGTGCGAGCCTGGCGCTTGATACGGCGACGTCCGAGGGTTCGGCCGAATGGGATCGGCTGGACGCTCGGCTGCGCGAAGGCGAGGCGGGGCTGCCCGAGATTCGGCGGCCGCTGCGCGTCAATCGGGTCCGCCCGCTCTCGGCGCGCAGCGACCGCGTTCGATCGGGGTGCAAAACCGTGGTCATGCCCGGCAATTTGCAGCGGCTGATCCGTGAACTGGAAGGCGAGCTCGCTCAGCTCGGCAGCTAGGCCTTCCAGCGCGTGCGGTCGCGGCTCAGTTAGCCCAACCGCGCGGCTTGGCGGCGCTTCTGGCGATTTGACTTGCAGCGATGTGCGGGTTGTGGAAAATAGGGAACGCCTCCAATCCTGTTCGGCACGGGAATTTCAAGCTCGGGTTGGCGGACGGCGGTTAGGGCGGGGTGGCGAGAATTTCGACCAAAAATGCAAGCGTTGGGGGCGATGGCGCCGGCTCGGCGCGGAGTCACGCGCAGCGCAAAACGCCACGAATCGCGACGACGAACGCCGGCGTGGGCGGCAGCTTAGGATTTGGGGGCCGGCTGCTGTTGCAGCTTGGCGATGTGCGACAGCAACTCGTCTTCCGTGGCCAGCCCGCTGAAGTAGTAGCAGATCATCTCGTAGGTTCGCAGCGTCGGCTTGCGGCCCGCGCGAGAGACGAATCAGCAGGCAGGCGATGATGGCGCAATAGGATCGAAAACGGTCGCCGCTTCCGACAGCGAACCCAACGACGACCGGGGACAGCCCAGCAGTTTCTGGACTTTCT
>DATKRK010000301.1:0-76020 GCA_035532215.1 Pirellulales bacterium | reverse complement strand
CGAAGGCCCGTTTTGCGCAACCGCGATAATTCATCGTCGTAAATCGATTCCAACGGCAGGCCCAGCGGCCCGTCCGAAATCAGGCTGACCGTCGAAATCACTTCTTCCCGGAGCACGGCGATAAACACGTCAGAGCCGGGCTGCAACTGATACGGCGTGACTCGCACTTCGCTGGGATTAGGCTCAATCAGTCCCGCCTGGATATAGGCGCGATAGACCAGGCGAAATGCATCTGTGCGTTCGCGGCGGCTCTCGGCGACCTTATACGTAATTTCATCAACGAGGGATGGGGCGGACGAGGCGACTGCGTCTCGCAACAGCAAGGCAGGCATGAAAACCTCCAGCTCCTGCCAGCGCGCGATCGTTCGAAGTGCTCGCGCAGCGGCGCCAGCGACGGGTCCAAGGGCGCTGCTTTTGTTGGCAACGCTCTCGCTTGGCCCGGCGCCTTTCGGCGCTCCGCAGCCGAACGCGACTGGTCAGGGGCTCGAGCGTTTCGCTCGATCCGGCGGCAAGATCGCCGCCGAAAGAGCAGACGCGCTCGAGTGCAGTTGAAATGAATTGGTTACGAAAAGAAGTGACGCACGAATAGCCGGTCAAAATGCTCTGCGCCGCCGCAACGATTCGTCGCCGTGCGCTGACATTGCCGACTTGCGCCTCGCCGAGAGAACCCCGGATTCGGCGCTTACCAAAACCCTAGGTTGCTCTTTCTGGGTGGTCAAATCGAAAGAGCCAAAACGTGCGCCGCGTAAGCTCCGACAACGGGCGAACGTTCCCTTTGGGCGACAACCGCGACCGGCCTTTGCTGCTCGAACTCGTCATGGACGCGTTCCGCCAAGCCGAATGCGAGGCCGTGAAGATTGGATTGCATTCCCGCTGGGATATGCGAAAGCTCCGCATTTCGCCGCCCCAGCAGCAATTCAGGGCCTTTGGACTTCGAAGGGTTCGATCAACGAGTCCAGATCGAGCGCCGCGTCGAATGCTGCAAGTTGGTATTGAGAGCGCGCTGCGTCCAGAAGTTTGCAGCAGTCCGCGGTCGCGACAGGCGCCACGCTGTAGGCCTGCCATTCCGCTTGAAGTTCGCCTTGAACGGCCCGGCATAAGTCAATGAAGCCGTCGAGATCGAGCGAGTATCTCTGCTTCAATTGGCAGTGTAAGGCCAAGACGAATTCGGCCGAAACCGGCAGCAGTAAGACCTCCGCCAAGAGGTTCGCGTGCTGCACCACATTCGGCAGTCCGCCGCCTCCGCTGGGAGCGACATGATGGCGTCCGACCGCCTCGACCAATTCGCCTGGAAGATTCCAACGGGCCAACAAGCAAGCCGCTAGCGCCGGGTGCCCGCAGCCGAACTGCCTGCGTTCCTCGTTGACACGCTGCTCATGGCACGTCTGCCGTTCGTTGAGTCGAGCGTATTCTTCGCCGAACGTCTGTGCCAGTGCAAGGACTCCTAGATCGGCTAGCAGCGCCGCCGTGTAACAATCATACGGATCGGCGTCGCCCGCCAGGCCGGCGAGCTTCTTCGCCGCAATCGCCATTAGGACTGCCCGTCGCCAAAACTGATCGACCAACTGCTTGGCGAGGCCGTCGGTTAAGCTCCCGATCAGCCCGAACGTCAACGCCGCCAAGCGGAGCGATCGGCGCCCCAACAGCGCAACGGCGCGTTGCACGCTGGCCGCGGGGCGATGTAGGGCGAATTGAGCCGAGTTGGCGATGAGGAGCACCTTCGCCGCCAAGGCGGGATCATGCTCCAGGCATTTGGCGACTTCCCGCATCTCGTAGTCGTCGAGCCGAGTCATTTCCAACAATCGGCGGGCGACGTCGGGCAACGAGTGCAACTCCCCGACGTTTTTCAACAACGAAATAGCGACCAGATGTTCTTCGTCCATTGCATTCGTCCATTCCGATTGCAGCGACGGCAACGAATCTGCCAAGCTTGCCGGACACGATCAGGCCTCCCCACGACGTATGCCGCGAACGACCGACGACGCTGCATTAACTTAGCGTAGCCCGGACTATCGCAGACGGTCGCTGATGGGTTCGGTTGCAACGGGCAGCATACGCTCGCTACGGGTAATGACGATTACAACACTTTTTGCTTCCCTGTCATCGGGCAGTTCAAACAAATGGGTTCTCCCGCACTTTGGGTGAACGACATGGCCACGATGACTGGAACTCTCGCAACATGAACACGTTACGTAGTTTGCGGCCACCAGCCTTCATTTGACCGCCAAACCGATTGAAACTGTTGCCAGGCCGACCCTTCCGGCGATTTTCGGCATCAAAAGTGTGGAAGAACGCATTTTTTCGACGGCCCGCTCGCGGGCTAAGACGAGTCGGCGGAAGCGGTGTCGCATGAAGCAGCGTAGCGTGATTCAAGTTCCGCCAGCAAGAGCGGGCGTGCTTTTTCGGAACGGGCGCGGAGCATGACTTTGCGACGGACGATGGCTCGATGCTGTGAAGCGGGCGGCTCGGCGTGCAGGTAGGGCAGGAGTTCGTTCGAAGTCAGCCGGTCGGGATGGCGCAGATGGACATCCAGGGCATGCACCAGGGTCGGACCTTCTTGCACAATCCGCACGCCAGCAGGTCGCGCCACGGATGGAACGCTCACACTCGACGTGCAAATACTTCAAGAAAACGAAGCGGGGCCGGCTCTGTGGGCCGGACGAGGGCAACGCTTGTGGAATCTGCGGCCGGTAGGCCAGTGAAGCCTGGAACTACGTCCGCCGCCTGCGAGCACAGCAAAAAGTCGTCCGCCTAAACCAACGGCCGCGCAGAATTCTTCGTGATTTCAAGCCGCCTAAGGACCGAAGCCCTCTATGTGCAGCGCTCTGATACCGGGTGACGATGGGTTGCGAGGCGACTTGGAAGCGATGGTCGCCTTGTTCGCATACGACTCGAAAGCCAAGACTGTCGGAACGGTCCCACTGGGGCGCGCTCGCGCGATATGCGCACCGCAGATTCCCCGGCAGATAGGAAGTAACTGCCCCCGCGAGCAACTCGTGATGTGCCACTTAAAGGCCCTTGCGGGTCATCGGTGGGCGACTTCCCGTAATAATCTGTGCTGAACCAGTCGGAGACCCATTCCCAAACGTTGCCGTGCATATCGTAGAGCCCAAAGTCGTTGGGCTTGAACTTTCCGATCGGCGCAGTCCAGCCATAGCCATCGTGGCCTGACAGGTTGGGAAACGGAGCATTCGTGAGGGTTTCATTCCCTTGCCTGTCGACGTTTCCCATTATGCCGCGGCCCACAGTTGCTTGGCGGTCTTGATCGGCAGCGTTTGCATAACGCACCAATTCCTCAGGATCATCGCCGAAGAAATAGCGGCTGTTGCCGCCCGCTCGACAGGCGTATTCCCACTCGGCCTCAGTCGGCAAACGGTAAAGCCGGCCCTCGTTTTCACTCAGCCATTTGCAGAACGCCACGGCGTCGTTCCAGGAAACGTAGACGGCCGGATGATCGGAACCGATGTTCCAGCCTGGCTCCCAGGGACGATAATCGGCCGACCTGCCTTTGGCTAGTCCGCGGCTGGGCTTGCCATCGCGTTCGATCTCGATCTTGTACTCAGCGGCATTACAGAAGGCGCGGAATTGGGCCAGAGTGACTTCGTATTGACTCATGTAAAATGATTTAGTGATTCGCACCCTGTGCCGGGGCAATTCGCCATCGAGTTCCTTGGGGTCGATGTAGGGGGAAGAAGTTAATGGTCTCGTTTCGATCCTCTTCGGCCCCCATCATAAACTCGCCCGCCGGGATCGAGACGAACTTCATACCGATGGAGTTTGTGAAGGCTTCAGGCTGCTGGGCATGCAAGCGCGGTGGAGCGAACGCAACGGCGATGGCAAGCAAGAGCCAGATAATTAGGCGGATGGAATAGTTCTTCATCGTGTGTTTCGTCCTTCCTCCGCGCTGCTAGACAACTTTCGCCGGTTATTCTGAGCCAGCCGGATGCCGTGGGCAAGGCGATCAGGGCGCCGTTTGCTTTCTTTCATGTCGAGCCAGCAGCCAGGGCTTGCCCCAGGGCAACCGTTTTAAAAGCGCTAGGCGGCCGGCGTCGAGAATCTGCCACAGCCCGAGTTGCTGAAAGAAGCGCCGCACGACGAGCATCGGTCCCCAGGTGCTGGCGTCGAGCGCTTCCAGCGGACCTGCTTCGCCCAACTGCCGCGCGAGTTTTTCAGAGTCATCCTCGCCGTGGAGGAAGCGATTGAGCAGCGGCAAGACTGCTTCGAGCGTATCGCGTCGGCCGAGGTTGGCGACCACCTTCTGCTTGACGCGTCCGTCCTCTCGCACCGAGGCGACGATGCGGACGTACTCATGGACCTCGCCCGAAGAGCTGCGGACTTTGATGGAGCGGACGAACATGATGTTATTAACACCACAGCGTCCCGCCGTCCGTCAAGACGACATCCAATCAATATCAACAAAAACTTGCCTTGGCATTCGTTTTATTGTCACTACGCTTTTCGCCGATCGGCCGATCCAGTCGTTGAAAAACAAGCACTTACGTCGATTGCCGCCCCGACACTTGTTAAACATGGGCTAGCGCGGCGGCCGCGGTCGCCGCGCCACGCCTGGAATCGCGCATCGCCGCCGCCGGCGACGAAGCTGAGGGCCGACCAGGTCCAAGCCCCTTCCAAGCCCGGGTCAAGGCGCAAGCTGGTCGCGAACCGCGCGAACCGGCCCGTTGCAACGGACGAGCGCGACGCTCGGCGAACTCAGCAGTTCGCGGTTTACGCTTCTGCCGCCTCGCCATGGAACATTTTCCAACTCGTTTCCGGTTCCCGCCGCAACTGCGAGATCCGGCCCGCAGTCAACTTGAAACGTCGAGCCGTCTCGCCCGTGGCGCCGCCTGCGGCCAGCGCAGCGGCGATGCGGCGTTTGCGTCGCGGCAACCGACGCCACCAGGCGTCGAAATCGATCCGGCTGGCGGCCAGTTTGACCGGCGTCGAACGGCGGTCCTCGACCAACAACTCCTTCCTTCAGAGGCATCGGCCTGATGCAGTCGGCTGACAACGAAGCCCAGCTTGCGCTGGGCGTAGGGCGAGAGCGTCTCGCAGACGTTGAGCGGGCCGGCGACCTGCCCGGCCGCCGCAGACCTGCCGCACGGCGCATCGGGCCAATGGGGTCGCGTGGGCCAGGTCGGTTTTACTCAATTCGTAGAGGCGGCGATAAGCGACCAACGCATTGGCCAGCGCCTCTTGCACCGCTTCCTCGCGGCGTTCGGCCGAAAGACGCCGAAAGGCAAAGCGGACGTAGCCGTGGATGTCCGGCAGCAAGGCCATGAACCCGGCCTGCCAGCGTGCTCTTTCCTGCGCGGCGAGCCGGCTTTGGGGGGCCGGGGGATGCTCCGCCGCGGACTGAGCTTGGGCGGCGACGGCGCGAGGGACGGCGAAGTGGCGCGAGCCGGACGAGCGAATGCGATCATGGCGATCTCCTATTCCTAAGGCTGTGACCAGCCCGTCGCGCGGAGCAGTCGTGACGAGAAACGACCGCCCGCGCGACGCGCGCAGGCGAACAACAAATCAAACAAAACCGGACGCAGACGCGATCGAGCCCGCCGCCGAGACCGCCGGTCGACCATGAAATTGTCGCTGAAGCCATCTCTGAATAGTTTCAATTCGACACGGTCAACGCGCTTTATCAGCAGTATTTGCATCGTGCGCCGGATGCGAAGGGCCAGCAGTTCTGGATGGCGTACTTGTTCAGCGGCGGCGGCACGATCGAAGGCATGTCCATCTCGCTCATCAGCTCCGCCGAATATTTTCAAACGCGCGGCGGCGGCACGGCCAGCGGATTTCTGCACGCCTTGTACCAGGACTTGCTGGGCCGCGACGTCGACTCCGAGGGTTTGAGCTATTTTACCGACCTGCTGGCCAAGGGTCGCACGACCGCCGACGTCGCCGCCATGGTTTTCGGCAGCGCCGAATATCACCGCGTCCTCGTCGACTCCTTGTACGAAAAACTGCTCGACCGACCAGCCGACCCGGACGGGCTCGCCTATTTCGCCGACGAACTCGCTCACGGCGCGACCGAAGAGTCGATCATTGTCGAGCCGCTGTCCTCCGACGAATACTACGCCAAGTCGCAAGAGTAATTGCTCTGCGTTACTTTTCGCCCGTTTCGCGGCTCATATCCGGTTCATCGCTGAACTGCCGGCAAAGCGCCGCGGGGTTTGAGCAAGTCATCATCGCCGTCGGCTTGCGGCGCGAGCCTTGGCCCTTCGGATCCACGCGCAACGTAACGTTCTGGGACTGGCCATGCCGGCGCGAGCCTTCCGGTGTTGCTCCCATGCCATCGATTGCGGCAACAAGCGCTTACGAAGCATCGGCGCCGTGCGGCCTTTCCAACACTTCGCGCCAACAGGCCGGCACAGTTTCCCACGCCGCTCGATAGGTGGCTTCAAGCGGCGCCGGCACGTAGACCTCGGGCGTCAAAAAGAGCGGCATGTCGGGCAACTCGCCTCCCACGGCGACGGGCTCGACGAAAGCTTCTGGCCAAGCGCCCGCCGCGTACGCCGCCAGCGTCAGGCGTCTTTCTTGCGGCAGGGAAAACTCGTTGTCTGCCAACTCGTCCCAAATCGCCTTGTGAATTCCCTGCGGGTCGCGCGGTCCGGGCGGGAATAGGTCGACAACGAGCAAGTGAATCCCTGCCCGCAGCATTTCCACGGCTTTCCCGGTAAACTGCTCCAGCCCTGTGCGGCTGCTTTTGTTGCCCGGCGAGACGACCTCCAATACGGCGACGATGTGGTGTCCGCTTACGTGACGGATGACAACCGAACTGGCCTTCGCTGCGTACAAATCGCCTTCGGCTTTGAGTCGGAATTGAACTTGCGGGGGCGTTTCCGCGAGTGCGACGCCGCCGCGAGGCTCGGGGTTGGGCGGTTCTTCGCGAAGCGGACCTTGCAATGTCAGGATATCCGGCCAACGACCGCCGGCGACTTGCTCGACCAAAGCGTAATAATCGGCAGGCAGCCGACCCTGATTCAAGGCGCGCTTGATCTCGGGCATCCATGTTTGATGGAAATCGTGAAAAATCCCCGCGTCGACGCGGGTCCAGTCGTGGATCGGCATCATCAACCTCGCCGGCGTCCTTGAAACTCCAATGACATATTATATCGCCATTATATCGACGCGATCTTTCAACGCATCGCCGCAGCCCTGGATCCGCACAGCCGAGCAGTTTTTCCAAGCGACGAACGGGCTGTGGGTTGGCGACGTAAGAAGTCCAACGGATTTGATTCTTACCCTTGCACGGAGGTGATTTGCGGACGCCTGCGGTGGGGGAAGCCTGCTGGCTATGCTGGCGGCGATTCCCGATCCTCGCGGGCGTAAGGGACGACGCCATCGTTTGGCGGCCCAGGCTGGCCGCGATTGTCTGTGGGCTGCTGACGGGCGCCCGGGGTTATAAGGCTATTGCGCAATGGACCCGAGTTCAGGGGCCTTCCGTCTGGGCTTGGCTAGGGTTCACGCGCAAGCCGCCATGCCCCAATAGTTTTCGCAATCTGCTGTTGGCCCTGGAGCCAGCAACGCTCGAGTCGGTGTTGCAGCGGTGGATGGAAACGCTTCTAGATCAGCCGTTGCCCGACGAGGCCCGAGGAACCTCGCTGGACGGCAAGACGCTTTGTAACACGCTGACCGCCCATGAACGCAACGTCCACCTCCTCTCGCTGTTGGATCAACAACTCGGGGGCGTGCATAGCCAGCAAGCGGTCGATCCGACCACGAACGAAGCGAAAGCCTCGCTTGAATTGCTCAAGACCGTTGTTCTCCAAGGGCGTCTCGTGAGTGCCGACGCGATGTTCTGTCGACGCAAGATCTGCCAGCAGATCGTCGACAGCGGCGGCGATTACTTGATGGTCGTCAAAGACAACCAACCCGAGTTGAAGCTGCCATCGAAGCGGAATTTCAGCCGGGATTTTCTCCCGCGACCGAGCAGCAACGCCAGCAGTCGCTGTCCGAAGCCTGCACCTCGAGTAAAGGGCATGGACGGCGCGTAAAGCGGCATCTTCAGGCCAGCACTCGCTTGGCCGAACATCTCGACTGGCCCGGTCTGGCTCAGGTCTGCCGCCTGCAGCGCACGACCGTCTGTAAGGGCAAGACTAAGGTCGAGGTGCAGTACGCCGTCACCAGCCTCTCGCGCCGAACCGGCGATGCGGCCTTGTTGCTGAGCCGCTGGCGATCCCACTGGAGCCCGGAACGCTTGCACTGGGTGCGCGACGTGACCTTCGGCGAAGACAAGTGCCAGGTCAAGCGTGGCCACGCTCCCCAGAATCTGGCGGCCTTCCGAAACGCCGCCATCAGCCTGCTCCGTCACTGCGGCCACATGTACAATGCGGCGAATAAAGAGGCTCAGCCATCCAGAAGGGACCGTTCGTTCATCGACCAGCAATTCGGCGGCCGCCTGGCAAGCGATTTCGAGAATGAATTCGCTGATGGTCTCTCCGCGCCGTTGGACTGCGCGGGCGATCGCCGCTTTGCGCGCGGCGTCGAGCCGGATATCGAGCCTGCTTTCTCTGCTCGTCGATTGAGGTCGATGCTTGGCCATCGTGCGCCTTTCATTGCGTACTCCTATTTATGTCGCAACGAGCTTGCGATTCATCGCCCCGCGCCGCGTTCTGGCGCTCGCATCCCTGACAGCTAAGAAAAAATCCCGCCTGCCGGCCGCGCGAGCGGCCGGCAGGCAGGCAAGCGAAGGGCAAACCTCGCGAGTTTCGGCGGTGCAGCAAGTCGCACCGCCTCGAAACGGCGGCGACCGCGATTCCGCAATCAGGCGGCCGCTTCCTCGAGCAAAGTCTCCCAATCGAGTTCGCCCGCCTTGACGGCCCGCAGCATGCCGATCAACCGCGCGGCCTCGGCTCGCGACAATTCGCCCAGCGGCTTGCCGAAGCTGCGCTGCACCAGCACCTCGACGCGCAGCGCCGCCGCGCGGCCGATGCTGCTGGCCAGCCGCCGCGCATAGTTGAGCTGGCTCGCCGAGGCGGGCGAAAGTTCAGCCTCGTCGGGCTGGGCGTTGGCGCCGTTCTGCGAGCCGCCCAGGGCGGCCGGAGTGTGTGCCCCGTTTCGGTCAGCCGCCATTCGCTCGGCCGCCAACGGATTCATGGCTTCTCCGGGCGCCGTTTCGACGGCCGCCTCGATTGTCGCCGGCTTGCGCGCCGGCTTGCGCAGGTCGCCGATCGCCAGTTCCGTCTCCACGGCGCGGCGGCATTCGGCGAACGTCCGCCGAATGCGGTCCTGCAAGCCCTCCGCATCGCGCTCCAAGAGCGAACTTTCCAACTCGATTTCCAGATGGCACGAGGCCGAGAGGCTGCCGTAGCGCGGCTGGCCGATTTTTTTCATGAGACCGACGTTAAGTTTCAATGGCATGGGTTAGCTCCTTGTGTGGACAGATAAGATCGCCGACGTCGCGTGACGAGCTCCGCCCCACGGGCGGCAAAGCGGCGCCCGCCGGACGCACGTCGGACTCGGAAGCCCGAGCGCGCAGCGACGCGGCGCCGACGGACGACGCACGGAGGCTCTTTCGCGCTAAGTCGCGCGGCCCGGCCTTCGACCAATGAAGCCGAGATGCTCGGGCATTTGGCGCGCCGTTGTCTGCGGTTCGGCCGCGATCGGCGAGCCGAAGTCGGCCAGCCCGGCGCGGTCCAAAACGTCCTGGATGCCGGCCGCCGGCAACAACCGCCAGGGCTTGAGCGTCGCCGCCGAGACGCAGGCCAGCGTCGGCTCGCCGTCGAGCCCCGTAGCATGGACTAGGCAGTCGGCAGGCGCGCCGTAATGCTCATAGTCCCAGTCCACGATCACGGCTTCGACGAGCGTTTCAGGCGCGTCGTGGTCGAGGCACACGTTCTGCGCGACGCCGCCATAGACTTCGATCACCATCCTCATGCGAGGCATCGATCGGGCTCCTTCAGGAAATGTTTTTTTCTGATAGCTAAGTCCGTCCGCGCCCGTGCGACGCCGAGCCGGCGTCTCGTTTCGCCGCCGAGCGGGGAGGCTCCGGCCTCTGCGGCGCCTCCGCCGCAGAGGCGACGCGCGGCAGGGCGCAGCGGCCGAGGCGCACAAAAAGAAAGCTGGAAGAAGCGACGCGAGTTACTAGCCGGCGACGACTGCCGCGGCGCTTTCGCCCTGGAACGTCTGCCAGCTCGCTTCCAATTCGCGCCGCAATTGCGAGATCCGGCCTGCAGATAGTTTGAACGCACGAGCCGTTTCACTTGTGGTGGCGCCCGCGGCCAGCGCAGCGGCGATGCGGCGTTTGCGGCGCGGCAGCCGCCGCCACCAGGCCTCGAAGTCCAGTCGGCTGGCGGCCAGTTCGGCCGGCGTCGCGCGGCGGTCTTCGACCAGCAGTTCTTTCCAGGTTCCGTCTGCGGCATCGGGCTGGTGCAGGCGGCCGACCGCGAAGTCCAGCTTCCGCTGGGCGTAGATGGAGAGCGTCTCGTACATGTTGAGCGGGCTGGCGACCCGCCGGCCGCTGACGACTTGCTTGACGGCGTAGCTGGCCAGCGGAGTGGCGTAAGCCAGATCGGCTTTGCCCCGCTCGACGAGGCGGCAATAGGCGACCAGCGCATTGGCCAGCGTCTCCTGCACGGCCTCCTCGCGCCGTTCGGGCCGCAAGCCGCGAAAAGCGCAGCGCACATGGCGGCGGATGTCGGGCATCAACCGCAAGAACCCCGCCTGCCAAACGGGCTGATCGTTGCGCACGGACTGCGATCGACGGCGCACGGTGCGCCCATGCGGACGAGCCAAGGCAATCATGGAACCATCTCCTGGGGCTAGAACCCGCCCCGCCACGCGGAGCGGACTCGTATGAGAAAAGACGAGCGCCCGCACAACGCGCGCAGGCGAGCAAGGCGGGCAACTGGAACGGGCAGGGCCAATTGGCAGCAGGGCTGATTTCTAGCACGGCCGGCGCGCGGATCGACGCGCTCAAGACTCAAACGGCGACCCGCTACGGCGGACGTAAACCGTTGCCTTCGCCTAATGTGCCGCATTTCCGCCAAATATTAAGCCAAGGCAACGCGGCCCATCGGCATGGGCGACGAGCACGATCCTTGGCGCCAGCGGGCCAGCGCGAGCGGCCTCGCATGCTAGCATGAGGATTTTTTCCAACGCCGACCTCCTCGCCTTCGCAGCTTGCCAAACGGCGCGGTCGCCAAATTGCAAACTCGCCAACGCGGATCTAGGATTCTACGCAAGCAAATTGTTCGCCGGCGCGTGGCGGCTGGGCGCCAAGAGACGGCTGGAATTGTTTCGCTCTCGCGCTGGCTTGCGGCTGAGAAAAGACAAACATATTTGGCGCAGGAGACTAGATCTTTTCCGAAGTTCGGCGTATAGGTTATGGGAGTAATCGACGCGCCGTCGGCACGGATGCCCGACGATCGAACAGTCATGGAGGACTGCATGCTGCGCGGCACGCTGACATCTTTTTTGAACTTGCTACGGCCGCCCGACTGGCGTTATCGGCGGGCGCTCGAGCTGCTTGGCCAGTCACCGGCCTGCATCGCTCCGCAGCGACGATCTGGCGACCCGGCGACTGCTCGGCTATCTGAGATCGCGCCGGCGAGGCGCGGGAACCCTCGCTCAAGCCGCAGGTGATTGCCGCGACTCTGCGATCGCTACGGCGCTCGAGCTGCACGCCGGCGGCGATGCGCTACGATCGGTGGTCGAGGCCTATCTGCTGGCCGCAGCGCCGCTCTCGCAGATCTTCGCGCGCTCGGGGCTGCCGGCCGCCGAGATCGGGGCGTATCATGCGTGCTTTTTCGACGTTTGGAATCGTCTCGCGCGGCCTGATTATATTGTCCGCCGCGTCATCCTTGCCGGCGCCTCGTTGTCGGCCGCCGCGAGTCCCGCGGAAGCCGCCGTGAAGCTGGCCGCTTACCTCGGCGGTCCCCGCGTCCTCGCAGGGATCTTGGGGATCCCGCGTCCGCAAACCGAGAAGCTCGCCGACGTGCTCCCCCACATCGATCAGAGCAACGATGGCCTGGTCGTGTTTCTGAAGCATGTGGCGCTGCTCGCGCAACCCGCCGTCAGCGATAAGGTGGCGCTGGAGGGACTGGTGCAGCGCGTTCGCCGGCAAGCCGCCACCCAGCGCGACGACACTCTCTATGAATACGAACGCATGGTCAGAGAGATCCTTGCATGCGCGAAGTTCGGCCCGCGCTCGAAACCGGAGGATATGCCCCCCGAAGAGAGGCCGTATTTCACTGGCAGCGGCGAATTGAGAGCCCACGAATTGATGACTTGGCAGCAGACCGGCGTCCCGCCCGGGCCAGAGGTGCTGGAGCAGTTGCACCAAAAATTTCCCGATCTGCCGGCCCGCGAGCTAGGCGTCGCCGCAGGAGGCGCAAGCGATGCCTGACGCCACCGCAAGTTCTCGCAGAATCTACGAGCGGCTGTGGGACGAGGCGAGCGGGGAGCAATCGCCGCCGGGACAGTTCCCGCCGGCGCCATCGAGCCTCGAGCGGCGGATCCTCACTTGCCCGGACGCGGCCGCCCGGCTGGCTCGCGAGTTGACGGAGCTGCAAGGCGATCGTCGCGCGGTCCGTCGACTGCGAGCCGTGCTGGCGCTGGTCAAAATCTTTTTTCGCCAGCTCCCGGAACGCTTGGGGGCCGTGTTGGCGGAGCAAGGGCTGTATTTGCACGGCCTGCGCCTGCGCCGCCGACGCCGCTCAAAGCCGTCGAGCAGAGGAGGAGCCCCATGTTCGGCGAAGTTATTGAATGTCTCTGTTTCTCTACTTTCCATTACAGGAGGTAATAGTTATGTCGGACATCGCTCCGAACAGAAATGCCGAATCCGCCGCTACGGCGGAATCGACGCCGGCCGAGACGCGGCCAGACCTGCAGACGCGCAAGGCCCAACGCCTGCAGGAGTTGTCGGCAAGTGCGTTGGAAAAACCCGATCCGAAGCAGGCGCTGTTGAGCGCGGCTGGCGCCGAATCGCTGGAGCTGAGCGGCCTCGTCGTGAACGCCGCAAGGCCGGCAGCGTTGGAAATCGCCGATCCGGGCGAAAGGCTCAAGCTGCTCAAGTCGGCGGCCTCCGCGTTCGGCAATCTCGCCAGACTCGGCGAAAAGCTGGCCTAGTCGGCCTCGTCGCGGCGCATGTCCTGCGTCGTGCAGCACGCGATCGCCTGGGGCGGATGTGCCACGGGCCAAGGCGCATCCTGCGCACGGAGCCCGCGCGGGGGCCGCCGTCGCCGGTCTCGGCTCGGGGCGGCGGGCGGAGGGCCTGCCGCTCCCAGCGGCTTCGATATCCCCGAGCCTAACTTCGGATGCGTCGCTCTTTGGCAACTTGGTGTCATTGAACCATCGAGCCGCCGGGCGGGCGACCCGGCGGCTCGCGGCCGGCGCCTTCGAATTGCGCAGGGAGCCTTTCCGGCTGACGATCCGAACCAGGCCCGCGCCGACGCAGCCACGTGCGCGGCGAGTCGATCCAAAGCGTTCTCTGCCCGGCGAAGCGGAAACCGCCATCCGCAGCCAAGCGAAAAAAAGGCGACTTGATGCCCAGCGGCGTCTGCCGCGTCGCGACGTTCGCCTGGCGGCGGCTCTCATCCCGCCGCAATAGTCCCACGCGCTAGACAGCGGTTCGCACTCGACCGCCAGCGCGCGATCCTCGGGGGCCGCTTCAAGAGATTCGGCGGAGGTCATGCGCCCGGCTTGGACGCGGCGGCCGCGCTCGCCGCGCTTGAATGCGCCGCCGGCCCTCCGCGAACGCCATTCGAGCATCATGTGCAGGCGACTTTATACCCCTCGCGGCGATGAATGAAGTGTTCCGCTGCTTTTCAATTTGTTGTACAAGGCTATTCTGTCGCCGTCGAGGAGGATGGCGAGGCGTTGGCAGGGAGGTCATGGATGGCTTGGTTTCGCGTCAATTTGACAGAGGACGAATGTGGGGTGCATCTGTTTGCGGTTACGGTCATCGGCTGCGAGAGCCTGTACGGAGAACGATGTCATGGCGCTTCATGAGAAGATTCCGGGGGCGACGTAATGCGTGGGGGCGTTTCGGGAGCGGATCGCCGGCGGCAAGGCGAAGGCGACGCGAAGCGCTTTTCGGCTCGCTCGAGATGCGAACTTCCCTGTTTCAACCGCTGGAACCGCGGCTGATGCTCGATATCGGCGGCGCCGCCCCGCCGACGATCGTCGTCGGCCGCACCCTTTCGGCCTATGACGTCCCCGACGTGCAGAATCACCAGAAGACGCTCACGCTCACGGTCTACAACCAGGCGGCGAATCCAATTACGGGCGTACTCTTGACGGATACGCTCGCTTCGCGCGTGACATTTTCCAGCGCGTCGCAACTGCCCGACCAGAACGGCCAGCAGTTGGCCTGGAGCTTGGGGACGATCCAGCCATACGATCGCGCGAGCGTGACGCTCACGGTGTCCCTCGCCGATCCAATTCCCACGACGCTCGACACGGGGGCTGCGGCCTACGGCACGCTCGACGCAGGCATGGTTTTTGGACGACCGCGCCCGCCACGCTGCGCTCGACGGCGATCGCTCCCGCGCTGTTGGCCAGCACGCCCGACGCCACCGCCCGAATCACGGCAGCGATCCAGAGCGGTCTGACCGTGGTCGTCCCGACAAAGTCGGTTCAGGTCGACGGGACGCCCACGGTCGCTTGGTTCGACTTCAATCCCGTCACTGGGGAAACAATTGCCGAGAGCCAGAGCGGCGAATATCAAGGCATTGCGCTCTATGTCGCCATCTACGGCACGGGCGTTGTCTTCACTCAACTATCCACCGCCGCCAAGGGAGGGCCGACAAACGTAGACATTGCCAAAGGCATCGTGGAGGGTCTCTTGTTTGGGGCTCTGGTCGGATTCTTTATCGAGGAGATTTTAATCGCCGGCATCATCTCCACAGTCCTGAATGCCGGCTTCGACGCGTTTGTTGCTCCGCGGTTGCCTATCGACCCGCCATTGGCGACGATGACAACAGGTCTGAACGTTCCCTTTCCGAATACGCCTCCGAATTCGGCCGGTAGGAAAACTGGACTCAGTCCGACTCAGGCGGCCGGCCAAGTCCGCGGCGCCCTGTCAGCGCCTCGCGCAGTGGCTGCGGGCCAAATCACAGCATCCTGGGCGAGCGACGTAGCCGCCGGTTTTCTTGCATCCTCGCTCCACGCGTCTGCTGCCGCGTTGGCGGGCCCTGGGGGGCGCAAATCTAGGTACAGGCGAAGTTGCAGTTTCGACCACGGCAGCCTCTGCCGTATTGATAGTTGGAAACGGCTCGTACGCGATCAATGGCAGCGGCAGCTTGTCGTTCTACGGTCCGGCCGAATCTAACGTCGGCGCCAGCGGCAATTGGGAAAGTTATTCCGCGACCGCCACTGGAAACCTATCGATATCGCTGACCGTACCCGACGGAGCGCTGACGCTCAACGGCCAACCGCTGCCCGCGGGCACGTATACGATCGCAACCAATTCGGCCTCGCTCTCGGGCAGCGGACTGACGACGTCGCCCAATTTCGCCGGCTCAGTTTCGATTACGGCCAGCGGCGGCACGGTTCAGCTTGGGCCGGGGACCGGCAATTTGAGCGTGGGCGGAGCGCCCCTCGACACCGCTAACGAAACGACGTTGACCGGCTATGACGGCACGATCGATGTTTCGGCCAATGGCGATGGCACGGACGCCGTGACGCTCAACGGCAATGTGGCCAACTTGCTGACGGTGGCGCCAAGCCCCGCTGCGCTTTCGACGGACCAGAATACGCCGGTCTCGTTCGACGCCAACGTCCAAACCAGTTTCGCCGACACATACAACCTGACGGCCAACGCGCCGCCGGGTTGGACAGTGACGATCGACCATACTGGAAAAGTGACCGTCACTCCGGCGTCTGGCACGCAAGGCGGGACCTATCCGATTCAGGTCATCGCCCAATCGACGACGAACCCGGATCTGGTTTGATAGAGCACATGGTCGAAATATCCCAAGGCGTAGACCTGCGTTCCTGCTTCGGCGACGGCGATCAGGCCCTCGGGCGCCGCGAACAGGTGCTCCCAAGTTTCGTCGCCGGGGCGCAGCCGCCAGCAGTGCGAACCCCAGCGTGGCAGACGTCGGGCCGAGTCGCTTTCCCCCTGTTCGTCCATCGAGGCGAAATAGAGCGTGCCATCGGCTGCCTGGACGATCTTGGAATGGATTTTCATCTGCCCCTCGCCCGGCCGCAGCAGGCCGGCCCGGCGCAGTTGGTCCAGCGCGTCGCCGCGATCGAACACGGCGCCGCTGTCAGGATCCAGTTCCATGAGATGGGCCGAAGGCTGCTCCACGCCCGCCGCGCTGACGCCCAGCCAGATATGCCCGCGATCGTCGCGCCCGCTGGCGCCCCAGATCGCATAGGCTCCCGCAAACGTCGGCAATTCAATCGCCGTCAGTTCCGGCGCGCGATGAGGTTCGGCGGGCAGACGCGTGAAGACCAGGTTCGGATCGGACGAGGGCGAAGTATACGATCCAGGGGACGCCGTATCCGCCTCGCTCGCAGGGCGGCCAACTCCTTGCCAATTGGCGCCGCCCCACGCGGCGCTCAGCCCGGAGCCGACCAGCAGCACGCCCCCTGCCATTAGTATCCAGCCGGCGCTGGCAAGGGGGAGCCGGGCCAGCCCGCGATTCGTCGCTGCTGGCTCGGGCGCGGTCGACGAAGACCGCCTAGGGGCGTGCTGCGACGCGTTTTCGACGCGCAGCGTCAAGGCCAGCGCCGCGGCGGCGCCGAAGGTGCAAAGCAGCACGTCCGTAAAGTTGGCCGTCGTGTCGTCGCGCCAGATCTGGGCGTACTCGATGCCAAACGCCAAAGCGAAAGCCGCGCCCAAACACAACGCCAGCGCCGCCATCCGCGCCCAGCCGCCCAGGCGCCCCAAGGCGGTGATGCGAACGGCGAGATAACCCAGCGGCGCAAACAGCAGCCCTTTGCGCAAGACTTGTGTCAGGGCGTTGTATTCCGTGCTGAAATATAAACTACTCAACGGGACGCCGAAGAAATTCTGCCAGCGGGGCTCAATTCGCGCGGCATCTTCGATGAAATCGAACGGCAGCACGAAAAACGCGGCCAAAAACGCCGCATAGGCGACAAATGCCAGCAGATGCACGGCGCACAACCACCTTCGGCTCGTCCGGGACAACGGCGAATCGCCCGGCCGCGCGAGCCGTCTTCGCCGCCAGGCGGCGCCCGCTGCGATGCCGATTGCGGCTGTAATCAACTCCGTCACGTCGACGTAACGGCTATAGACGAACGTCTGGGCGAGTTCAATCCCCCCCGCCACTGCCAAGCCGGCGATAAGGCTTCGGAAGAGCGAACGGACCGGGCGGTCAGGACTGCGAAAGGCGGTCGGGGCCAGCATGCCGACCGGCAGGAACAGCAGGACGTCGCTGGCCAGCGCGAAGCAGCCTTCGACGGTAAACTGCACGTCGGCGAACGGAAGCAGGCGGAACTTGCCCTCGCGGTATTTATGCCAGAGTTCGGCCGGACTGATCGTCAGGTCAAGGGGGAACAACGAATACAGAACGAGCCCCAGCAGATACGCTTGCAGCAGCCAATCAAACTGCCGCCCGCTGTCCTTGCGGACGGCGAACGAGCGAAGCCAGGCGGTTAACCGCTCGCCGACGAACAGCCATAACGCGGCTCCGGCCGTGCCGCCCATCGTTTCCGCCACGATATCGTTCTGCGAGACCGTTCGCCCGGGAAACCAGAGCTGGCTGAATTCGACGGATACGCTCAGCGCCACGCAAAGGCCAATCACGGCCAGGGTCGCGCCCATTTTCAACAGCCGACCGCGGCGATCGCAGACGCACGCGCCCAAGCCGCAAAAGCCGATCGGCACGAACAGTAGAATATTCGCAACCCAGTCGGCGCGGGATCCGATCGACAGGTGCAAGAAAGGTATCGCTCGAAAGCGAGTCACGGCTTCCGCCCACGGCAAGGGCCGAAAATTGAGCGGCACCCACGATCCGTAAACCGCGAACGCCGCGAAGCCCAGCCAGGCGAAGAAGAAGTGGCCGGGTCGCGGGGCGGCGACCGTCGTCCGCGCAGGAGCTGGCGCGCCGGAATCGATTGCGCCCGAAGCCGGGCGATTCGCGGGAGCGCCGCGCGCGCTGCGCCGCGTCCCTCCCAACAAGAGCAGCACTGCGCCGCCGATCGCTAAGCCGCCCACGTTGACTAGCGCCACCGGTCGAAACAAGAACTGCAACAGCGACCGATTGGCGCTGCGCGCCGACGGCGAATCGCCCTGCGGCGCTGGCCGGGCGGCGGCGCTCGCCGCGAATCGATTGACGCCGGAAGCGGCGAATCGATCGAGACGCCGATTCGAGCCTGCGGTCGTCGTCACGCGGATTGGGTTGGTATAGAACATCAAATCGGGGCCGTCTTCGACGATCCGCCGGCCGCGGGCTCTGAGTACGATTCCGTCGGCTGGCGTATCGATGGTTATCAATCGCGTACGGCCGCCAGCGTCAGGCGGGCAACTGGCCAGCGTTTTCGCGCCGCTCGGCGTGATGCCGATCAGCTCGATCTCGTCGATGCGGCTGGGCCGGCCCTGCCAATCGACGTCGGCGGTCAGCATTGATAGTTCGACGGTCAACTCGGTTCCCGGCGCCGCTTCGATCGCTTCGCCTGCAACCGCGGCGCGAGGCAAGCCGGTGGCTTCAACGCGCAACTCCACGTCGCGGGCGATGTGGCCGTGTACGCCGAAGAACGTTCCGGCCCGCAGCGCTTGCAGGGCGCCGGCCGCCGAGCGCTCGGGGGCGTAAAGCCAAGTCTCGGAAAACTCGCCCGGCCAATAATCGCCCAAGCCGTCGCCGCGGTCGTCGTGAAAATCAGACGGCGCATACGCGGCCCAGACATCGATGCCCTGCTGGAGCAAGCGGTCCCAGGCGTCGCCTACGCTGGCCGCCGCCGGGTCCCAGCGATCGACCGGCTTGAGCGTCCCGCGATACGCGCCCAAGGGCTGCATGGCCTGATGCCCCGGTGCACCGGAAAAGCCGACCATCACGTCGTTCACGGCCCGCCAACGCCGCAATTCGCCGAGGACCTGCCCGGCGCGCGGTCGCTTGCGGCCGGGGTGCTCGTAAATCGCTACGGGGCCGACGCCCTCCGCCGCCTGACCAGCCAGCCATTCGAGCCCTTCGTCGGCCAGCGCAGGGTCGTGTTCCTCGCGCCCCAGGTCGTCGAACCGCGCCTTGAACTCGGCCAGCAATTGCCCTTCGCGATCGCCGGGCGGCAACAGCACCACGGCGTGTTCGTCGCCGCCCCAAGGCGGGATGTTCCACTCGATGCCGGCCAGAATCGTCAGTTCGGTAAACTCGCGGCGGGCCGCGGCGATGGCCTCGATATACTCATGCGTGCCGGCGCCCAATTCGCGATCGGCATGGTCGGTGATCGCCAGCACATCGCAGCCGAACTCCGAGGCCTTGGCGGCGACTTCCGAGACGGTATGGGCCCCGTCGGAAAACTGCGTATGCACGTGCGTATCGGCCTTGAGCCACGTGCCGCGACCGACCCACTCAATCTGCCGCAGAAACCGCGGGCCGGCGTTCGGCGGGGGATTGCAACCGGTCGCGGCCAGCAGCACGAGCGCGAGCGAAAGGGCCTGCGCCGCCAGCGCGCGACGACGCCCGCAGACGTCCCCTGGCGCATCCCTGCGATCCGTTGCGGGGTTCAGGCGCTTATGAAAGTTCATACTCGACCGATCTTCGCGTGACGCCTAAAAGCACTCGACCCCGAGGGCGCCGCCGGACCTTCGCCGTCCGAGTGAGCCGGGTACCCGGCGACTTCCGGGGCCTGAGCTTTTAGATTAACTGCACCCGGCTGTCTGGTCCAAGGGGTCGGGGACGACCGTTGCTCGCTTGGGCGCGGGACAAAAGGAGCCGCCATAGCAGAAAGAGGATGAAGAGCCGTGAAGCGAGTCCAACTCGCCGCTTCAGTAAGACAAAGTCAGCGGCGCCGACGGCGCGACTCGCTCGAAAGGCGACATCACGCAACCGCAGATGCCGACGCGAGACGATTTGAAGCCAAGGCGATCGATGGCCCCGTCAAGAGTTCGCGATCGCGATGAGGCCCGCCTCCGCTTGCGCGGGGCCGGCATGTGCCGCGTCGTGCTCGACCTCTTCGAGCACTTGAGCCGCTTCGCGGCGGCTGATCAGGTAATACGCCGCCGCGATCAGCGCCACGAAGATGACGGCGGCCCAGTACCCAGTGCAACCGCGAAGCCCCGCCCTTCCGGGATCAGGAGCGAATCAATCGCTGCTACGGAATCCCGCGCACGATCACCGGGCCGAGCCAGCGCGTGGCACACACCGGCAGCCGCTGCCAGAGGCGGATCATGCGCTGGTAGCGGGCGCTTTCGGGCCGCATGTCGCCGACGGCGCCGCGGCGCACGTAATATTGCCAAATGGCGGGATGGGGCTCGGCGCCCCACTGCTTTTTGAAGCGATACGTGTTGCCATCGACCGTGCTGCGGCCGAAATCGAACACGCTCTGGCCGCGCTCGATGGCCCGCTCTAGCAAATGCCAGTACATCAGCATGTTGGCGTTGGCCGAATTGTACTCGCGCAGCGAACTGGCGCTGGGCACTTCGGTGATGCCGCCGCCATGCACGAGTAACGCCGCGGCGATCGGCTTTTGGTCGTGCGAAACGATGCAAAACTCCGCCGCGTCTGGGCAATGTTTGACGATCGCCGCAAACAGTCCGCGCCCGTAGACCGGCGTGCCCAGGTCGCGCATGTTGCGGCTGAAAACGGCGTAAAACTCGTCGAGCCGTTCCGCGCCTCCCCAAGCGACGGCGAAGCCCGGCTCGCGGCCTTTGCGGACCTGATTGCGCACCTTGGCTTTGAGCTGATTCCAAAGCGAATCGGCCGAGTCAGGCAGCGCCAGCCGCATGTGGACCTTGCTCGCGGTTTCGCTGCCGAGCGCCGGGTGCTCGATTCGCCGTTCTTGGCGTAGTTCCAGGTAGCGGACGTCCAATTCGTCGGCCAGCGACACCGCCCGATCGACGAGCATCGTAGCAGCCTGCTCGTTCGTCGCCGCGACGCCCGCCGAGTTCAAATAGGGCAGGCTGACGAGAAAGCGGCCGAACAACCGGCTGTGAACGAACGACAGCGGCAAAACGCCCGCCACGCGCCCATTTTCTCGCGCCGTGAGCCAATAGGGCTGATGGCCCAGTCCGTCGCGCAACACCGCCGGCCAGGCGGGCAATCGGCTGGGCGGCAGCTCGGCAGTCTCGGGCAAGCGGCATAGCCGAAGGATCTGGTCCTCCGCGGGCGCGGCGTCGCTGACTTCGATTTCCATGCGTTGGGAGGCCGACAAGATCATGCCTGCTCTTTACAGCCGAGGCGGGCGGTTTCGGCCGGCGTCCAGCGCGGCAACAACTCGGCGGGGATGTCCGAAAGCCACGGCGCCCGGGAGTCTTTTTCCGAAAGGAGCGGAGCGCCCGTCGGCCAGCGAATGCCGATTTCGGGGTCGTTCCAGGCGACGCCTCGGTCGTACTGCGGGCGATAGGGGTGCGTACACTTGTAGGCCACCAGCGCCTGCTCGCTGGTCGCACAGAAACCGTGAGCAAAACCCGCGGGAACGAAGAGCTGGCGATGGTTGTCCGCGGATAGTTCCACGCCCGTCCAGCGGCCGAACGTCGGCGAGCCGAAGCGAATGTCAACCGCCACGTCGAGCACGGCGCCGGCGAGGACGTAGACAAGCTTTCCTTGCGGTTCGGGGGACTGATAATGCAGGCCGCGCAGCACGCCCCGCGCGGAGCTGGACAAGTTATCCTGGACCATCGCGGCGGGCAGGCCCGCTTCGGCGTAGCGCTCGGCGTTCCAGGTTTCCAAGAAGAGGCCGCGTGGGTCGGCGAAGACTTTTGGCTCGACGATCACCACGCCTTCGAGTTCAGTCGGTACGATTTGCATCAGGATATCAATTGGATCAGGGACTTTGGATAGCAGCGTCTTGGCCATCCAACGCCCGGCCTGGGGTTCGCCGCACTGCAATGAAGTGACGATCGCGAGCAACAAACGCCCGCCAACGCGGCCAGCGGCTTGTATTTGCCGTATTATTCTACTGTAGAAATTGGGCTGTCGATTCGTATAACTCGCCCATTTTCTGCGATCCGGCCATCGCCAGCGTGACGCGGAGGATCTCTCCGCTATCCCCCTGGATCTGTATCGCCAATTCGCTCGCGGCCACGGGACGGGGGTGAATCAGCCGCACGTCTGAATCAGTGATGCTGTGCAGGATCACCCACAGCGGCGATTTGTCTGCGTCAGACGGCGCGGCGACCTCCGTCGCCGTGGCGATCAAAGGTCCATGATTCTGGGAAGCAGCGGCGCGAGGCGATACAAGACGTCGGAGCAGTTGCCCGAACGTGGTGGGACGTTGACTCATAGATGAAGTTTGGCAGACCTAGCCGATCGTCTTGCCGTCAGCAAGCGTCGCGTCCGCTTCGTAGAGATTCTTGACGATCTGTTCCGCGTTGTGCTTCTTGCCTTTCATCGAGATCCAAACGTACTTCTACGCCTTGACGGCAAGGCTTTCTCGCTCTCGCTCGATGTCGCTCAACCGCGGATGTGGAACGAGAAACGGACCGATGGCGAGATAGTCGAGTCTGCCTTGCAAAAAGGCGCGTACGGCATCCGCCGGCGAGCAGACGATGGGTTCTTCGTGCATGTTGAAACTCGTGTTGATGACGGCGGGTATTCCGGTCAACTCATAGTAGCTGCAAAGAATTCGATGAAAGCTCGGATTTGTGCGCTCGCTGACGAGCTGTGGCCGGGCCGTGCCGTCGACGTGGACGGCGGCGGGACACATGCGAATCATTTCGTCGGTGCAATCAAAGGTAATTGTCATGAATTCAGCCGTCTTTTCGCACCCCTCGAGGTTCTTGAACAGACGATGCGCCTCGCTCTGCAGCACCGCTGGCGCAAAAGGCATGAACTCCGTGCGTCCCAGTTGATGGTTAAGCCATTGATTGACCTCGGGATCGCCCGCGGGATAGAGAATCGAACGGTTGCCCAAGGCTCGCGGCCCGTACTCCATGCGACCCTCGAACCGCCCCACAATCCGGTTGTCGTCCAGCAAGCGAGCCACCTGCACTTCAATGGTGTCCGAACGATCGAACGCTAGGCCGCTCTTGTTCAACTCGGCCGCGATTTCATCCTCCGAGTAGTCGGGACCGTGGTATACGTTGGCTACCGGCCGCTGGCGGAAGCTCGATGGTTCAAATGCGAGCATCGCGGCGCCTGTTCCGCAACCGCCATCTCCCATGTTTGGATAGACGAATACCGACTCCACCCCATCGACCTCCCGAATCCGCTGGTTGAACTTCACATTCGCGTGGACGCCGCCGGAAACTGCTACGTTTCTTATACCCGTCTGCTTGAGCCAATAGGCGACCGCTTTGGCCCCGACCTCCTCTAGGACTCGCTGATAAGCGGCGGCCACGTCGCGCTTGGCAAAATGCTGCGCGAGGGCCCGCGTAAAGAAGTAGTTCTGGCTTCCTTTCATCACGATGTCGCCGTCACGGCAATCGAATCGCTCCAAAAGGGCCGGCTTCAGAATGTCGGGGTTGCCGTACGCGGCCAGCCCGACGATTTTGCCCTCGTGCCGTCCGGCGCGGAATCCCAGACCGCTGGTCACATGCTCGTAGAAATTGCCGAGCGAATTGGGAAAGTCGAACCGGTGCAGTAGGCGGATGCCGCTGCTATCGCCGACGTAGATTCCGCCGCATTTACCTGAACCGTAGCCGTCGAAGGTGACCAGCAATGCCTCGTCGTAGCCCGAGGCGAAGAACGAGTTAGCAGCATGTGTGTCGTGATGCTGGAAGCGACGCAGCTTGCCTGTCAGGCCGTACTCTGCCAATCCCGCTTCGAGTTGCTGCGTTCGCAACCGATGATCAGCGGCCGCTTCACGCTCCCATGTTCGCAATAAGCGCCGGTGGGCCCAGTGATCAAGTCGCGGAAGCCTTGACAGCAGCTCATAGACCATGCGCTTGGCCAATGGCTTTGGAGGCACAAACTCGTCTCGTTCGCTTTCGATGCCATGCACGCGCATGCTGCGGTCCATTCGATAGCCCTGTCGGGCTTCTCTTAGTCTCTTCAACGATGAGCTGGTCGCAGTTGGCGAGTGCCTTTCGCCGTCAAGTGTCACCGCCGCCCCGATCAGCCTGGCCTCCTCGTCGCCGTCGAAGAACGCGTAGGCCACGACATCGATGGATGCCGGATCCCACCCGGTGCGTTCCAGTCCCAATCGAACGGCACGATGCGGGAATCCGTCCTGCAGCTTGACTCTCGAGAGTCGTTCTTCGGCGCAGGCGAACACGACGCGTCCGTCTTCCAGGAAGGAGGCCGTCGAGTCTTTATCCAAAGGGCTAATTCCTAGTACACGCATGGTATTCGCCCTCCAGTTGATGGGCTAGGTCGGTCATAGTCGTAGGAATGAAATCCGCGTTAGTGGCGACCCATTGAAAGGCGCCAGTTATTTGTCGGAAGATCCGATCTTCGTCTTGCGACGTGCGGGTGTACGGTCCCGGCCCCGCCACCAGCGACGAGCTGTGGACCGTGAAGCATGCGCAGGGCACTTGCATTTTCCGGAGCAGCGGAAGGAACTTCAGCATGTGTTCCCCCAGTGGGGACTCGAAGTTCAGCCAGACGCGACGAACGATGCCCAATCGCTCTCCGATTCCAATCAAGCGCAGTTTGCTCAGCCAACTCGCTTCGATGGCCTCGTACCACCGGCGCCAGAATGCTAGCGGCTTACGCGTAAAGCCCAAGGTTAAGGGAATTTCCCAAAGCGGCAGTTCGCCCTCGCGCGACGGCGCAAGACGTCGAGGCAGCAGGTCTCGCCGCCGATAATCCGGAGCCCCGTCGTCAGGCCAGGTGGTCATGGGCAGTACCGAGGCATCCACCTTGAAGCCATGATCTTGCAAGAACTGGGTAACCTGGCCGCCGCTTGAATAGCGGCCTCCGCGGAAGCTTGTCGGTCGCAAGCCGAGTTCAAGAAACCGGTTGTAGACGCTGGTCAGCTTTGCAGTGATCAGGTCCTCTCGCAGGTTGTGAAGAAACGTGTCGCGGGCGGTGGCGGGCCGATGATCCAAGATAGGCGGAGTGTTCCACGGGTGAATGTGCATCCCGATTTCGCAGTCGTCGCGCGACGCCAAGTCAAGGATCACCGCGCAGGCCTTCGGATCCTCGAGCACTGCGAGGTTGACGAAGTAAGTCGGCCTCGCGCCGTATCGCGCGCAAAGCTGCTGGAACCTGGGCAACGCCTGAATGTTTGTAACCTGCGGCCGACTGGTAGGCCAGCCGTCCCCCCAGTCCCACTCCTCCTCGGTATCAACAGTTACAGTGAAGTACATGTGCTCAGCCCAGCAGTTCGTCGTAAATCGACCGAATCTTTTCCATGCGGACCGCGAAGCTGTAGCTTTTTTCCACCGTAGCCCGGCCCGCCTCGCCCAGTCGTAATCGTAGCGCCCCTTCGCTCGCAAGCGTTCGCAACGCTCGGCACAGTCCCTCGACATCGTCCGCTTCTGCAAGTAGGCCATTCTCGCCATCGCGTACCAACTTGGGCACGCCAGCTACGCGCGTCGCTACTACGGGCACTTTGAGCGCCATCGCCTCCAGCAGCACGTTGGGAAGCCCTTCGCGCAGGCTGCTCAGGGCATACACGTCCATCGCGTGGTACCATTCGAGCGTGTCGGACTGAAACCCCGCCAAGCGAATGCGATCCTGCCGCCTGAGCTTCGCAATCAGTCGCTCCAGGTTGCCTCGCTCGCCGCCTTCGCCGACAATGCACAGTTCAAGGTCGAGCCCCTCATTCAGCAAACGGTCGACTGCTGCAATCAGTCGATCGAAACCTTTCTCGCCGGAAAGGCGCCCGACGGCGCCAATCAATATTCGTCCCAGCGTGAATCCCAGCCGACGCTTGGCCTCATCGCGATCCGCCGTTCGACTGAATTGCTCGGTATCAATGGCGTTTTCGATTAATCGGCAGGCGGAGCGGGGCACGCCCGCCTCCATGCACTGCTGGAACAAGTCCTCCGAAACGCAAATCACGCGCTCGTAACGCCGCAGCGCCCAGCGATCGACGGCATAGTAAAATGGCGTGCGCGCCGTTTGCTCCACCCAGCCGTGAGCGGTCGTGATCAGCCGCATGGGCCAAAAGTGAGCCAGCAAAATCCCCAGCAGGTTACTCTTGTAGTCGTGCCCGTGCCAGATCGCCACTCGCTCGCGCCGGCACAATCGCAGCATTTCGCGCAACACGCGCCAGTCGAGCGCCTGCCTGTCAGGAATGCTTTCCAAGCGAGCGCCCAGGGCAACAGCCCGCCCGCGCAGCGTATCGAATCCCGGGTCGCCGGGCGGATGCATATAAGCGCAGATGGCACGATAGCCGTATGGCTCCAAGAACCTTGGAGAATTCAGGATTGTCTTGTCGGGCCCCCCCACCCGATTTAGTAACCACGCGCGCATGGAGGACAACCCCACGTCTGTCAGTCTCTTGGCCGTCCGTCACGGCGGCGACCACGGGCACGCTTCCTGCAGGACCGTTTTCGGAGCACGCTACTCGGTGCGAGGCGCTCACTGGGCGTTCCCTCGCGGCGCAGCAACCGCAATCGCCCCCTCGTCGCTTCCAGTGAGCACTTCTTCGAAGCGTTGAGCTTTAGCCGCCCAACTTTCCTCGGCCAACCGCCTTCGGGCCAGCATTTGGCTTTCGGGCAACAACCCATCGAGCCGCTGTCGCAAGACAGCGGCGAATTCGTCCGCTGTGGCCACCACATCAAGGCAGTCGGCCCATTCGCAAACCGCGGGCAAGTCGCGGGCGACGACCGGTTTGCCTGTCGCCAAATACTCCTTCAACTTCAAGGGTTGCATTGCCCGCGTGACCGGCTGATCTGCATAAGGCATAATCAACGCCGCCGCTTCTCGCGCCAGTACAGGCAGCTCATCGTATCCGACTGCCGGCACTCTGGCCACGCGCGGCGAGCGATACAAGTCTGGGGCCGGATCCTGTTCCGGACCCAGCAGCACAACAGTTCCCTGTGTTAATGCCGAGGCGGCCCGCCGTACGAATTCGACGTCAATGCGTCGGTCGATCAGTCCCCAAAACAAAACGAGCGGCCGTTCTAACTCCTTGAGCGCCTCGCTCGGTCGCGAGTCGCCGAGGCGCCAATGTTCGAGGTCCACGCCGTGCGTCAACAAGTGCGACTCTCGGCCCCAACCTGCAATCCGCTCTCGGAGCGCTTCGCTCGCCGCAATAATGCGATCGGCGCGCTGCACGACCTCCCGTTCCATCTCCGCCAACGGCTTTTGATCGAGGCCTGGCCACTGGCTGAAATCGTCGACGCAATAGTAAACCCAGCGAACGACGGGCAACGCCCCCATCAAGTCGGCCGTGATCGGCAACGTGGTGACCCCGATCGGCGACTCGGCTAAGGCTTGGATTACGCCGCGCAGTTGACTCACGAGCAGCCGTCGGTTCAAGCGTCGGTCGAAGCGTCTGCGAAACCAGGGCCACATGCGCGGATTGCACACTTGCAACCCCGTCGGCATTCCGGCAGCGCTCCGGCGGCGCGGCTTGGTCCAATCATGCAGTTTTTGCGCGGCTCGCCGTAGCGTAGCGGCATCCATCCGGGGCGGGCGCATGCCGATCGTATTGACCCAGCGCACCTCGCGCCTCGGCAGTAGTTCCCGCACGAGGTGTTGGCAACTCGAGGGGTGCCGTCCCCAGTCGTCGGCAAACACCAACAGAGGCGAACGCCGGCCCTCGGCGTTATTCACCGAGCACCTCCTCATAAAGCCTTGCATATGCGCCGTGCATTTTCTCTTCGGAATAGCCTTTGTTTGCCTTCAGATATGCCGCAGCCACCAACCGGTCCCTCAACGATGCTTCTCTCGTAATGCGCAGAACAGCAGCCGCCAACGCCTCGTCGTCCCCGCTTGGCGCAAGCAATCCCGTCTCGCCGTCATTGATCACCTCGCCGACTCCCCCGACGTTCGTTGCAACGACCGGAACTCCGGCAGCCATGGCCTCGATCAACGTTAGCGGTATCCCCTCGCTCCGGCTGGACAAGAGGCACAGGTCAGATGCTGCCAACAACCTCGGAACGTCATGCCGCTGCCCGAGCAGCGTCACATGAGCCGTCAAAGCCAGCCTTTTCACTTCCGCCTCGATCGATGCGCGTTCCGCTCCTTCGCCCACCAGGACCAAACGCGCATGCGAACAAGCCTCTCGCACGCGAGCCATGACACGTATCGCCGTGAGATGATCTTTCAGCGGATCCAGCCTCGCCACCTGGATCACCACGAACTCTTCTGGAGCCCACAGAAGCTCCTTCCGCGCCGCTGCACGACCACGCTTGGCGCTTGCTCTAAAGGGCGCCAAATCGACGCCGTTGTAAATCACGTCGACCCGCTTCGCGGGCAAGCCTTCGTTGGCGATCAGCGCCTCCCGTACTGCGCGGCCGACGCCGACGACTCGGTCGCGTTTTCCGAGCAGCAGGCGGTTGGCTACGATCCGTTTTCTTCTGGGGTAATCGGGGAACGTCCGTCCGTGCTCCGTGAACACAATTGGCCAATCTTTCAGCGGCCAGCGAGCCATCGCAGCATAAAAGAACGGCGTGTACTGGTGGGAGTGAATAAGTTCCACATTCTCCCGGCGCAACAGCGCCCTCAACCGCCGCGAACATTGCCAGTCAAGTCCCGGCCGTCGTCCCAACACGTATACTGCGAACCCCTCGCTTTGCAACCGTTCTCCCAGGGGGCCCAATTCGTCCAGACACGCAAACACAAAGCGGAATCGACTGTGCAGGCCTTGTGCAAAGCGCATTGCCAGAACCTCGGCGCCGCCAACCGTCAAGCTGTGCAACAAATGGCAGACCGTCGGGCGCCGAGTGGGAGCGTCGCTTTGCGGCCGTGCCAACGCTGGTTCCGAAGTCATGGTGATGGCAGTCGCGCGCCTCAACTACGTCCTCCAGCGCACGTGCAGCCAGCGCGCAGGGTTTACTGCCCTCGCGGCCATGCGCACCAAGCCCGCCGGCCTTCGAAGGCTGTTTTCGAAGCGCTCCTTTTGCCCAAGAAATTCGACAGGCGGCGCGAGACGATCCAACGGGGCGCATCGAGGGTTTTGCGACGGCAACTGCGATCGGAAAAGACTGTCGCGAAGTCCTTCAATCATTAGGATCGCCAGCGGTCGCGTGCAAAGACGCGATTCGAACTTCATGAGATCGTCCCAGGCTCGCTCGGCCAGCGCGGCGCCGCATTGGAATAACTTCATCCGCAGCTTGACGTCGTCGACGAAACCGGATGCCATGCGCAGGACATTTGCTTTCCGCAATTCCTGCGCGGCCCAGGTCTCGGTCGGAAACTCCAATTCCTCTCGCCGGTCGAGATAAGGCCGCTCATGCTCCTGCATCCACACCGCGTAGCGAACTAGCGACGCTTGAGCGTAAGCATACATTTCGTCGAGTTCGCCGGCCTCCGCCTTCAGGTCAAGATATCTTGCCAGGGCGGTGAAAAACACCGGATAGCTCCAGCGCCGCTCGATGTCGAGCAGCTCGCGACTCGAAATGTCGTCTTCTGGATGGACCACGCGCCGAATCAGCGTTTCTGCATAGTCCAGATAGGAACGATGCGAGCTGGCCAGCCAGCCGTCGAGCAACGCATTGATCGAGTTGCCGGCTCCGCGTCCCGGCCCGTGGTATTTCGCTTCGCCAGTCGCCGTTGCTCGACCAGTAGAAGTTTCATCGACCAGTCCCAAGATATTCCGCCAACCGTCGTCCATTCGAACTACCCAGTCGGCCAAGCCGAGTACGGCATCCATCGCTTGTCGGTCGCCGGTCACGTAATAATAGTGCAAGAGGCCGGTCGTGTAGTTGTGTTCGTTTCCCGGACCGCCGCCGTATGGGCCGCCTCCGCATGGAAGATTCTCGCGAGAAAAAGTGCGATGCGTCGCAGTCGCGGCATCTAGATAGTGGTCGGTATGCCAAAACAATCCGCCATTGTAGGCAGAGCGATCTTGCGTGGTGTGATAGATATCCACATCGATGATGTGGCGGGCTAGCGGATCCGCCAGATCGCGCCAGGCCGGGTCGCCCGTTCGCAGCCACTGCAACAGCATGCCGTAGACCAGATCGTACTGGTTGTTGTAGTGAGAGACAACCGGCTTGGAGCCTTGGTAGTATGCGTTCTCATGGTCCGCGTACACTTCGCCATAGTGCCGCCAACCATACTCATCAACCACTTCTCGCCGCGCCGCGAAACTTTTCTCGCCAGCGGCTGCCTCCGTGAGCAATGCTTGCAACCTGGGCTCGTTCAGTACGGATATAAAGGGCTTGACTGCTTCACTGCGCTCGATCCAGTACGGGTCAGCCGCAGCTTGGCTCGGCGCATGAACCCAGGCCAAGGAGCTCAGCGGATCTGCGTCATGCGGCCCAAAGTGCAACCAAACCGCGTGCGTCTTTTGCTCGCCGCCTTGCAACTCGTGCAGGTCGTCCCATGCATCGGGGAACAAGCCGAACCGGAGCTGCCCGGGCTCAGCGGCAAGGAGCTTGGGAAACTGCTGCCAGAATTCGGGAATCGCCGCCGACACCGCGCTGACACCGTCGCTCCAGGCCAGCACGGGACTGGCTCGCAGCCCGCGAGTCACATCGGAACTTGTTCGCACTTCGTAGCCGCGAAAGCGGCACGATACGCGGCCTTTAAGATTGACGTGGTTAGGGCTGCGCCAATTTTCGCCGCCGCTCGAGTCCTGGTAGATCTCAACTCCTGATTCAGCCGTGCTTGGCTTCGCTTCCGACTCCGTGCGCCAAACCACTCGCTCGTCGCCCTTAGGCATTAAGACCAACAAAGAGCAATCGCGGAACAGAATCGATCCGGGATCGCCCAGATCCCAGAGCCCGCCGCGGTGTCGGGCCCGATTCGGGTTGTGCAGCGTTAAACGGACTCGCACAAGCCCCCTGGTCCCGAAAAAGCACAGACGACAGCGGAACCGCAGCCCTCGGCAGCGTGCAAAGACCCCTTCCAGCAAAATCGTCGTTCGCACCGGGCCTAACGTCTCCAGTTGCGACCGTTCCACCCGTGCCTCGCATCTCCGACCGCGGACATCGGTGAGCCGCAAGACAACCGACAAACAAGCCGGTTGCACGACAGCGGCCGACAGGGCCTGCCCGATCGGTCCCGTACCGCTCCGGGCGACTTCAAAGAATGTTTCCCCAACGGCAACTTGAAACCGTTGCTTCGTTGTTTGGACCTTAATCCCCCTGGCAACGTCGCCAGAGGGAAACTCGCGGTCGCACCTATCGCGCGCCGTCAACACCAGGTTTGCCGCTTGTTCAGGTCGATTTTCGATCAGCGAATCGACCAGCAGCCACTTGACGCTGCCGTCCGACCAACGAGCGAGCGACTGCGTCTGCAGCGGCAACGGAGAACCAGACTCGTCGAGCAGCGCGAGCTTGTCGACATCGCGTAGCGCGCCTTTAGGCCAAGGCACGCCGAACGTCAGCGGCTCCGTTCCTGAAGTGCGGCGGCGGACGCGAATCGTTACCGATTCCTGCATTGCCCCACCTGGAACGGCGACGGGATTGTTCTCGACGCTTGTCGAGTTCACGATCTGTGTTGGGGTGTTTTCGGCCACGTTTTAAAGCTATTTTACCCTGGGATTTCGATGTTTTGCGGGGGCGACGACGGCTGTTACCCCGCTGCGGCGCTGTTGCTCAAGTAACGGTCCGCCCAGCGGGCCAATGCCAGCATAGCCCACAGGATCCCGCCGTGCCGCCCAACTTTGGCCAAATGCGCGCGGTAGAGCCGTGCCACGGTCGGCTGATCAACCAACTCGGCGACTCGACTGTTTGGCGCCAACACGCTCGATTCGAACATGTCCCTGAGCGGCCCCCGCAGCCAGGCGTCCACTGGAATCTCAAATCCGTGTTTCGCCCGCCACACGGCATCGCGAGGCAGCCGACTGTCGTAGCAACGTTTCAGAATCCACTTCGTCTCGCCCCGCCGCACCTTCCATTTCGAGGGCACGCGGGCCGCCAACTCCAGCAACTCGTGGTCGACCAGCGGCGGCCGCACTTCCAAGCCGCTAGCCATGCTTGCCCGGTCGACCTTGGTCAGAAAATCATCGGGTAAAAGCAATCCGATGTCGGCCGCCTGCATGCCAGCCAAGGCGTCGCCCGCGGGGGCCGTCGCAAACCCACGAAGCACGCAGATTTCCGGCAAATGTCCGTTGAGTTGCGCGGCAATGTCGGTCGCCAGCAAACGCCGCCGCAACGGCATGCGACAGAGCGTGACCGTGTTGGCATAAGCCGCGTCGGCTTCTAACGCTAAGTTGTGCAACAGCATCTTGGCCCGGAGCGGGCGAGGAAGCCAATCCAACTTCGGCCAAACGCGCGCCAAAGGTCCTAGTGCGCCTTGTCGCAGCCAACGCGGCAGCCGTCCTCGCAAACCGGCCTCCCACAAATCGTGGGCGTAGCGCGCATAACCGCCAAAGCCCTCGTCGCCTCCGTCGCCCGATAGGACCACCTTCACGTTCCGCCTCGCCAATCGGGACACCAGAAACGTCGGCACGGCCGACGAGTCGGCGAACGGTTCGTCGTAGTAGTATGCCAACTCATCGACCAATTTCACTGCGTCGGGCGTTACGATTTCCTCGACGTGCCGCGTGCCGAATCGCTCGGCGACCTGGACGGCAAACGGCAATTCGCTGAACTCCGTCTCGCGAAATCCCATTGAAAACGTCTGAAGCGGCGCTGGGGAAGATCCCGGCGCAACTCCAGAGCGCTTCGCCGAGAACTGGGCCGCTTCCGACACCACCAAGCTCGAATCCAATCCACCGCTCAGAAATGCGCCCACTGGTACGTCGGCGATCAAATGTCTCTTTACGGTCTCGGCCACTTTGGCTTGGATCGCCTCGCGCCACTCGCCTTCGCTCAGCCGGTGGTCGGCCTCGAAGTGCAGTTGCCAGTAACGCCGCGCCTGAGAGCCAAGCGAGTCGGGCTTCACCACCAGCACGTGTGCGGGCGGCAGCTTCTCCGTCCTGCGGAAGATGGCTTTGCCGCCGGGCACGAAGCCCAACGCCAAGTAGTCCTCGAGCGCCTCCGCATCCACCTCGCGAGGCACGCCAGGACAAGCGAGAATCGCCTTCAATTCCGATCCGAAAAGCAGTTTCTCGCCGTCGCGATAAACGTAGAGAGGTTTGATTCCCACGCGATCGCGTCCCAACAGCAGTTGCCGCTGGCGCGAGTCCCAGAGGGCGAAGGCGAACATCCCACGCAGCCGTTCGACCAGTTGCTCGCCCCGCTCCTCGTACAAATGCACCAGCACTTCAGTGTCGCTGTTGGTGCGGAAGCGGTGGCCGCGGGCGAGCAACTCGTCGCGTAACTCGCGGTAGTTGTAAATCTCGCCGTTGAATACGACCTGAATGGAACCATCCTCATTGCCGATCGGTTGATCGCCGCCCGCCAGATCGATGATCGACAACCGGCGGTGGGCCAGCCCCACGCCCGGCGCGCTCCAATACCCTTCCGCATCGGGCCCGCGATGGGCGATGGCGTCGGCCATGCGCTTTAGCGTAGCGCGGTCAATCGGCCGCGCTGCGTCAGCGTACAAGATTCCTGCGATGCCACACATTCGAGCGACCTACAATTAGATGAACCAACACAGCCGATGGATTAAATGACCTCATGCGTACCGTCGACAACCCAGCGGTGGCGCCCGCTCAGCCGCAAAAAGACAAACTGGATTTACGTCTGGGCTTCTGCCAGGCCCGCGCTCTCATACCTAGGCGGCGGGCCGCCCGCGCCTAAGAGCTCGCGATAGATACTCTCCACCCGGCGCATGCGGGTCGCGAAGCTGAAATCGCGCTCGATCCTGGCACGCGCCGCCTCTGCCAGTTCCCGAGCTAAAACGGGATCCAACAGCAACCTACGAATGGCCGCCGCCAGCCGCGTCGAGTCGCGGTTGGGGACCAGTAAGCCTTCTCGCTCTTGAGTGAGCACCTCTCCTACGCCATCCACCTGAGTAGAAACTACGGGCACGTTCAAGGCCATCGCCTCGAGCACTGTATTTGGAAGTCCCTCGGTTATGGAGGGCAAAACATAAACGTCCATTATCTCGAAGACTTCGCGAACGTCCTGAAAATGGCCCAAAAAAAGAAACCGCTGGTCAATGCCTTGGGCATGCACTTGCTCCCGCAACTCCCGCTCCTGGGGCCCTAGGCCGGCGACGACGAAGAACACGTTGTGACCTTCAGCGAGAAGAATCCGCGCGGCGGCCATCAAGTTTGGGTAGTCTTTCTGCTGGTCGAGGCGACCAACCGCCCCGATGACGCGAGCCTCCGTGGGGATATTCAAACGGCGTCTCAGATCTCCACTGCCCGTCTTACAAAAATAGTTGGCGTCGATGGCGTTTCGCACGCAGGTAATTCTCTGCGGCTTGACGCCGTAACGCATGACAGCCTGGTGCATTGATTCTGCTACGATGATCACATGATCGAAGTAACGCAACAAGCGCAGGTCGAGCTGGTCATAAATAAAACGCACCTTCCAGTTGGACCGCGACCACCGGTGCGCCTTTTCGGGAATGGGCCCGTGAACTGTTGCAAGTAGTTTCATCGGGTAAAGGCGAGATAGGATCAGACCGTACAAATCCGATTTGTAACAATGGCAGCTCAGGATATCGGCTTGCTTGTCCCGAAGCACGCCCAACAGCGTTTTAATTGCGCGCAAATCGAATCGCGACCGCTCGCCTATCGCAGTGAAGCTCTCGACGCCGAGCTTTCTGGCACGTTCATCGAGATCAAACTCAGGGTCATTTTCGCTCTTGAGATAGACTACGTGCATGTTAAATGCTTCACGGTCTCCCTCAAGTGCGGAAAAGAGAAGTGTCTTATCGGGCCCGCCGCCTGTACCCCGGCTGCTCCTCAAATGGACGACGTTAATCTTTTTCCTGCGGTTTCCGAGCACGCCCATCTAGCTGGCCCTTACTAACTGACGGGACAAGGATTCATAACCCAGAAACTCTATCCAGGCCATGGTGCGGCGGACGCCATCCTCAAACGTCACCGGCGGCGTGAAACCGAAATGTTCGCTGAATTTCGCCGTTGGAAGCTTGCGCCTCACTTTTTGCAGATGCCAGACCTCGCGATCCACGACGGGATTCCGACGGTAGGCGCTCGCCGCCTGTCCGTAGGCGTAACTGCCCGCCAATAGAGCCTTGAGGCGTGATTTGAGAGCGTCCGGCAAAGCGGTCTTTAAGCGATGGTAGAGCCCATTGACCCCAGGCAACAATTGGATGTATTCGATCACTGCGCGCGTTGACCAGGGGAAATATTCGCCACTGACCGCAGGCATCTGATCCATATCGTAATCGAATGAGGAAGCAAGTGCTGCATAAAACTCGCGCCAGGTGATGGTCTCTCGATCGGCAATATTGTAGAAGCCTGCAACTGGTCCCTGATGCGCGCCGCAGGCGCGGATGCATGCCACCAAGTTATCGATATAAATCGAATTGAATATTCCGTCTCCGCGGCCCACGAGATAGGCGTTTTTATTCCAAAGCGCCTTGACAGCCTGCAGCGTATGGGGCGAGCGCACTCCCCACACGATGCCCGGGCGCAAGACGGCGACTTGGCAGGGCGTCGAGTGCAAACGCTCTCGCAGCCAGACTTCCGCCGCGGCCTTGGCACGCGCGTACGGCATCCAATGGCGCCTCAGCGGCGGGGAGTCATCGTCGATGGCCGGCGAGGCGACCTCGCCAAACACCACGGCCGAACTCAAATGAATGAGTCGCGGGACTTTGGCAGCCAGGCACGCCTCCAGGATGCTGCGCGTCGAGCGGACAATACTGGCCTGCGGACCGGTGGTAAGGTTGACCGCCACGCTTGCCCCTTGCAGCGCCGGCACGAGCGCCGCCGGGTTCTCTGCGTCCGCTATTCTCCAAGTGACGGCGGAGCCGAACCGCGACAGGCCGGCCAGGCTCCGATAGGCGCGGACGATGGCCCGGATTTCGGCGTCGCCGTCGAGAACCAGCGATTCGATGAGGCGAGTTCCGACGAAACCGCCCGCCCCAATGACTGCGATCGGCCCGCTCATGCGTTCGTCCAGTGAAGAGCTTGATGCATCGCTTGCTGCTCGGGATCGAGCCAGGGAACGTCAAGCGGCCGGGCACGACGACGTGCCGCCTCGATGAGGCTGACGCAGGCTTGCCCCTGGACTCCGTCCACGGCGGGCGCCTCTGCCAATTCGATGGCGCGGACGAGCTGGATTAGCTGACAGTAGATGCTTTCGGCGTAAAGTCTTGGTGCAATCGCCTTGAGACTAGGATTGCGCACATCTGCGGGATAGCAGTGATGAACCGCGACTTCCTGGAAATCTCCTTTCCATTTGACTGCGAGCTTGTCGAGGTGATCGACACGCAGGATGGCCTCGCCCTTTGTGCCGGTCACGCGCAGCTCACACAGCAAGGGCGAATCCCAGGATAATTGCATCCTGCCACGGCAGCTTGGCGCGGCCAGCTCGAGTAAGGCATTGGCCTCCACGCCGTCGTAGCCATCGTCCGCATACGAGACCACGCTCAAATCGCCAAACAACCAGTGCAAGTAGTCCAGGGCGTGCGAGCCGATATCGAACAACAGCCCGGCGCCGCCGGAAGGCTGTCGGGCGAAGAGCGCGGGCGTCCGGACGTCCCAGTCGAACACCCGGCCCTCACGATAGCAAAAGGAGCGAATCTCTCCCAATTCGCCCGTGTCGAGTAATGTTTTGAGTTGCGCGAAAGCGGGAAAAAACCGGCGGATCATGCCGATAGCTAGAACACGCTTGCTTTCCCGTGCGACGCGAATCATTTCGGCGCATTGAGCGGTCGACGCCGCCATCGGCTTTTCACAAAGTACATGGCTTTGGTGCTCCAGAGCCAGAACCGCTTGGTCGCAGTGCAGATGCGGCGGGCTGAGAATCAGAGTCAAGTCCGGCTGCTGCGATTGCAACGCTAGGGCTAAATCGTTCCAGACGCTGGCCGATCTGAACCGTGAGCGCATTGCCTCGGCGTGATCCAGCTTACTGTCAACGAGCGCGACGACGCGCAGCACGCTCTGGCGTTCCAGTTCTTGCAAAGGCTTGCGGTAAAGCGTCCCGGCCACCGCACCGCAGCCAACTAGGATGGTTCGTAGTGCCATGCGTTCAACGATCAGTGCTTTCGTACCGCTGCCCTTAAATGCCATGATTGGGCCTTTAGCATCGAGGATTAAATAACTTCCCCATACTGCTTCCGCTGCAACCGCTTTCGCAAGGCTGGTTTACGACCCCAACGACATTTGAGTTTGGGAGGTTATTTAATCCTGGATGCTTACTCTTTTGTCACACACAACACGGCGCCGTCGGTGAATGGATTGAGGCATGGAAGCAGTTGCAAGAGCCGACAGTCGAATCGTTCGAGCTTTGCCGCGATCCTGGGGCTGAAGTATTCGACTTTTCCTCGCAGACAGTAGCGGCATTCGACGGTCAAATTAGGGAACCGGCGGCGAATCACCTGAAAGTCGCGACGTGAAAGTTTTCGCTCGTACTCGGTCGCATACCCCGTCACGCCGCCAGGTCGGAACAGCCATTGTAGCAATGCTGTGCGTCGCACACGGTCAACAACAGCATACTCCTTCCATTCGGCGAAAACGCCCAAGCCGCCCGGTTTGAGGTACCGATAGACCTTTTCCATCGCCGCTGAAATATCGAGATGATGCAGCACCATGTGCCCCACAACTGCATCATAGTAATTCTCAGGCTGATCTAAATCCTCCATGGCCGATACGAGGAACTTTGCCTTCTCCTCGTTATTGTAAGCAGCGCGCCGCATGCAAATAGCCACCGCTTCCTCGCTAACGTCGAATGCGTCGACATAAGCGCCGTTCCTTGATAGGTTTAGTGTCACGGAGCCGGTTCCACAGCCGATTTCTAGGATCCGCTTACCATTAAGTTGGCGGCCGAAGTGCTCCAAGATGGCGTCGTAAAAAGCCCACGTCAGGTTATGCGGACGCCGTTGTGTGCTGTTTGCCAGATCGAATGGGATGGCGAGAGGCTCTTGGAGGGCTCGGTAGTAATCGTCATGATAACTGCGCTCAGAATCGATCCGTTCTCGAAGTTGGGTCGATCGCAACTGTTCAAGGTCAGAAGGCATTATACATCCCAGAAAGTGCTTGAGTTGTTATGGCTGGCGAACATGCCTTTGCGATGCGCTTGCGTTCTTATGTTGTCTCAGCGGTTGACCGGTGGTATGTTCCGGACGCTGATTGGAGCGACTTCGCCACGTACCTGATGTGCGTTGACGATGGCCGCGGTCTGCTCAATCGGGTTCGGTTCGCCGCTCGCAGCGCCACGACGGCCGATGATGCGCGCCGGTACACCGGCAACTATCGTATAATCCGGCACGGACCTGGTAACGACGGCGCCGGCCGCCACCACGCAATGCCGGCCGACGTCGGCCATCACCAACGCGCGGTCGCCGATCCAACTGTCGCGGCCGATCGTTACGCGGGGCCACTCTCCGGGCTGTTCGCGCACGGGAAGGTCGAGTCGCTCGATTCCATGTTGCCGGCCGCCATTAATGATCGACACATTTGAACCAAGTAACACGTCTTCTTCCAGCGTCACGTCGCCCAGCACGCAAAAGGCCCCTACGTAGACGTTGCGGCCGATTCGCGCCGATGGGTGCGAGATGACCGTGCCGAAAGTGATGCAGGCTCCGTCACCGCATTCAGCCAAGACCAACTTGTAAAATGCCCGCCGCAGGTACACGCCACACAGACCTGGCAGCAGGCTGAATGCCTGCGACCAGCCGGCAAAGGCCTCCCTTGGTCCTAACGCGGCCGCCGAAATCCAGTACGCCGCCCAACAGGGCAGCACGACAACTGTCGCTACAACATTAGCAAACGATTTCAAAAAGCCCTTGATCACCAGGTTGTCCCGAATGAAATCACGCCCGATCAACAATGATCAGCCAGCAACTCGTCAAGCGTAACCGTGTTCGTCCCCACCTTGCCGACGGCGATTCCCGCACAGCGATTGCCCAGGCGCGCCGCTTCGTCGAGCGAAATGCCGGCTGCCAGACCCATTGCCAGCGCGCTGGCTACGGTATCACCGGCGCCGGTCACATCGAAAACCTGCTGCTGGGTGGCCGCCGCGCCGACCGGCGCCACACCGGGGCGGAAGAGCATCATGCCGCGCGAGCCGAGCGTGATCAACACAGCGCTACCCTCCAGCAATTCACACAACGCGCTCCCTGCCGCGCGCAACTGCTCATCCCCATCGAGGCGACGATTGCAGACGCGCTCGGCCTCCAGCAGGTTAGGCTTAACCAGCGTAGCCCCCCGGTACTTCGCGAAGCCGTCGGGCTTAGGGTCCACGATCAACGGCTTGCCGGCGGCGCGGGCCGCCTGGATCAGTCCCTGGGCCAGCCGCGGCGAGACGACTCCTTTCGCATAGTCCGAAAGGATACAGGCATCCACATCTTTGATCTGCTCGCGGGCCCACGCAAGCAACGACTCCTCGACATCGGCCGGCAACGTATTTCGCTGTTCGCAATCGACTCGCACGATCTGTTGGTCGTGGGCGACAATGCGCGTCTTGCAGGTCGTGGGGCGCTGCGCGTCGGCAACTAACCCCGAGGCTTCCACGCTGCTTTCCCCGAGCTTCTCGCGAAGCAGTTCCGCGTAGAGGTCGTGGCCTACTACGCCGCCCAATATCGGTAGACCGCCAAGACTGGCCACGTTGGCGGCCGTGTTTGCGGCCCCACCGGGAACGTGGCTCCGCCGCTGCACCTGAACCACCGGTACCGGCGCTTCGGGCGAGATGCGCTCGACGCTTCCCCATATGTACTCGTCTAGCATCACATCACCCACAACCAGAATCCGCCGGCCGCGGAAGCGCTCGGCAATCTCGACAATATCGTTTTGGGTCGCCATGTACCTCAACTCCGTCAGTCTTTCGCTTCCAGCCTTATCCGCTCCAGAACATCCGTAGTCGATATGCCAGGCACCAGCGGGATAAACTCGATGCGACCGCCGTACGCCTGGACCGTCTCTCGTTCGGGAATCGGTTTTCCGTATGGGGGGGCGTACTCGGCGCCCTTGCAATGAACATCGGGCTGTAGTCGCCGCAATAGCGGCTCGGGCGTCGCTTCGTCAAACACTGTCACGCAATCCACGCAACCCAGCGAGGCAATGATTTCTGCACGCTCCACTGCCGGTATAACAGGGCGCTCCGGCCCTTTCAGTTGCCGTACCGACGCGTCGCTATTGACGCCTACGACCAGCACGTCGCCGTGTTGCCGCGCCGCTTGCAAGTTGCGGAGGTGGCCGACATGGAACAAGTCGAAGCAGCCATTCGTCCAAACAACCCGGCGGCCCTGTCTCCGCCAGTCGTTGCGCAGCCGCAACAACTCATCCAAACCGACAAGCTTGCCGCCAGAGCCCGAGGGCGCCGCCGCCGAATCGACCGCATCATCCGCCAGTGACTCGACGATGCTTTGAGCCAGCAGCGGAACCATGAACTCGTGCCGCCCGAGCAGCGTGTAGCTCCCGCCCCCGATCGGCGCCAACCGCCGCACAACGTTTTCACCTGGCCGATAGTGGGCAATCATGTCCATGTTGACGGTCGTGAAGTCGTGCAGGTCCGCGCCCAAGTTCTGGGCCACCGTGAACGCCTTCAAAAACACTTCGGGCAAAACGACTGCCGAGCCGACGTTCAGATACGCCCCGCCCGATAGCTCGCCTAGCTCAGCGCATAGGATGCGGAAGTCGTTGAACGTGGCTTGGCCGATCGCCGCCCCGTCGGCCGAAGGGTGCATGTGGATGATGTCGGCGCCGATCGCCACGTGGACAGTGACAGGCACGCCCAACTTTCTCCCCATCGCCAGCAGGCTCTGGTCCTGATTGGGCGCGCCAATGGCTTCCAACTGCTGGCCCAGAAGCATCCCCAGCCCACTCTCGGGCGATTGCTTCACGCAGTTGATCCCTTCGTTCATCAACTGGCCCGTCTCTCGGACCATGCCAAACGTTCCGTCTCGCAGCCCCGCGGCCACATCTTCCGAAGTCTCGCCCGCCAACGCGATCTCGAAGTCGTGGATCGCCCCTGAACCGTTCAGCACTAAGCCAGTCACGACGCCTCGCCGCATCAAGTCGATCACCACCGGGTTCAGCCCGCACTTGATGACGTGGGCGCCCATGGCCAGAATCACGGGCCGCCGGCGTCGGCAGGCTGCCGTGATCGCTTGGACGACCTGGCGGAATTCTTCTCCCGCCAAGATCGCGGGCAGCGATGCGGCAAAGTCGGCGAAGGAAGCCCCCGCGCGCGGCGGACGCGCGAAACGCTCCAGCGCGACTTTGTTGGCCCGCGTCTCCAGCGGAATCGTACGAACTCGGCTCAGGTCGGCCGGCTGCATGCTTCTTTCTCTGTCGCTTCGGCCCCGCGAGCCAGCAGTTCGGAGACCGCACCGAACACATCCAAGACTTCCGTCCTCAGCAAACACTCGAGCCGGTTCGGATTGTTACAGCGGAACTCTGGACAGCCTTGCCGGCAAGGCAGGTCGTGATAAAGGATAGTACAAGTTTGCTCGTCGGCCCTGGGGCGAGCCATGCTCAAATTCGGGGCGCCCCAGATCACCGCCATCCTCGTGCCCACGGCGGCGGCTATGTGGGCCAATCCCGAGTCGTTGCCGATGAATGCGTCCGCAGCTTCAATCACGGCCGCCACCTGCGGTAGGCTGAGCGACATATGGTAGGCATGCTCGTGCCGCGCGTGCCGGGCAATGGCATCCAGCGCGCCCCGATCGCTCGGGGCGCCCAGGAAGTGTACCGCCGCGCCATGCTCGTCCCGCAACGCGTCAGCCAGCGCGGAGAACCGCTCGGCTGGCCACATTTTGGCCTGCGAGCTGGCAGTGGCGTGGATCGCGACCCGCGGGCCGTCGGCCTCGCCGCCGGCGAACAATTCCGCGGCGAAGCGGCGATTCTCCGCCGATACGCGCAGCCGCGGCGGCGGATCACTCAGCGGGCCGAGCAGTTCTTCGATCGAGCGCAAGTACCGCCGAATCACTGGCTCGCCCTCGATGAACTTCGTGGCCGTCATCCGCGAGACCAGGCCGAGCGGCAGGAAGGAAAACGAGCCCCGCAAACAGACTACGAGCGGATACCTGCGCCACATCAGCCGCAGCACCAGCCCCCAGGTGCGCGGTCCCGGCGGCAGGATGGCGAGCGGATGATAAAGCCACGAACGGTAAGCGATCCGCTGGCCGATCCGTTCGTCGTCGGCCAGCAATGACAGCGGCGCCGGATGAGCGACGATATCGAGCCGGGCCGAGGGGAACTTTGCTCGCAGCGCATCGAACACCGGCGTGGTCGTCACCATATCACCGATCCGGTCGAGCTTGACGATCAAAATGCGATCGATCTCGTCCGGCCGCAGCGGGCCAAAGAACGTTCGCTGCGCGCGGACCAGCGCCTGCGACGCATCGTCGAGCAGCGCCAGCGTCAGCACGCGAACGTGCATGGCGGCGGCTTCGCGGTCGCCGCATAGCAAAGCACGCGCGGCCTTGAGCGCCGCCGCCGCAACGATCCCAATTAACCTGGCGACGGACCGGATCGCCTTCACCGTTGGGCGCACACGGCCTCCCGGTTCAAGAATTCCTGCAATACCGCTTCACAGCGCGCTTCGATATTGCGGAACCACGCATCATCGGCGTAATCCCGCCACTGCCCGATCCGCGGCCTTTCGATCACGCGGCGCAGGGCGTCGTGGCATGATGCGTCGATCTTGGTAAACCCCAGCAATTTCGTCAATTCCTCGTCCGGCTCCTCGACGAGCCGTTCGAAACAGATCGAGTGATTGGCGTAAGCCGTGCCATAAAGGTACGACAGCCGCCAGATGTAATAAAACGCCTCGTAGGGGTGCCGCTCGAGCGCCTGCTCCAGGAACGGAAAATGGAACTTCAAGTCGTGCGCCCACCGCAGCAAATAGAATTTGTCGTGCTTCTTGAATTCCGCCGGCGATGCGTCCTTCGGAAAGCACCTAATGCCCATCAACGTCGAACACCATTCATCGCGAGGGTGCCGGTACAAATGGATGAACTTGGCGTTGGGAAAATGGCGTCGCAGCCAGGGCAGCCGGAAATCGACGCGGTTGAATTGCAGCACCGGCCGGCCGGGCGCGCGTTCGATGAGCAACTCGATGTAACGCTTCATCTCCGGCGCCCAAAAATCGGCTTCCATCAGCAAGTTCTTGTCGATCCACGCTTCGCGGTAATAGCGGCCTAGTTCGTCCAGGCCATCGTATTCGCGCCAATACTCCTCGACCTGTTTGTGCGTGCGGTCAATCCGATTGCCGCGAGCATCGGGGTCGAACCAACGCCGCTCGTTGAACGGCTCGTAATAAGCCGTGCAGCCGGGCACGTTGCGAAACAGGTTCCACAACAGCGTCGAGCCGCTGCGGAACCGCGCCGTGATGAACACAACGTCGTCGCGCTGATTCGCCGCCTGGCCTTCGGTCGCACGGCCGAGGTCGTCGTATGGCAATTGCGTCAACAGCACTCGCCCGTTTCGCTCTGCCAGCCTCGGCCGCCCATCGAGCAGCCCAGAGAGCGTCTGGCACGCCATCTCTCTCGCGTCCTGGGTGCGGGAAATTTTTCGCACGAAAGCGAACAAAGCATTGCGAACAAGTTCTCGCGGAGAAACCATACGTTCAGGCGATTGTCACGGCAGGCGCATGCTGACGGAGGTGGACTTGCCCGCCCTCGTCGCCCGTCCTGGGATACAGCCACTGGGGACGGTAAATCTCGGCATCCCGATGCTTTTCGGCAAGCACGTAGACGAATTGTCCAAACGAACATCGTCCGTTCCCGGATTTGCGCCGCATGAACTGCAGCGCATGTTGCAGGATGCGCGATTTGAGCGAAAACGGCGCCTCGTTCAAAAAGCTATCCACGCAGCCAAGCTCGCAACCCATCCTTTCAGTCAGTTCGGCGACCTCAGCGGGAGAGTACAGTCTCCAATGAGTGGCAAAGGGCTTGTGATGTTGCAATTTCAGGCCCAGCGCGTTGACGCCGAAAAGTTGGGCCGTCGTGTAGACGTGCCACAGCGCATTGGGAGTCGTGATCGAAATCACGCCGCGCGGTTTGAGGGCCTTGATCGCCTGTGCAACCATGAATGCCGGGTCGATGCAGAGATGCTCGATCACTTCCCACATCAGGACCATGTCGAACGCTTCGAGATCGGCTGGCAACGGCTCGGTCTCGAGGTTCAATGCGTGCAGTTCCGCCTCGCACTCGCCCAACGCGTTGGGCGCTTGAATGATTCGTCGCTCGCGACGCGGAACGCCCTGGTCCGGCGCCCGCACGCAAACGACGCGCTCCGCCCCCAGCACATTCGTCAGCAACGGCGATTCGGCCCCCCATGACCCAATGCTCAGGCAACTGAACCCAGGCTTCAACGCCGGCAAGCGAGAAAAGGAATAGGCCAGCCGCTCGGCGTGCTGCCTGTAATAAACCGTATCCGGGAACCAGCGGGAAATCTCGTCTTTTTCAATGACCATTGCGTTTTCCTAAATCCGAGCTCGCGCCGCGCCTGTGGGCGAATTCCGCACGGCGCGGTTATTCGCCTCCGGAGGCCCTTTCGGCGGGCCTCGCGTAGGCCCGCGCGATCCGACTAACGCGGCGCGTCGCCCCGCGCGCCAGCCGGGCAGCATACCCGCGCATCGTCCAAGCCATCGAGTGGGCCCGGAGATACCACCCGACATTGCCAACGTAGTCCCTGGCGGTGTGGCTGTTGTCGGACTGGTACGCTCCCAGGTAACCGATGTTTTGCACGAAGCTGGGCTTCAGGCAGATGACCGGTATTCCCAGCGGCGCCATCCGGTTGGCGTAGTCCGTATCGAATGCCACCCCGGCGTCGCGAAACGGCCCCACCCGTTCGTAGATGTCGCGCGGCACCAACCAATTGAACGCAGCCTGCCGCTCTTTCAGCAGCACCTCGCTCGTCGGCAACTGCACGGACGCGTAGCACGGCCGAGTGGGAAAGTTGATCGCGCTGAAAATGCCGCTCAATCCTGCCTCCGCGGCCTCCTCCGACACGCGCACCAGCCGCTGTAGCCAGCCCGGGTGGTAGACGATGTCGTCGTCGCACAGGCCGAAGAGCTTGGCATTGGGAAAGCGTTCCAAGATCCGCGGAAAGTTGTAGGCTTGGCCCCGGTTCGGCCCCATCCGCTCCGGATTCGTCCACAACTCGACCCTTGCGTCGCCAGCCGCCAACTGTTTCAGAAACGGCTCCAGCCGCGGGTCGGTGCTTTGATCGTTGACAATCACGACGCGCGCGCCCTCCGGCAGGGCGCTCGCCAACAGGCTCGGCAAACTCCGGCGGATATAGCGGAAGTCGTGCCGCTGCCGACCGGCCCAGGTCTTAATCAAAATAGGAAGGACTTGCGGTTCCATAATCCCTCTCAAACGACCCTTTCTTCGCGGGCGCCGCTGGGCCCCCGAAGGATTCTGCTTAGCTTCGCCCGCGTCCTGGCGAGCCAATCCGCATAGCTGTCGCCAAGCATCAGCCGTCGGACGCCCGCGCGGCTCTTCCAATCCAACGGAGCGGGCGAAATCTGCCGCTCGGCATAGGATTGCTGCGTCACGACATCCACCATCTCCGAGAGCGCTGCGCTGACGGCCGCGTGGGAAAATGCCCGAACCGTCGACCGGCCTGCGGCCCTTGCTTTTTCAAATTCCGCACTCTTCTCTCGCACGGTCCGAATGGCATCCAACACCTTGGCGACCCCTTCGGAAACCGAACGATCAGCAGCCCAAAACCCGTTCTCGCCCGTGGCGTAAGGATGCGGGAAGTTCGCTGTCCCGCGAAATCCGGCGATGATGCAGTTGCAGGCCATCGCTTCAAGGGCCGGCAGCGGACAGCCCTCTTGGTCCTGCGACGAGAACAAGATGGCGTTCGTCTTGAAGCAACGGGCCACCTCGTTCTCGGGCATGCCATCGATTTCCACCCAGGGCACGTCGGGCTCTGTTTCTTGCACCGCTTCGCGCACCCGGCGGACAATATCCGGCAGCTTGCGCGGCATGTAGCACACTGCCAGGCGTCGCTTCTCGCCATCAACTTCGGCAGGCACGAACGGCCCGCGCACAATCCAATGCGGCACAAGAAACACGCGCTCTGGCGCCAGGCCCAGATAGCTAGCGGTCACATCCGACACGAATCGAGAATTCGCGATGGCGAATTCAACGCCAGCCTGGCGGTATCCTCCCGGAATGCGATTGCGGATCGCATAAAACGCATTTTGATTCGTCACCGCCTTTCGACAGACCCACGTTGCAGACGCCTCAATGTACCGCTGCAAGTTTGCTTCAGGGAAAACCACGACGTCGTCCGGCTGAACTCTACGAGCGGCCTCCGCGAAACCGAAGGGAGCCACCGGCGTATCCAGACCGTAAAGCTGCTGATCGGCCATCTCTCCGTCGACCAGCAACTCTGCGCGCACGCCTAATTCGTTCAGTAGCTCAACCGTCAGCCGGACTTGCTTGTGGCCGCCGCTGGGCGTCGACCGTCCCCGATAGAGAAAGTACCAATTCATGACCAAATACGCAGTACCGTTTCTGTGGCTCACAATTGCACTATGTCACACGCCAACTCGCCCGTGGGGCGCTCGAGCAATGCAGCAACGCCGGCCAAAACGTCCGACGGTTGAATCTCGGCCATACACCTTCGCTCATAATCACACCGCGAGTAAGCCCAGCATGGGGCACACGGTACCGCGTTGTAGAGATTGACATTACACGAATATCCGGACTGGTCCGGTCTCTCGCGGCCACCATATACAACAACCGCAGGGCAGCCAACCGCCCTAGCCAAGTGCATTGGAAAGCCTACCAGACCGACCAACAGTCTCGCGTTAGCCAGCACCGCTGCCAACTCTCGAATACTCGTCTTTCCCCGCAAATCAATTGAGCAAGGCACGGCCGGGTCGGAAGCGGATCCGATCTGCACTATATCGCGGCGCTTTAACAACGTTTTAGCTACCTCCGCAAATCGGTCTGGATACCATTCTTTGTTCGGAATCGGGTGCCTAGCTCTCAATCCGCTGCTCTGAATTGCCAAATATCCACGGTAGGATCCGGCAACAGCTATTTCCGACTTGTTTAGGAATAGATAAGGTCGGATCCTAACATCACCTCTAACCCCCGCCTGCCGACACATAGTTGCAATTATGTGTTCGGTCGGCGGGCACGATACATCCGCTCGCACATCGCGCATATCATACTGCAAATAAAATGAACGTTCATAACCCGTGAGCTTCTCAACTACCCCTGCTCGAATACTCTTTGGAGGGACGCTTCCCGTAACAGCGGGATTTCCTCGGAAGATTTCTGGATGTTCCGAAAGGATCCAAATCCGCCCGTGGCCTCGCACCGAAAGCTCATGCGCGACCGTGGTGCACAGAAGCTGGTCTCCCAAGCCACCCCCAAATCGAAGGGTCGTGCCAGCGTACGCCTTACGCACGAACTGTTTGAGCAATCGCATCCGTAGCAGCGAAGATCTAACACCCCCTAATTGGCCTAGCGACGCTCAGCGCAGCCGATATAAGCCACTACCGCCCATCCCGACGCGTTCGAAGGCGGCGGCAATCACGTGAAGATTAGCGTCGAGATTGGAAGGACGCTCAACCCTTAGAGGCCGTAACAAAACCGGATGTTTACCCAGCTTTCCCAGGGCTCCCGGAGGGTTTTGTTACGGCCTCTTAACGAAGAAAGAGGCACACGAATCCCCTAGACAACGTCGACTCGAACATTCCGGAACATCGAGGGTGACTTGCGAACTCGCGAAGCTGCTCACGATACTCGGCATGCTGCTCATCAGACGGCCACCCCTTGAGGCTCTCGCACCTTATAGGGGACGTGTCATGAAACATGGCTAGTTGTTGAACCGTTCCGCGATCGAGGCAAATACGAAACTCTTCTGCTCGAATTTCACACATACTGTCGAAAAAACCAATATCGAACACTCGCTCATTCTTCCTCAGGAAGTCGCGCGAATCTGAACAATGTATATCCACATACTCGCGAAGATGCTGAGCCGCTAGCTTTGACGCTAGAGCATCGCAGAGCGAGCCGTCAAGCTCCACCGAGTGGACCTTTCCGAAGCCATTAGCGCGACAGGCGCTTGCAAGCGCTATTGTACCGAGCCCATTTGCTGCCCCGGTTTCGAGTACCAGCCGCGGCTTCAAAGCCATGATTGTAGCGTGCAACCAATTCAACACTTCAAGCTCTGTGGTTCCGGTGTTGAAGGCGTCAAACAAGTGGGCGCATTCTTGTTCGACATGGGGATGGACAACACTTTCCTTCCGGATGTCAGCCCAACTAGGCAGCCAGGGATACTTAAGTTGGCGACGCTTTATTCTCGGCAGGCGAATCATAACTTACTCCGAATTGCCCACGTTGCTTGTGTAACAACGTGACATGGTACATTTAAACTCTGGAACGACCGATCCCTTTCGCAGATGGATGTTATTCCGAGCAGACCGTTCATTCAATTGAATCTCAAAGTGGACCGCATCGGGAATATAATCCTCGAACGCGCCACGCGATCGCAGTCCGATCCCCAGGTAGTAAGAACCCGGCATAAGGCACAATCGCGGGTATGAAACAGAGAAGACATAGCAGCCGGGCGCGATCGGTCGCGACTGTAGCACGTCAGTACTCAGTACCGATGCAACCTCAAACCCCGAAGCTGTAAAGAGGCCGATTCCGAGTTCAAGATCCTCGAGAGCGGCGCGAACAGTGACGCCGACGCGGAATGCGAGTACACCGCCATATGGCATCGTCCACGGATCGCCTTCGCTTGGCGTCTCCAATCGGCACGAGTCAAGTATTGCCGTACCTCGTACTGTGCAAGGTCGCCGTTGGACGGCGAGATTTACCTCATCATCTTGGGCAGATTTCTGCAATGAAAGATAGCGTCGAACAATCGTGGCCGGCGCGCCGTCGGAGTCGACGCGACCTCGCTTAAGCATTAATGCACGGTTACATACCTGTATAACGGCGGCCATGTTATGGCTAACAAAGAGTACCGCCCGTCCCCCGCGTGCAACCTCATCGAGCCTTCCTAGACACTTCTTCTGAAACGAGGCGTCGCCAACCGCAAGGACTTCATCTATTATAAGGATCTCTGGCTCAAGATGCGCTGCCACGGCAAACGCCAAGCGGACGTACATCCCGCTCGAATATCGCTTCACCGGCGTGTCGAGAAACTGCTCGGTCTCGGCGAAAGCGACGATCTCGTCGAACCGTCGGGCGATCTCGCGGCGGCCCATGCCGAGGATGCTGCCGTTCATGTAGATGTTTTCGCGGCCGGTCAGCTCGGGATGAAAGCCGGTGCCGACTTCGAGCAGGCTGCCGACGCGGCCGCGGATGGTTGCGCGGCCGTGGGTGGGCTCGGTGATCCGGCTGAGAATCTTGAGCAACGTCGATTTGCCCGCTCCGTTGCGGCCGATGATGCCCACCACTTCGCCCGGCTGAACGTCGAACGACACGTCGTCGAGGGCCCAGAAGCGGTCGGGCGTGGCGGCTTCGCTAGCGTCCGCTGAACGTGAAACGCGCCGGACGCGGCCCCACGTTCGCTGGGCGGCGTGCGAGAGCGACTCGCGCAGCGTCCGGTAGCCGGCGCCTTGCGAGGCGCCGAGGCGATATTGCTTCGAGAGGCCTTGAACGCGAATAGTTGATTCCATATCAGTTTACGTTTGGGCTGAGCCGCGCGGCATGTTCATTTCAAAGTGAAGTGTATCAAGGCAAACTCGTTCGAAGTGCATTCGCGTCAATCGAAAAGCAATTGCATTCCGATAAGATATATTTATAAAGGCGCCGCAATACTGTGCAGAAAGACGGTGGAATTGCCTCCGCGCGTCGTCGTTTCCAGGCGAGCGCCCCCGGTCGATGTTGCGCACTTCAAGGCTCCCGCGCCTAAAAGTGCGATGTAGTAAGGCAATTCAACGGTTTGCACGCTCAAGAAATGCGCCGCGACTCCAAACCCTGCCAGGGACGCCGTGACCATCCTCGCTACGTCGAGCAGCCATGGGTCGCGCTCCAGCAGTTGGCGTCTGAATCTCCAGAGACCGATTATCGTGGCGCCGTAAAAGCCCAACAACAATCCCAGTCCGGGGACTCCTTGTTCGGCGCCGACTTGCAGCCACATGGTGTGAGCTTGCTTTCCCTCCGGCCATCCGAACCGATGAGATACAAACGGAAACTGCATGGGACCGATACCGAACAAAGGATGTTCCTTCATGAGTTCCAGGCAATTTGCCGCAAGCTCCATGCGACTGCTGGCCGACGCGTCGCGTTCTTCCTTTTCGGCAAACACCGTCATAAAGCGATCTACGACCTCGGGGCCTGCCAGGCGAAATCCGGCAAGCACCGCCAACAGGAAGAGTAAATAGTGTACGCCTCGCTTGGGAACTACGAGGAAGCCGACAACCGCAGTCACGATCAGCGCTAGAATTCCGCCTCGCGAGAAGCAAAACATGGCACAATTGACCATCAATCCGGCTGCCGCGAGTGCCAAGAAGCGACGCCACCAACGGGATTCGCCGAGTGCGAGGAACAGCGCTACGCTGGCAGCGGTGACCATCATTAAGGCTGCGCCGTTGTTGTCCAGCGGCCCGAGGCCCTCCTCTCGAGCCCGGTTGTACCCCTGGTAGTACGACAGGTTAAGTTCGAACGCCACGTAGCCTGTGCTCAGCACGATAACCCACGCCAATTGCTTGAGCTGGGCGACTGACTCGATGAGCGTCATGGCGACAACAAAGGGCAAGACGATTTTCGAGAGGTCCTCGACAAAGCGCCACGCCGCCTCTGAATCGCCTACGGCGCCGGCGGCGCTCGCCGCCGTCCAGAACATGAACGCTGCTATACATGCTACGCTGGGCGTCGCGCGGCCAAAACGCCAATCGCCAAATCCTCGAAAGAACCAGCCCGCAAGCAGCCCGATGGCGACGATGCGACTGTAATTTCCGGGAGGCACCGCCCAGAACCACAGCCAGTCGGGCCTGATGATCGCGAAACAAACGTAAACCAACAACCCGTACCATGGACTGAAGAGCGAGACAACCGCTCCCCCGTAAGTCAGGGCATAAGTAAACAGCAGTCCCTTCATGTACTCAGGGGCGAGGGCGTAAGGCTTTCTTTTCGCCGACTTAGTGCGTTAACGAGCGCAGCCGCGCCGCAACCGGCAAAGGCACAAAGAAATGGAGCTGCTGGAGCCCGGCAACGATAATAGGCTTCCAATCCGAACGGCGCGATCATGACAATGAAGTAAGCGAATCCAGCCAGCAGCACTGCCGGCGCGAGTTGAAACGCCCTGCGCTTCAGCGAGAACAGGATTCCAATCAATGCCAACAGGAGCACTGCCGCCGTGTGCAGTAACTCCCACGCGAACACGGCCACAAGCAGGGGCGGGTTCCCTAGCAACGCTTGGAATCCCTCGCCTCGAAGCCGCAGCAGGTTCCCCATGCCTGGAGGCGACCACTTCAGAGCCAACAAGTTAGCCCAGTTGCCGACGTTATGTGACACGAGCGCCTTGGCCACGCCGAGCGTGGATGAGATGACCAGAGCCTTGGGATACTTAAGTAACACCGGCCAGCGGGCGCGGCGCAGGGCTGCGTCCATTTCCGCGACGGTGCGCTTCGACTTGAAGTCGTTTTGCACGACGACATGTGGCGGTAGGTGAAACTCCTCGGAGATCGCCTCTTGCGCTTGCTCGAGGGTGATTCCGCGCTCCACCTGGTATGCCCCGGCGCCTGCGAAGTAAACCATGATGGTAGCATCCACTGGGCTCAACCGCGCAAGGGAATGCACCGCATAGTTGCGGGCAATCCAAAGACCGGCCGGCGCGAATGATGAAGCGAGTATGACGGCGGCCATCAAACCACGCTGTCGCCCGCTGACGCGTTCCGCGGGCGCCAAAATGGTTACGACAGCAAACAGCCCCGTCAGGTAAAGCGTGGCGGGACGCGTCAGGATGGCAGCGGCGAGGAATATGCCTGATGCCGCCGCCGACCAAAAGCTCCCGGTCGAGCTAAATTCGGCATGAAACGCTTTCAACCAGTAAAACAATCCTGCCACTACGAGAAAGCTACACAGCGGCTCAGACATCGCCTCGAAATTCGAAGCCGCCAGCATCAGATCCGTGGCGAACAGCAGCGCAGCCGTCCCCCCGGCGACTGGACCGAAGCACCGCGAGACAATTTGGAACAAGATTAAACACGAGACTGCTTGCAACAGCGCCTGCATGACATAGATGCACCCCGCTCCGCCGAGCAAATCCAGAAACCCGGCGAACAGCGGATAAACCGGCGTGCGAAGCATGTCAGGCTGGTAGGGGGGGCCGGACGAGCGCGAGTAGTGGTGATGCTCGATGAGATTGCGACCGAGCAGCACGTAGTGCTTGGCATCCGGATTGGCGTTTTGACCGTAATCGGCGAGATACTGCGGCCGCCGGACGGCGACAGCGGCGAACAAAGCGGCGTTGACCGCCAGGCAGACGAGGGCTGGTATGACGGCCGCTTTCATATTCATCCGGGCGCCAGTCATTGTAGATGAAGCACTTCCGACCGTACGACGATCAGCGAGGTTGGCGAGGCCGCCCTGGCCGCGACTCTCCGGACGAGGCCTGCTCTTTATTCTCCTCGAGTTCCGTGAACAAGGGGCTGCGCCATACTCGGAGCCGGTGCAAATGCCAGCGAGCGATCCAATATAGACAGCCGAGGGCGTAGATCGCGCTACGGCGGAAATTGATGCTCGACGCCTCATCAAAGTATCGCACCGGCACCGGTAGGTCGCCCAGCCGGAATCCAAGGTTCACGCATTGGACTAAAAACTGGCCGTCGAAGACAAAATCGTCGCTGCAAACGTCGGAATTCACTCGTTCAAGAACCTCGCGGCGGTAGGCCCGAAAGCCGCTGTGGAAGTCGGCGAGATTCTGGCCCAGGCTAATATTCTGAATCGTGGTCAAAACGCGGTTGGCAATGTACTTGATCAGCGGCATGCCGCCGGCCAAAGCCTCGGCACGTGTCCGGATACGCGACCCAAGTACGACATCGCAGATACCCAACTCGATTAGCTTGACCGCAAGGGGAACCACGCGGCTATCGTATTGGTAGTCGGGGTGTAGCATGACGATGACGTCCGCTGCGGTGGACAGTGCATACTCATAGCAAGTTTTCTGATTTCCTCCATAACCTCGATTGTTGGCATGGCGAAGGACGTGCAGCCCCAGCCGCTCCGCCACTTGCACGGTCTCGTCGCGACTACAGTCATCGACGACAACAATCTCGGTGAGCGCATTGGTCGGAATATCGGCCACCGTCTGCTCTAAAGTCCTTGCAGCGTTGTACGCGGGCATCACGACTAGCACATGGCTCGGCGGATGCTCAGCCAACCGCGTGTTGCGGATCGTATCTTCAAACGTCAGCCGAGCGCGACGGAGAATGGAGGAAACCGTTGTTTGTGTGGCATGGGCGACTGCGGGTGTTGAAAATGGCGGCATGGTGTATATGTCCTCGCAGAACCTGGGCTACTGGTTTCAAATGATATCCGCGAAGCTTCGCTCTACTCTGCGGAAATACAAGCAGCCGACTAAGAGCAGCACGAGCGAAACGGCCGACGAAACAGTAAAGGCGTACCAGTCGAGGGGGCCGCCGAGCGCGGCCTGGCGAAAATTGAGGATCAGGCCGAAGACCGGGTTGAGCGGAAGCACGCTGTGCCACTTGGGGCTGACGACTTTGTCGGCTTGCATGTAGATGGTGGGCGTGGCGAACATCCAGATCTGCACCAGGAAAGGAACCACGTAGCGGAAGTCGCGGTATGCCACCGTGAGGGCCGAGAGCATGACGCCCACGCCTGTCGCCGCCACGGCCAACATCAACACCAATACTGGAAGCAATACCACGGCGCCCGCCGGCCAGACGCCGTAGTAGAGCATCAACACCGCAAGCATCCCGCAGGCGATCGCCAAATCGACCAGCGCCGCGCCAACCGCGCCCAAGGGGATGAACAGCCGCGGAAAATAGACCTTGGTGACCAGGTTCTGGTTTCCGATAACGCTCGAGCCCGCCTGAGCGATGGCGGTCGCAAAAAATGTCCAAGGCAGCAAGCCCGCGAACACGAACAATGGATACGGCCAGTCGCCGTGCGCCATGTTGCCCAGTCGGCCGAGAAACAGGCTGAACACGATCATCATCGTCAACGGTTGCAGGATGGCCCAAGCGGCGCCGAGGACGGTTTGCTTATAGCGAACCTTCACGTCGCGCCAGACGAGAAAATAGAGCAACTCGCGGTAGCGCCACATTTCGCCCAGGTCGACGAATTTCCAGCCCGGCCGCCGCTCGATGATCGTGACGGGTAACTCGGGCGCCGAGGCGGGCGTAGCGGCTTCGGGGGAAACCGAGGGAGTATCTGCGGGCGGAATGAGGGTTAGGTCTTGTGTCATTGGCAACTGGCTGCGACGGCACGCCGCTGGGTGATTAAGTTCGAAAGCAAATCGCCGAACGGCGCCAGCCGGGGCGCCCAGCCATGGTGCAATTCGACGAAGGCGCGGCCGGAAGCGCCGAACTCGTTTCGCAAGGCGGCGTCGTCGAACAGCCGCGACAAGGCCGTAATCCATTCGCTGGGCAAATCAGCGCACAAAGCATGACGCCCCGCTTCTACGTCGAGCCCGTCCAAAGCGCCGCTCGAAGCAACAACGGCGCGGCGCGCCGCCAGGGCTTCGAGCACCTTGTTTTGAATACCGCGAGCGACTCTCAAGGGCGCCACGACCGCCGACGCACGTGCCAGGTAAGGCCGCACGTCGGGCACGTCGGCAACGACCTGTACGCCCGGCAAATCGGCCAGTCGGCATACGACTGCCGACGGGTTACGGCCTACCGCGGTGAACGTAGCTTGTGGATATCGCCGCCGCATTTCGGGCCAGACCTCGCGGCAAAACCACGTGATGCCGTCCACGTTCGCCCGATAATCCAGGGCGCCGACAAATACGCAATGGGGCTGGTCTGCCGAATCTTCCGGGGGCGAGACGGCGCCGAAATAGTCGAGGTCGACGCCGTTGCCGATTCCATAAACCGGAGTCGGAGCGCAATGCTCGCGGCAAAGTTCCGCCTCCGCTTCGCTAACGACTGCTACAGCGCGAGCGCGGCGCGCCGCGTCGATTTCGAGTCGCCGCACGCGGCGGCCCTCGCTGGCAAAGAGGGCGCGCTTCAACCCGGTCGCGGTCTCGGCATAATCGAACCACTTTTGGCTGTCGACGTCGACAAAGTCGATGAGCGCCGGGACATCGCGCAGGGCCGGCAATTCGAGGTAGGGGACCATGCTTGAACAGAATGCGAAGACGACGTCGAATCGCGTTTGACCGGCCCAGTCGCTTACGATTCTTCGTAACGCTGGCGACTCAAAAAGCCCTTCAGTGGCTGATCGGCCCAGGATCCGTTTTGCAGCCGCATTAAGCCAGCGAGTTTTGCGTCCCAACGGAACGATGGCGAGCCGCCGACAAAACTCCCGGAGCGCCGCCTCGTGTGCCGGCGGTACCGGCTCATCGGCCAGGCAAGCCAAATACACGTCGTACCGCGCCGCGAGGAACCTCAACAAATGATACGAACGAATTCGATCACCGCGGTTTGGCGGGTAGGGAATTCGATGAACTAGGTACAAGAGATTCAAGTGAGGCGGCGTCAGGCAGGTCGAACAGGAAATAACGTCGGGAATCTGATGGAAGCCGATCTGCTTAAATCTCGACTTCACTGAGCATCGAGGATTAAATAACTTCCCTACACACACCCGCTCGGAACCCCAATAGTGGGGCGGATTTGCGGCGACTTTGCCCGAATTTGGGAGGTTATTTAATCCTCGATGCTGACCGCGAACTGATGGGCTGGGGACAGAGCTCGGGCGGACTCCGTCCCCATGGGTGACTGTAGCTCGCCAGCCAACCATCTGCTCATCGACCGGACGCTGTTATGCAAAGCACTTGCCGCCGCGCGGCGGAGGTGCGAAGAAAACAATTGAGCCGCATTTGTAGTCGCTACGAGCGCACCGACCGCTCCAGTCGTCCGATGCCTGTCATTCGATCGTGGCGCTTTCGCAACGCTTCGTTGCCTTTCGTAAACATCGTTCGCCGCCGCCCGAGCCGCCGTTGTTTGCGCGGAGCGTTGCTTCGATCGATTCGTCCATGCGGCCAAAGCGAAATCGTCCCAACAGGCGCCTCAACTTTTCCGCAGTCGACGCCAGGTTCACTCGATGCCGCGCCCGAGATAGCCGAGAGCCGGCGGCCAGCCGGGGTTGATCGGGGTCCAATTCCCAAGGGTGAATATAAAACATGAACGGCCGCCCCTTGCCGTTGACGCGAGATAGGCCGCGGACGGTCCAAGAAAGCGGGTACAGCCGAAAGTATCCGCCGCCGGAGACAGGAAAGTTCATGCGTGCAAAACGAACGACCGAAGGCGGAAACTCCTGCAAAGGCCCGGCCGGCGTCGAAATCTCGTGCAAATGCGGATTCGCATCAGGGATGCCGTAGCGATCGTGCCGAATCGGAAAGATGCTGGAATCAACATTGAACCCCTCTTCGGCCAGAATCTCAAGCGCCCATTGCGAGCGACGGGTGATGGAAAAGCTAGGCGCCCGATAAGCCGTGATTGGCTGTCCCGCGGCGTCTTCCAGGACCGCTCGAGAGTCGCGCAGGTCATTCCGGAATTCTTCGGGAGAAAGTTCGAACACCAGCCTATGCCAAAAGCTATGCGAGCCTAGCTCGTGCCCTGCGTCATGGATTTCCCGCACCAGTTCCGGATGGCGCCGTGCGACCCAGCCCAGGACGAAAAACGTGGCGCGAGTGTCGGCTTCCGCCAGAATGTCGAGCAATCGCCGCGTGCTGGCCTCGACGCGACTGTCGAAATCGTGCCAACGTTCGCGGGTGATGTGTCGCTCGAAGGCCGAGACGTGGTAATAGTCCTCGACGTCGACGGTTAATGCGTTCAAGATTTCCATATTATCGTATGCGTTGTCAACGCGGGGCGTTCAGACGGCGAAGAGTCAAGCATCTCCAACCCTCAACGCGGGAGTCGTCGTTGCGGATTCATCGGCGCTTCGCTCCCCTCGACGGCGCAATCTAGCCGACATTGGGCATCGCTTGTAAACCCGTCGTCGCCCCGGTTTCTCTCGCCCTTGATCGCCTCTCCACGAGCAGACGCGTGCAATGTGCCGTTCACCTGCCCGTTGTCGCGGTATGCATCGAAAGGGAGATTCGCGTTTCCTTTCGCCGATGGGGAAGCCAATGAAATCGGCTGCGACAGGTGGAATGTATAATCGAGCCGAAATAATCGCGTGATACGGCGACCTTTGATGCCGAAAAGTCGTGCGAAGGTGCAAGCCAGAATCTTGAGGTCGAGCGAAAGACTCCCTTCGCACACGTAGAGGAGATCCAAAACAAGCTTGCGCTGCACGCTTTCAGTGTCTGTATCGGGCGGGAGGTTAATTTGAGCGAGGCCAGTGATGCCCGGACGCACGGCCAGTCGATCGAGATAGCCAGGGATTTCCAACGCCAAGCGACGAGTAAACTCGGGACGCTCCGGACGAGGGCCGATGAGGGCCATTTCGCCTCGAAGTACATTGACTATTTGGGGCAACTCGTCGAGATGGAGTTTACGGAGCCACCATCCGACGCGAGTGATACGCGGGTCGTGTAGCTGAGTCCACACTGGACCAGTAGCGGCTTCGGCATCGACTCGCATCGTGCGGATCTTGTACATCCTGAATGTTCGTCCGTTCCGACCAACGCGGATTTGACGGTAGATCGCGGGGCCACGAGACGTCAATCGCACCAACAACATTGTAGCAGCCATGATGGGCAACCCGGCAATGAAAAGCACGATCGCCAGGCATCTCCCGCCATAGTCTTTCCATTCGAAATAGGCGGCCGCAACACTCCGAGAGGAAGCGTCGGCGCAGACGTCGTCTTCGATAGCTAATCGCTCTCGCCGACGGGCCTGGCGAATGGCAAAACTCATGTTGTTAGCTCCCGGAATGGTCGTTTTAAGAGGAGAAGGTCGCAATCGTTTAATCATGTTTTCTCTGCTGACGACTGCTGCTGGAAAAGAACAGAGTCCAGCGCTGGTAAGAATTCACGCAGAAAAGTTTGGCAGGGGTTACTCTTTTCGGCTGGATTACCGCGATCCATGGGGGCGGCTAATTGCAGTTTGTAGAGCAACTTGGCGCCGCCGAATTGAAACCGAGGTTGATCGGGGGCGACCCACCCGTGTCCGTCATTCCAGGCGTAAGCCACGCTCAACCTTCCGCCTTCGAGATCGGTCGCTTCCAGGGTCATCCCCCAGAAACGGGAGCCCGCGTCAATGGCTCGAAACCGCTGGGGCGCCGAAATGGTCTTGTAGTCGCGACTAGAATAACAAACTTCTGGGGTATGCACGGAGGTCGGGCCGGGAGGGCCGACGATCAGCGCCAAAGTAACCACATCGCCGGTCTTCTGGTTGCGGTAAACGCGCTGCGTGCTTCCGCTACATTGCAGAACGTCCGTAACCTCGGCACTCAATGGCTTTGAGTTCTCCAGAAGCCAGTCGCCGACCTGGCTTGGCGCCCGTTCCAGATTCTTTCCTGCCGCCAATAGGTCGACAGGCTGGCCCCAGCGATTATCCAACCAACCGGAGACCCCGCCGGACGCAACGGTTAATCCAACAACCGATAATAAGCCTGCCATTGCGACACTCATGCGCATTCGGCGATTAGCAACAGTTTCTGTCATCTGAAATAGCGGCGCCAGTTTGGAGTCAGCGGAGCGCTTGCTCGAGCGAGTGTAAACGCGAAAGCTCGTCCGGCATTAGCAGGTTGACCGGCAACTTGCCGTCTCTCGCCTTTTGAAGCGAATTCCGGGCGTCGTCGAGCTTGCCTTGCAATTGGCAAGCCAGTGCCAGATGGAAGTGATGGCGAGCATCGCCAGGCGGAATGGAGAGGGCGTCGTGGAGCAACGTCTCGGCTGCCGCTGCTTCACCGTGGCAGAGCAGAATCCACGCTTTCGAGTCCAGCAACTCAGGATGCATGCCTGCTAATGAGATTGCCCGATCAATGTACTCGATCGCTTCCGCATGGCCTTGCGGTTGACCGGCAAGCAAGATCGCCAGATTGTTCATCGCCTGCAAGTTTTTCGGGTCGAATTGGAGCGTTTGCCGCAGTAGACGGATCGCTTGGCCGTTGTCGCCTTTGAACAGCCGCAAGGTTGCGATGTCGAAGAGCAGTTGAGCGTCCTCGGGATGCCGCTCGAGAGCGGCAGATAGTACGGCCTCCGCATCGGTGCGCAATTCGGCGGGCAGGGGTGCAATAACTAGAATACTGCTGAGCGTCCTGGCTGTCTGAGAGGTCAGATCCGATTTTGCCGAAGCAATGCACGAACGAATGGCCTCGGCAGACTTCCCATGCTGCGCCAACCACATTGCGAGCGCCGGCAGCGTTCTGGGCTCGAGTTGCACGGCCTCGCGATAAGAAGATTCAGCCTCCGGCTCCAGACTTAGCGAAGAATAAAGCTTGCCGGCGTTGAGCCACAGCGTAGCTTGCTGAGCGGGATCGTTCGCATTTGCCAGCGTTTGGTTGAGAAATCGTTGAACCAAAGGGGGAATCTTGGGGGCTTCGCCACGGGCCTTCAGCCATCGCGCCCGGAGCGTTAAGGTTCGCCAATTCGCACCCTCGGGTTCAAGCTTCGCAAGCTGGTCAAGCGAGTAGCCAGCCTCCGTTGCCTGTTCGGTTCGCAGCAAAAAGTCGACATACGCCACCAAGTGGCTGGCAGAGGGCTTATCCCGGTTTACCAAGGCCTTCAATTGCTCGGCTGCGGCAACTGTTTGTCCTTGCGCCTCGTAGAGCCGAGCCAATAGCAGACGGTCTATGTCTGTTGGCGTCCCCTCGACATCCACTAAGGCTTCTAGGACTTCACGAGCACGGCGGCGAGAGTTCTCGCCGCCACGCCGCACAAGCATTAGTGCTTTCAGGCGTTGCCCCGAAACGCTGAGTGCGTCGTCGTCACGGTTCCTATCGAGTAACTTGTAAACTTCCTCCAGCTCCTCCTCGGTTCCACCCTCGCTGAACCGCAACAATGCCGAAAGGTTTCGTGCCGTTTCGTGATTCGGTTCGAGTTGCAGGACTCGGTTGACGCATTGCTTTGCTAAGTCAAGATCCGTTTGTAGGAAATAGCCAGCGGCTTGCAATTGGACGTATACGGAATCCGTGTTCCTCTTAACGGCGTCAAGATACAGCGACTTAGCTCGGTCGCGGTCGCCCAAAAGAGCATAACCTTGGGCTAAAACGAAGGCTTGTTCGCTATCAGCGACCGTGTCGCTTTGTTCGAGTTCAGCGAGCAATTTGCGGCCGGCGTCGACCTGCTTCGTGCCAGCATAAAATGACAACAACGCAGACCACGTACGCAAGTCCTTAGGCGATAACTCCTTGGCTCGTTTAATCTGAGCTTCGGCTTCTTCTTTTTGCTTGCCTTTTTCCGCGTCGTCATCGGCCGGCGACTCAAGCGCTAACAACTGCCCCAACCATAAGCGACGCGTAGCGTCGTCTGGATGCTGTTCCACCTCACGCCGCGCCGATTCGAGAGCGCGAGCTAGATTGCCTTGTCGAACATCAATGGCCATCGCCATCGTGGTCAACTCTGCCGGCAGTTCCGTCGCGTCACGCAGTCGATTCAAATAAGTTGCCGCTTCCGCGATGCGATTTTGCTGATAAAGCAGGGAGATCAGAGACTCATACACTTGCAAACGCGTTTCGCCAAGCCGGATCGATTGGATATAGGCGCGAACCGCCGCTTCGGAATCAGGCTGCCTGCCCAACAGCGCCAATTTCGCCTTGAGCAAATAGGCTGCTCCCCAGTTAGGGCGAAGCCGCTCCGCCTCTGCCTGCAGCTTAGTGGCTTCATCAATCAGCCGCTGTCTTGCTTTTTGATCGTCTGGAGCTGTTTTCGCGAACTGATATATCAGACGCTGGGCGCGATAATATCGCCACAGCGCATCCTCTTCCCCTAGAATATCACGAAGTCGCTGCTCCCACTTCTCCGCATTCGGCAAATCGCCTCGCGCAAGCGCCATTTCCGCAAGCAAGGCTGGCACGCGTCGATCTTTAGGTGCGGCGCCGGCGAGTTCTTCAAGCTTTTTCCGCGCCGCGTCGCTCTTGCCCTGGGAAAGATCGAGGATGGCGAGCCGGTAAACGAGGCCAAACCGCTCTTCATTGGTTAGTTTCGCGGCCAACGCATCTGACAGACGGCGTTCCGCCTTGTCAAATTGCTTCCTGCTTGTCAAAAGATCCGCCCAAACGTAAACGGACCGCAAGCTGTTTTCGGGCCTCTTTTCAAATTCGCCAAGCGCGCGGTCGGCGTCGTTTTGCCGGCCCAGACGCTCGTAATCGAAGATCAATCGCGCGGCTAACTCCGGTGCAGCTGCGAATTCAGTTTCTACCGTCTTAAGCAGCGCAAACGCTTCTTCGAATTTTTGTCGGTGCAGCAGAAATTCGGCATCGAGCAACTTCAGAGCCAAGATTTCCTCCGGCCCGGCGTTGGAGTCGGCGGTCTTGGCTTGCGCCTGGGCCAGAATTCGTTCGAATTCCGGCCAGTTGGGCTCCAACGCAGTAAGTTGCTGTCGAAACGCGACCTGGGCGTAGGCGCCCCACGCACTCGCTGTCCCGCGATCGCCGGACAAAGCTTGTTCATATTGTCGCGAAGCTTCATCTAAGCGTCCGGCCGAAGCCCATGCTGCCGCAGCCGAAATTCGATAAACTGTTTCCGAAGGTCGCAAGTCCGCGGCCTTCTGATAGCTCGTCGCGGCCTGATCCCACTGCATCAGCCTGGCATGGCATTGGCCCAACGCGGCATAGAACTTCGCGTCTGCGGCAATGCTCGCTTTCGTTTCGGCGCCCGCTTGTCGGAGCATAATCGCCTTCTTCAGAAGCGGTATCGCCTCTCGGCACTCGTCTTGGGCGATGAGCATCTCCGCTTGCAGAGAATCGATCGTTGCCAGCCAAGCCGATTGCTCCCGACCGAAGATGCCTTCAACCAACCGTTCGATGCTCTTCAGGTTTTTTTGGGCCGCCTCCCATTGCCGCAGTTCAATCTCGGCCGCGGCGATTTGAGTCAGCATCACTAAATCGGGTCCGCCTATATTCGACAGCCCTGACCGCCAAGCGACGAGCGCCTCTTTGATCTTGCCTTGCTCACGATATGCCAAGCCCAAGCCCAAGTAACCTCGCCGGTCTCTTTTGTCGATTCTGACCGCGTCTTGATAGTATTTCAGGGACTGCCCCCAGTCCTCTGCCTCTTGGGCTCGGATCGCAGCCGCCAAACGAATGTCCAGGTCCTTTGCATCCACATCTTTTGCCAGAGCCAGGTCGAGGTCGTCGTCGGCGCCGGGCAACCCAAATTGCCTGCGGTAGGCGTATCTTGCGAGCAACGCTGCGGCCTGGTCGCCCGCCCGCTCGACAAGACGATCCATGACCTGATCCCCTTGGTCGCCCGATTGAAGACTCGCTCTGTAAAGGCGGGCCAGGTTGGCGCCGAGTTGGATATCGTTTGGATTTAGCTCGATAGCCGCCTCAAGCGACTTGGCGACCTCATTCGCGGCCACGTCGCCGCGAATCTGCAATTGATCAAGCTGGGCAAGCGCGCGGACCCGCAATGCAGGAGCCCCTTCCGGCTCACGTTCCAGCATTTCGTCGGCGTACCGCAGGGCCGCCGAGTAATCGCCCGATTCCAAGAGCAACGTCAGATGGCGATTCCGCAGATCCGCTCGTTCCGGCGCCAGGCCGATCGCGGTAGCATATAATTCCACGGCCCGTGTTTTGTCACGCGTCGTCGCGGCAGCCTGATCGAAATCTTCAGCCAGGCGAATCTTGGCATCGACATCGTCAGGACGCAAGCGCAAGAAGCGGTGGATGCTTTGCGCTGCCCCGAGCCAATTCTCGCTCTGTTCCATTTGGGCCGCACGGTCCAGTAACGCGGTTGCATTGCGGTCTATTTGGAACCCATGCCAAAAATAAGCCAATATCGCCATAACCGCCGTCGCGGCGGCGCTTCGCACCAATAGCCGAATGTTCAAGACCCGCCGGCGCAGTCTAGCCTGTTTAGCCGGTTGGCCCACGCCGCGGTTGATGGTCGCAGTTTGCATCGAACTCTGAATCAATGCGCCTCGTTAGAAACCTTGGCGCGCTTCCCCGGGCTCAGGATGCCCTTCCTTTGAATAGGACGCCTCATCCGAAACGGCGCCGGAACCTTCGGCGTAAAGCTCCCGGCCATAACCGTAGCCGCCGTATTTATAGGCCCATGTTTGTGTTGGAACGCCGCTGATGATGGTGCCTAGAATTCGCGCTCCCGCATTTCTCAATCGCTCGCAGGCCGTACGCAACTGAGGACCGCGGCTGATATCCCGCATGGCGCACACCAAAGTGCCTTCCGCCGCGCTCGCCAGGATGAGCGACTCGCTGGCGGCGAGCACCGGGGGCGCGTCGATGATCACATAGCGATAGCGCGAGCTCGCCTGGGATAGCAAAGACGTCCATCGACTGCTGTGTAACAGCAGATGCGGGCTGACCGTCAGACGTCCCGCCGGCAAGAAATGCACGTTTCGATTGACGTCAGTAATCAAGGCGTCGTCAAGGCTGCATGCGCCATCCAGTACGCCTGCCAAGCCGGGCTCCAACGCGGCGTCGAACATCTCGTGCAAGTCGGGCGCCCGCATATCGGCATCGATCAACAAGGTTGGCTGTCGCAAAGACCTCGCCAAGCTGGCCGCCAAGGAAGCCGCCAAACTTGTTTTTCCTTCTCGACTCACCGCGCTCGTCACGACGAGCGTTCGCAGATCCTTGGATTCTGGCGCCAGCATCAAGTTCACGCGCAAAGCGTCGATGCTTTCTTCGAACGTGGCTCTGTCGCGTGCAAAACGGTTGGCGGTAAGCCGACTCGCCATGCTGCTTCGCGTCGGTAAAGCCGAGATTTCGGCCAGCACTGGCAGATTCGCTTCCATAGATACTTGCCCCGCGTCGGAAATCCGCCGGACCCATCGTTCCCAGAGGAATGCCAAGCCGAAAGGAATGCAAAACGCTCCCAAGGCGGCCATTCCAAGCTTCTTATACGGCAACGCCTCTAACGGGGCGGCGGGAGGAGCGGCAAGTTGAAGTATTTCCGCTCGCTCCGGCGCCTTTCGTTCGGTTCGCAAAGCCATGATCCGATCGGAAATGCGATCCAACACTTCCTCCGAACGCAGCAAGTCGGCTCGCGCGAATTCCAACTGCAACGTTTCGTCGCCCGTTTTTTCCAACTCCTTGCGGTGCTCGTCGACTTTCGACTGCCACAGATTCATCAGTTCCTGTTGGTTCCGGATGTTCATCTTCAGCCCGGCGATGGCCCGGACCGCACCTTCCTTGAGGGCCTTCCGCAATTCCTTCTCGACATCGGGGCGCAATTCATCGGAATGGCGCGTCAGATATCCTTCGGCTTCCTCGATACGCTCGACAAGTTGCGGCAAACGATCGGCGCTCTTCCCACGTGCGACACGCTTATATTCTGCGTGCTGCGCCTTCAACATAGCGATCTGCGACTGCAATCGCTGAATGCCCGGGTGTGCAGCGAGGGCCTTCTCCAAATCAGCGGCCGGTATTTCGTCATCGTCGGCTTCAACCGATTCGCGGTAAGCGGTTAGCTTCGCCTCTAGATAAGCTTTTTCCACTTCGGCTTGATTGCGCTGCTGCTCGAACTGACTCAAGGGGGACTCGTGCAATACTAAGTCCCGATCGCCGCCGACGAACGCCGGCTCGTGGCCGGTAATCTTGCGCGCCAGATCGCGCACTTGGTTGCGCAGATATTCCACCTCTTGTTCCCGGCTGCGTTTCTCCTCGTTTAACAGCTCGACGATGCGACTCGCCTGCTCTCCGGTTTTATCCCGATGCAGCGTCAAATAGGACTCGATGATGGCGTTCGCGACTTTGGCGGCCATCGAAGAATTACTCGCCCGAAAGCTGATTTCGCAAAGTTCCGACTGGCCCACGTAGTTGGCGCGGAGCCCTTGCTGAAGCCATGTCAGGTGCGAGTTAAATCGTTCGCCTTCCGGCGACTTGGCGATCTCGGGCTGGCTGGCAAGCACTCTGGATAGCACAACCGGGCTGCGGATCGTTTGCAATTGCGTTTCTGCGAACAAGCGAGAATCGCCGCTTGTCGCGTACACGATATGCGGCTGCTGGCTCTTGATGAGCAACCAGGACGACGCCACATAAACCGGTTCGAAAAGGAACCACACGGCAGCACAGGCCGCGGTTGCCAGCACTAGACCTGCAAAAGTACACTGCCACCACCAGCGTCGTGCCGTGCGCCAAACGTCTCCGAGGCTGAACGCCGCGACCGAATGTACGGCGGGCGCCGTGGACCACGAAGCCAAATGCCCTCGTGCTGCGATAGGCGCCAAAACGCCCGCCGACGGCTGTTTTCCGGGTTCGTGCATGGAATTCGGCTCGGTAATATCGGTAACTGCGCGGCTGCGGTGTTTAAAGGCGGCGGAAACGCGTCAGTTTCCTGTCGCGATCAATCTTGAAGGGGCCCCGCCATGGGACGGAAAAAGCAGAACGGTAGGCTTATCGTTTGCTTTTGCCGTCGCCATGTACTCCGAACATCAGTTCGCCTGGAGAAACGATTTCCACATCGACCAACAGCCGGCCGAGGTACCAACTCACTAGCCCCAACAGTCCGGCGGCCAGCGGCGCCATCAGCCAGCCCGCTAAATCGTGAGAAAACTTATGGGCAGCCTCGCCGGAAACCCATTCGTGCAGAAGCGCTGTGGCGACGATCCGCACGGCATTGGTCAACAAGGCGACAGGCAACACGCTGGCGCACAGGATCGCCTTCATCCACCAATCGCGTTTGGCTAGCACCATGTAAATGTAAGCCAACGCGGCAATCGACATGAAGATGCGCAGCCCGCTACACGCCTCGGCGACGCCCAGGGTGATGTCGTTCAAATAAATCACATTGCCCTCGGCCACAGCGGGACGCCCGAGCGACTGCAACAGCCAGCAACTGAGCTTCGTGGCCACGCGTTGCAACGGAAAACTGAGCAAATGTTCCGCCCGAAAGGGCAGCGGAATCATGAACGCCAGAAAACCAACCGAGGGCAGGCTCCACCATAGCAGTCGCCAACCGCCAAAGAGCCAGCAGGTACCGGCCACCCAAAACGGAATCGACCAAGCTTGGAGTGCGTCGATATACCAAAGACTGCCGGCAAAGCGTATCGCCCCACTCAACACCAGCAAAACCATTCCGCCCCATTGCAGCCGATCGCTGGGCGCCGGCAGACTGCCGCGGCGAAACCAAAGAAAATACAGCGCCGCCGGAACGACAAAATACCCGTGCGAGTAGTCGGGCTCGTGATTCCAGATGCGAACCAGTTCGCAGGCGATTGGCCAGTAGGACCAACCAAACGTGGCGGCGACGATAGCGATACCCGCTAAAAAGACCGGGTTTCCGATCTTTGCGCGCCAGGCCTCCGCGTTCGCCGCGGCATCGACCAATTCGCTTGCCACATCGCCCTGAGGTCGAGCGATTTCCCACGCTGCAGACCGCGAACTTCGGGCGACAACATCCCGAACCGACGCCGTTTTGCGCCTATTTCCACGTTTCATGGACGAATCGTCACTCGGGAAGAGAGCAAAACACGACAGGGACGGAACCAGAACACGCTGTCTGCCAAACGCTGCCTCACTCGGGCGGACTCCGTCCCCATGGGTGACAGAGAAATGTTCACCCGGCGCTTAGTGCCACAAGCGACGCCTCGCAAATGAGCGCCGCCCATATCGTGCCGTCTCGGCACGCATCTAACCTCAAGCAGCGAATGCTTGTTCGTCTGCCTGCCAGCCTGGGCGGCCGCACCTCTGCGGCATGCACCCTCTACGGCCGGATGCTCGTTTCTATATCGCTCGAATTTACCTGCTTACCCCTCTCGGTTGGGCTTGCCGATGCAACGAGTCCCATACTAATTGGCGCCCCAGTGCCGTCAAGCTCCCGTTTTTTCTTTCGCCGCGCGCCACGGCCCCGTATTTCTTCCGGAACTCAATTGAACTGCGGGCCATGATACGACCGAATCCGGCGCTGTCGATACGCCGTTGTGCGTATTTCGTCGGCGGCAGGTAAACTCCAGCGAGCTGTCGCGTGAGAAACCAATCAACATCCCCTCTTGGAAAGGGCAGATCGAAGGCCGAGTTGGACTTCGCAGTCACATCTGAAAATAGGCCCTATGGCACGCGCCCGATCCTTTGGCGTAGGCGTTCTTCAAGAGCCGCAGCGTTAGCCCGGATTATTCATCAGCCCAGCTATTACTTGACAAAGCGCTCCATACAAACCCGAAGCGCCAGCGAGGTAAGTGCGTTGCTCCGCCTCGCTTGCGCTTCGGGTTGGCGTGGGCTGATGAATAATCCGGGTTAGTGCGGGAGGCTGCGGGGCGACGCACGCGGGCGCCGGAAATAATGGACATTCGATCTCAGGCATCACTGCCTGGCCCGGTCAAAAGCCGCGACTGGGCGTCCCTGCGGTTTTTTCCATTTTTTCGAAATGATGCTTGACGCGGCCGCTTCGCTGGTTATGATCGGCACTGTTGGACTATTGGGTTCCAGGGCCTCCAAGTGCGAGGCCGGAGTCAAAGCCGCAATGACCTGCCACCGCGAGCACCGATCCTGCCGAGCCTCTGGCTTTCGCGCCATGTGCGTCGCCGGGGCCGCGTTGGTCGTTTGGCTGGTATCGCTTGGCGATGCCACTGCGGGCGTGATCGTCAACTGTGATGCGGTGCTGAGCGGCGAAATGGCTGCCCCGCAGCGGCCCGTCGATCCGCAGCCGGCGATGCCTCTTATCCGCGACCGCCAGCAACCCTCCTTGCCGCCGAGCGTGACGAACAACGCTGGGGGCGCTGGATCTCAACCGCCAAGTGTCGGCCCCAGCGCCGGCTTGGCAGCTCTTGCCAGCGAAGCGCCGACCACGGCGCAGAGCAATTTAGTTTCGCGGCTCACTCTCTGCAGCCGTATCTCGCTTCCCTCTCCTCTGGAAGACCGCTTCTTCCGGCCTCCTCGCGCAATCCCTCTTTAGTCCGTGGTTTGACGGCCGATTTCAATTTGCGCCTTCCCGACATGCAGGCGCAGAATCGGGCCGGACCACTTGGTGAGTCGCTCTGCAAGAGCGCTGCGCGGCGCTCGGCGACCCAGGTGGCTGGACGGGTTTTTCTTACGAGGGATTTTGATCATGAGGTTTTTGAATACAAGAGCTGCGCTGCGAACACTGATTTACAGCGCCGCGGTTTTTGCGCTGCCTTCGCTGTCGTTGGCCGGCCCTGTCTCGAGCGTCGGCGATCTTTACCAAACCGGCGGAAACCAAATCACACAGTTCAAGATTACCAGCTTTGAAGAGGTCGTTGACTCGAGCGGTAACGAGCTTTCGAGTAACGCCACGATCGGCGTTGGTGATCGCTTCATCGGTATTTTGAACGTGACCACGTCCCAAACGACTAGCGGTAACAACAGCCTTTCACCCGTTGGTTTTCAATTGACGGGTGTGTATGACGTCACGGTGAACGCTGTTGCAGGCTCAGACGGCGCCACGAGCTTCCAAATCACTCCCACGACTTCGTTTGCCAACACACTCGCCGTTTTGTCGAATGTGCAGGCGGCTGGCGGCACTTCGTCGAATTTGCAAAACACGATGATCGGACTGTTCGTCGGAAACACAGTGAATTTCAGCGACGGGGGTACGATTGCGCAGGGCATCGCCAACGCCGAGACTGGCACATTTTACGCCGGCGTCGGGGCTACGGGAACGTGGGGCAGCGGCTACTATTGGCAGGCCCTAGGTCCGAATACGGTGGCCGCCAACGCCAACGCCACCACGACGTTCACCGGGTCGCTGGGCATGATCTTCAACAACACAGGGCTGACTTTCATTCCGGACCAGCACGTGCCGCCGAGTGCGGCTGCCGACAATTTTGGCTTCTCGAATGCACAACTCAACGGCATCCTGAACCAAGTGATAATTAAAGGCAGCACGACGGCCAACGGAGACTTTGGCATCACCAGTCAGTGGCCGCTGGTAACGCAAGATCCGGTTCAAGTGCATGCGGTTCCGGAGCCCGCCTCGCTGGCCCTTTGGGGGCTGATGGGGACTTCGCTCTGCTTGTTCCGGCGGCGCCGAGCAGGCTAAGACGCCCCCGCGTTGTTTCCGAATTTGGCCCAGTTCCGAGCCCTCGTGCTCGGAACTGGGTCTTTGTATGCGCGGAGCGGAGCGTGATGAAATCGGGGGACTTACGCCTCTCGCTCGCCGCGGCGAGGGGCGCTAAGTCGGCGGCGAAGATACGCTCGCTTGGCCCTCTGCATGGGACCCCGGTTTCCTCTGCGCAATACGCCGCGGACTAGCTTTCGGCGGCATGCATCAAACTGGAAATAATAGGGTGCCGGACGAACGTCTTGTTGTCCCAGCAAGATCTTCAGCGATTCGGCGGCGACCACACCGCTGCAAAGCTGACAGGCCAGCGACGCCGAAGGACCGGCGCCCGAATCGGGATTGACCCGCGACAAGTCGAGATACCGCAGGTGCGTCGCCTTGGGAGTTAGGCCGACGGCAAAGGCGATCAGTTGCTCGATACGAGGCTGGTCGTCGCAAAGATCGAAATACTCGTCGAAACTCATGCCCTCCGGATCGAACGCCAGCCAAGCCGCGCTGAATCCGATCGGGCCGGCCGTGACGCACCAGATGCCGCGACGCCGCGCCTCGCGAAACAACAGGCGGCGGGCGTCGATAGCGAAGAAGTCGATCCCATCGACGACTAAGTCGACGCCGTGGAGGAACTGGTCGATATTCTCCTCGGTGACCGCTTCCCGAAAAACTCGCAGCTCGAGTTCCGGATTGACCGCCAGGGCCTGTTCGGCCATCACCTCGGCCTTTCCGCGACCCAAGGTGTGGACGTGGGCGCCTGCCTGGCGGTTGAAGTTCGCCATCTCGAACGCGTCGGGATCGGCAATCGTAAATCGCCCGATGCCCATACGAGCCAGCGTCAACAGGTGCATGCCGCCTACTCCGCCCATGCCAGGGATCGCGACGTGGGATCGTCGCAGCCTCGACTGCTCTTCAGGCGAGATCAATCCCAGGTTGCGGCTGAACGCTTCTTCGTAGCGCCAGGCGGCGTCGTCAGCCCTCTCCGCCTGAATGCCGCTGGAAGGCTCGAAAACAGTTGCCATGCAAAAAACTCCTCTGTCGCCGTAAAACCCGGCTCCGGATCAGAACTGTTCTAGTACGTCCTCGGGACTTCGACGCAAGGACCGGACGTCAGGCGGCTTGGCATGCCCAATTCGAAAGAGAATCGTCGTGACTCGTTGGCTGGTCTCCGGCACAAGCGCCGCAAACTCCCGCGTGATCTTTTCGGCCAACCGTCGATGTCGCGGCAAAGCCGCTCGCTGCGCGCTGGGGCGCATGAAGATCGGGAGACTGCCTAGGGGATGCAGCGCCAGGCCTTCGCTGTGCGTCGTCAGCCAAAGCCGCTGGAACGCCCGTCCCGCGGCCAGGTAATGGGCCATGGCGGCAGCGCCCTCGCACTCAGGTACACTGAGTGCGCCAATGGCGCCGGAGCAACGCACGAGTTTTGCCGCCGACAACGTTAGCAAACGGCTAAACCCCAGCCGATTGAGCGCCGACAAAAACGTCCATGAACGCAGCAGATGCAACATCAGGCCGCCGCCTGGAGGTAGTTCGAGCGTGCGCAGGTCCAAGCCGTCGCGCGTCTGTTCGGCCTCGGCACGACGGAAACGCAATTGCCGATACAACTCGGCGTGGAACGGTTGATATTCGAAACGAATGCGATCGCCGGCAGCCACCAACTGCGCCACGGAATCGAGCTCTTCGCGTCTCAACAGCCAATCGACGCGCACGTCGCCCGCCTCGGCGGCTGCGGCAGACAGTCGGGCTAGTTTTTCCGGCCCGATCGCGCGCACGTCAAACGGCCGCCGGCAGGTGCAGCGAAGCGTTAGTTGGTCGACCAGCGGGTCGCGTTCGGCATCGGACGGCTGAAATGTGACCTCGGCGACCGGCGGGCAGGCTGCGGCGGCGCCGAGCGGCGGTTTCTCCACAAGGCATTTGACGGTCGGCGCATACCCCATCGCGCGGGCCGCAAGGCAAATATTCTCGACAGCGGCCCCTAACGCCAACAGGCAGAACATGCCGTCCGTGTCCGACGGCAATCCCCGGCTGGCATCCGCGAAAACCAACAATCGCCCCTCGCGGAATTCGAAGCGCCAAGGCTGATTATTGTCGGGCGAAGGCGCCAGCGTTGCGGCTCGCACCAATTCCACGACCAGCAAGTCGCTGGCCGGCCGAATGGCGCCCGATTCGCCCGCGGGGCGTTCGGCAAAACCAAGGGCCTGCTCGGCAACACTCTGCGGCGTCATCGCGGTAATCCTTGGCTTGCCTTTTCTGGCGGCGGGTTTAATTGAATTCGCACATCGACCCGAAGGCCCACGATCAGAGCTTTCGCATCTTCCAATTCGATCCAGAGCTCGCGGACCTTGCTGTCGAATTGCTCGGCGGGGTCGTCGGTCCAAAGCCGTTTGCGGCTCATCCGCGGAGCGAGTCGCGTTACGCGGCCCCGAAAATACCGACCCGGCAGGCCATCGGCGTCGACGGTCACGGGCAAGCCGGCGGTCATCCGCGGGGCGTCGAGTTCCTCGACGAACGCACGCACGCACGTCGCCGAAGTGTCGGCCATGATCACGGCTGGCTCCGCGGTATCCGGCCCTGCCAGTTCGCCGACCTTAGGATGGACTTTCAGCACCTGCCCGGCGCACGGCGCTTGGAGCGACGTCTTTTCCAGGTCGCGACGCGCCAGGTTCAAGCGGGCTCGAACGCCGGCGACTCGCCCGCGCGCGCGGCGCAAATCATCATCGCGCGGCGGGGCCTGCAGCAAGTCAAGCCGCGCTTGAGCCGCCTCGACCTGCGCGGAGAGCGTTTGGACTTCCGTTGAATCGGCCACCACGTCGAGTTGGCTGGTCGCTCCGCGCTGCCGCAGGTTGCCCGTGCGCTTCAATCGGTCTTGAGCTCCGGTAAGCCGCGCCTCCATCGCCCGAAGTTCCGCCTGCGCCTCGCGAAGCTCCTCGTAGCGGGCCCCGTTTTCGAGTTTTTCGAGTTCCGCCGAGGCAATCTCCAACTCGGCCTCGGCCATGGCACACTCGTGATGCTGGGTCGTCCCATCGAGTCGCAGCAAGACCGTTCCGGCGTCGACGACGTCCCCCTCTCGCACGAGTATTTCGACGATCCGGTCGCGAAGTTGAGGGCGCAACTCGATTTCCTCGGTGGCGCCTTCGACGCGGCCGGGTGCGTAAATCCAGTTCGACGACGATTCCTCGGGCTCGACCCGGGAGCTTTGACGAGAGTCCGCGTCGATGACCACTCCTAGCGCGGCCAAGACGGCGATGCCCAGCGTCGCCAACACGACTTTTAGCATCTCATTATCCTCCTGCGGCCGATAACGACCGTTGGCGAAATTCCGGAGCATCATCCGTCGAAACGCCGCGAATCCGGCCCGCATCCAAGTGTAGGATGCGATCGGCGAATTCGAAGATTCGATGATCGTGCGTGACTACCACCGCCGTCTTGCCCTGTTCCGCCGTCAGCCGGCGCAGCAGACGCATGGCTTCCTGTCCGTTTTCTGCGTCCAGCGAGGCGGTCGGCTCGTCGGCCAGAATCAGATCGGGGCCCGCTGCAAGCGCTCGGGCCAAGGCGATCCGCTGGCACTGTCCGGTGCTCAGTCGGGCGGGATGTGATTTGGCTCGGTCCGCCAAGCCCACGGCTTCAAGCAGTTCCAACGATCGCTGCCGAGCCGCTCGGGGCGCCACGCCGCCGAGCGTCAACGGAACTGCGACGTTTTCCGCGGCGTTCAAGCCCCGAATCAAGTGAAAGCGTTGAAATACGAAGCCGATTCGTTCTCGGCGCAAGTCCGCTCGCTGCGCCTCGCTGAGTTGCAGCAGATCCTCTCCAAGAATCCGCAAATCTCCGAAATCGGGAGTCAAAATGCAGCCCAGGATGGAGAGCAAAGTGGTCTTACCGCTGCCCGAGGGACCGACCAGATAAGTGAATTCGCCGCCGCGGACCGTCAGATTGACGCCGCAGAGCACGGGGGTCAGCGTTCCGCCGCGTTGGTAGCCTTTGTACAGGTCGCGCGCGACGATCGTGTCGTGAGGCATTCGATTCCGATCTCAAGTCTGCAAAACAATCATGGGGTCCACTTTCCGGATGCGGAGATACGGAAGCAGCGACGAGCCCAGGCAGATCGCCAACACCAGGGCGCAACTGCCGAACGACATCCACCAGGGCACGACGATGGGCGCATGCGGCGTCGCAAACCCTCGCTCGATCGCCCACACGAACGCTAGTCCGATGGCCGCGCCTGCCAGGGCCATTGTGCTGGCTTGAAAAAATAGCACGACGTAAATCTGCCGCTCGCGAGCGCCGATCGCCTTGAGCGCGCCGAATTCGCTCAAGCGGTCGAGGACCGAAGCGTAGAGCGTTTGCGCCACGATGATCAGGCCGACCAACAGCCCCAAGCACGTCGCTGCCCCGAAACTGATGCCCAGCCCCGTGCGAGTGAGCCAGTAATTGACGCTTTTACGGGCGTAGGCGTTGCGGGGCAAGGCATCCAATTCGGGGGCGCAGCGGTTGATCGCGGCGCATACTTCTTCGGCGTTCGCTCCCGGTTCCAGCTTGACCAGAAAATAAGAACACTTGTCTGGCGGTTTGCCGAGATATTGCAAGCTGCGTCCGAGCGTCGTGAACACGTAAGGCGTTACCAAGAAGCCGACAATGCCCCGACTGTGCCCGACAATCTTCGCACGGCGTCCGCCGATTTCGCGTACGTCGCCGATTCGCGGGTTTTCGAGCTTCTCGCTTTCGAATTCGTCCACCAGAATCCCGTCGGAACGGCGAACCGCGGCGGGACTGTTGTCTCCGGACGTCCAGGCATAAAAAGACGGATCAAGCAGCGACAGCGTATCGCCGTCCGCGGCGGGACTGTTGTCTCCGGACGTCCAGGCATTGCCCAGCAAAGTCGCCGGATCGCTGCCGACGACTACGACCTGTTCGAACGCGCCGCTGGGCAGGGTCATCGTGCTATGACCGACCACGTAGCTCTCGGCGGACGCCACGCCCGGTACGCCTCGAATTCGCCAAAGCCAACGTTGCGGAATATCTCGCGGAAAATCCACGTTGTGCATCCGCTTGTGCCCGACCCAGACGTCGGCTTGCCCAAAATCTACAAGCAAACTGGCCTTTCTCAGCAGGCCGACAAACAGGCCGCCTTGCACGTTCACCAATACGACCGAGAACACGACCCCTACCAAGGCAGTCGCAAGCTTGCCGCGGTCGGCCAACAGTGTTCGTAAAGCGAAAGACCACATCGTTTAAAGATAGGTTGCCAACCGAACCGATCGATCCCCTGGACGCCAATCTTGCCGTATCGATTTGCTTCGGACGTTCGTAACCCGCGCTTTCGTTAAATCTGGCGCCATCGCCGCCTTTTTGGTTTCGTCCGCTTCGTTGCCAAGCGATTCCAGAAAATTCAAGTGCTATCTGACAGGGTTCACGCGCTAGCCCGCCGTAGTTGCTGATTCGCAAGGTCGCCGTTTTCGTCGCAGGCGGCCTCGATGGGAGGCATCCGGCTGTTGGATGCGGCGTGCGCAAAGTACCTCCGGTCGGCGCCGGAAATCGGTCGATATCTCAGTTCCTCATCGGGAATTGCGGCGCCGAAATACGCCAGGTAACTGGGGTGCTGCTCCTGCTCCAAACGCAGCAGATCGAGCAGCATCGCCATGCTGGGACGATTGAGAAACTGTACGTTCGCGGACGAACCCGATCGATGCGCGGGAATGAAAGCGACAACCCCAGGGCCGGACGATTACGCAACTGCCGGTGAGGCACGGTCGAGCCAATCGCCTGGAAGTAGAGCACCTGCTGGTAGAATGAAGCATGCCGCGGATGGACCGTCGCTAGCAGTTCATCCAGATTCCGCAGCCTCGCCGTTTGCGCCAAGGCCCGCATCATACTGATCAGCACGCGCCTTCGCGGCAAATCTGTGGTTGCCACTGCCAGCGACGAAGCCTCGCCTAACTGCACGCCGCGCCGCCGGCGCCTGTTTACCTCAAGAGGAAACAGCCTCTCGCAAGGCAGTCCCGCCTCGCTGTCCCGCACCAAGCTGACCGTAGCGATCGGTCGATCATCGTCCAGCGCGAGAAAGATTTCCGTCGTGGGCAGCAGGTGGTGGCGAGTCACCCGCATTTCGTAAGGATTCGGCTCAATCAAGCCGGCTCCGAGATAAGCATCGTACACAAGCCGAAACGCAGCCACGCGATCCGCTTGGCATAACGCTGCTCTGCAGACGAACCCAGGACGGTGCGCTGCGGCGGCATTCGGCGATTCAGGACGGCGCGCAAGAATCGTGAGGTTCCTTGTACGCGTGAGACGAGCAACTGCCTGGCCAACCCCCGAATTGAACGCACCTCCGAACCGCCGCCCCTTTTTACGGAACTGCGGAAGGCCGGCTAGCTTCTATCAGCCGGTCGACTCTTTTTTGGCCTAGACGCCGTTTCGAAAATGATCGCCGCCCTGCCGCCGCAATCACGTCACTCTGCTTTTACAATCTCGTCCGTCTAAATCCGCGAACTTGCATAAAAACTGCGCGATCCATACTGCTCGGGCAAGACGAGGGTACGGCGCCATTTCGTCATGACTTTTGCCAGCTCCGAAGCAGCGGGACAAGCAAGATCAGCCGGTCGTCGATTCGCCGGGCCCCACCACGGTGAATTGCGCTCCAAAGGCGGCGGCCGACGCAAAATGCACCGCATCCGCAGGCGACATGGGACGGGAGAGCACCTGCTCGTCAGGCAGCCGCTCGCCGAAAAACAATTCGTAGTTGGGCGGATGATCGCGATCGATCTGTGCGAAATCCAAGTACAAGGCGAC
>DATKRK010000300.1:0-8622 GCA_035532215.1 Pirellulales bacterium | reverse complement strand
TTGACGGCCTGGAAGGCCGCCCCACGATATGCGCATGCGATCATTATCGCCCGCGCGCCGTATAGATTCCGGCGAAGTGGCTGCAAAGTGGGACGACTTCTCGCTGCGGGACCGGTCGGGTTCTGCCGCACGCGGTGTTGCCATTGCTCATCCACATCGACGTTGCAGTGCGGGAAAAAAGAATTCCCTTACCCTTGTATCGGCGACTTCGGGAATTAGAATCGCAGGCATAACTAGAGCCGGCGGCGCGTTGGAATAGTGTTGCGATCGCCAAACACACGTCAGCTTGGGAGGCAGTCAACATGACGCGTCGCACTGGCCGTGATTCTACCGTTGCGCGCGCAAACCGCAAATGCCGCAGGACTCGGGGCGCGCACAAGGCCGTGTTCCGCAAGCGGCACGCGGTCGAATGGCTCGAAAAGCGCGTTTTGTTGTCGGCGACGCCCACCAACATCGCCGTCAGCGCCTCGTCCAGTTCGGTCGTCTACGGTCAGCCGGTGACCCTGACGGCTAACGTCTCTGCTCCGCTGGGTTTTCCTTCGGAGGGAACCGTCGATTTTTTCGACAACGGCACGCCGCTGGGGACGGCGCCGGTGAGTGCGGGCGGCGTCGCGACGCTCGCCGACGTACGCCTGCCCGTGGGCGCCGATCTGATCACCGCTGCCTACAGCGATCCCGGCGGCGCCTTCGCCTCCAGTTCCACGGTCGTCGGGCCTAGTTCGACGATCGAAACGGTCGCCGGCGGCGGCTTGCAGAATGGACTGCCGGCCCTCGACGCCTCGATCTCGCCGCAGGCCGTCGCCGTCGATTCGTCGGGCGACCTGTTCATTGCCGACAACACGCTCAACGTCGTATTCGAGGTGCATCACGCGACAGGGGTTGCCACGATTGTGGCGGGAAATGGCACGGCCGGTTTCAGCGGCGACGGCGGCCCGGCCACCGCGGCGGAACTCAATAACCCCGAAGGCGTGGCGGTCGATTCGTCGGGCGACGTGTTCATTGTCGACCAGGGTAACAATTGCATCCGCGAGGTAGACAACACGACCGGCGTCATCAAGACCGTGGCGGGAAATGGAGCTTACGGCTATACGGGCGACGGCGGCCCGGCCACCTCCGCAGAATTTGCCAAACCCAACGGTGTCGCGGTCGATTCAGCCGGCAATTTGTTCATCGCCGACTACAGCAACGACCGCGTCCGCGAAGTGAACCATGCGACGGGCATCATCAGCACCGTGGCGGGAAATGGCAAATTCGGCTTCAGCGGCGACGGCGGACAGGCTACTGCGGCGGAACTAAACCCCTCCGGCGTTGCGCTCGATTCGTCGGGCGACTTGTTCATCGCCGACGGTACTCGCGTTCGCGAAGTGGACCACGCGACGGGCATCATTACCACGGTCGCGGGAAATGGAACACTCGGCGATTCCGGCGACGGCGGCCCGGCCACAGCCGCGCAGATCGGCCTGCCTAGCGGCGTCGCGGTCGACGCGTCGGGGAACCTGTTCATCCCTGACCTTGGCGGTCGCGTGCGTGAGGTAAACCACGCCACGGGCATCATCACAACGGTCGCGGGAGATGGAACATTGGGCTTCAGCGGCGACGGCGGACCGGCCGCCGCCGCGGAACTCACTTGGCCTGCGGGCGTCGCGGTCGATTCGTCGGGCCACCTGTTCATCGCCGGCGGGGCTGAGGAGCGCATCCGCGAGGTGAACCTGGCGACCGGCGTCATCACCACCGTGGCGGGAAATGGAGTTCAAGGCTCCAGCGGGGACGGCGGCCCGGCCACCGCGGCGTCGCTCCTCTCTCCCAGCGGCGTCGCGGTCGATTCGTCGGGCAATCTGTTCATCGCCGACTGGGGCAACAATCGCATCCGCGAGGTAAATCTTGCGACCGGGATCATTACCACGGCCGCGGGAAATGGAACACAAGGCTTCAGCGGCGACGGCGGCCCGGCCGGCGCGGCGGAACTCTCCGCGCCCCAGGGCGTCGCTGTCGATTCAATGGGCAGCCTGTTCATCGCCGACACGGGCGCCAATCGCATCCGCGAGATGTCGAAGGGCGCCGTGGTCAACGTGACCGAGCCGTTCGTCGTGAACAACGCCGTCTACACCGTCGGCTCGGGCGTCGTCAGCGTCTCTGCCGCCGATGGCCTACTGCAAAACGACACCGGGCCGTCGCAACTCACCGTTACCGCGGGCACGGTCGCCGGCGCCGAGGGCGGGACGTTCGTGTTGCACGCCGACGGCTCGTTCAGCTATACGCCGCCCGCCAATTTTCCAGGCTTCGACTACGCCCAGTTTACAGTCACCGACGCCCAAGGCGACAAGCGGAGCGCAACCGTCAACGTGCTCTCGCAGACCGGCGGCGTGGTGTGGAAATTCTACGAGCAGGTGCTGCACCGCGACCCCGATTACGGCGGTTTGCAACACTGGATCAACGACTTATCGAGCGGCGGCAAGACGGGCGATATCGCCGTCGGATTCTTCGAAAGCGATGAGCTGCTCGACCAAATCATCACGGGCTATTATCAACAGTACCTGCTGCGCACGCCCGACGCCAGCGGTCTGGCCTACTGGAAACAGGTCTGGCAGGCGACTGGAGGCCCCGAGATGATCAAGGCGGGTTTTGCCGACTCACCGGAATTCTACACGTCCGCCGGCGGCGCCCCGCAAGCTTGGGTTACCGAGCTGTACCATCGCGTTCTCGGGCGCGATCCCGACCCGCAAGGCGACCAGTTCTGGCTGAATTACCTGACGAGCCACGGGAACACGGCGGCGACGCGAAATCAAATCGCACTCGATTTCTTTACGTCGCTTGAAACCAACAAGGCAGACGTGACCGGTTGGTTCCAGGAATACTTGCAACGAGCGCCGACTGCCAGCGAACTCAACCAATATGCCGGCGAAATGCAGGCCGGCAAGACCGATCGCGACATCGAGCAGGAGATCACGAACCTGCCGGAGTACGGCCAAAGCCCGCCCGCGGCGCCCTCAGGCGCCGGCGTTCGTCTGCCGAATTACTTCCCGCAGCAGACGTCCGACGTTGTTGTCAAGGATTCGTTGTTTGCAAAGCTGGGCGCCTAGATTCCGGATGAACCCGCCCACGCTGAACCGCCGGCAGTCTCGCGAGGTCGATCGCCGGGCGGTCGAAGAATATGGCATGCACTCGCTCGTGCTGATGGAAAACGCGGGCCGCGGCGTGGCCGATCTGCTGCGTCAGCTCCGCGTCGCCGGGCCGATCGTCGTTTGCTGCGGCAAGGGCAACAACGGCGGCGACGGCTTCGTGCTGGCGCGGCATCTCGATCTGCGCGGCACGGCGGTCAAGGTCTTGCTGTGGGCCGAGCCGGCGAAACTGACGGGCGACGCCGCGGCGAACTTCGCCATTCTGCAAAAGAGCGGCGTGCCAATCGAAATCTTCGGCAAGACGCACGATCGGGCGCGGCTCGAAGCCGCCTTGACCGGCGCCGGCGCGATCGTCGATTGTCTGCTGGGAACCGGCGCCACAGGCGATCCTCGACCGCCGCTCGATGCCGTGATCGAACAACTCAACGCACATGCGGCGCAAAAGATCGCCGTCGATCTGCCCAGCGGCTTTGATTGCGACACCGGCTGGGCCAGCCGCACGACGATCCGCGCCAGCCACACTTGCACGTTCGTCGCCCAAAAACCCGGCTTCCTCGTGCCCGGCGTCGAAGCTTGCACCGGCCAGGTTCACGTGCTCGACATCGGCGCGCCGCGGAAGTTGGTGGAGGAGTGTCTCGATTCAGACGCAGCGAACGCGCAGCCGTAGCAAACGTCGCGTCTCCGCGTAAAGCTGCGCCTTACGGCTTTTCTTCCGGCGGCGGCAACTCGGTTTCGCCCTTTTCGCGAGAAAGCAGTTTCTCGAGTTCGGCAAGCCGCTGCTCGAGCTGTTCGATTCGCTGTTCGAGTTGTTCCACGCGCGCGTCGGAGGCGGCTTCCGGCGGGCGGAAGGGAATCATGGCGGGCGGGAAGCGGCCGGCGGGCGGAAGCGGCGGCGCCGAAGCGGGACCGCCCAGTCGCACCATCCGCTCGTGAAGCTCTCCTTGGTAGTAATAGGTGATCATCACCTCGGCCCCGGCGCCGGCGCTGGCGACCAGCCGTTTGAGATCGCCGGGCGCGAGCACCCGCTTTTCGTTGACGCCAATGATCACCCCGCTCATCGGCAGCCCGGCCTTCTGGCCGGGCGAGTTCTCGTTGATATGGACGATCAGCGCTCCGTCGTCGGAAGGGAGATCGAACTTGGCCTGCGTTTCGGGCGTCACCGCATCGACGCGCACGCCGAGCAGCCCTGGACGATGCGGCTGATCTTGAGCCTGAGACGCAACTGGCGCCTCATCGGGAATCTGGCCGAAATCGGCGAACGGGCGTTCGTCTTGCGGCGGCCGGGTCCCAAGCGTGACTTCGAGCTGCTGCTGCTTGCGATTGCGTTTGATCTCGAACTGCAGCCGGCTGCCCGCCGGCGCCGGCGCGAGGATGCGGGCGAAATCGTCCATCGACTTGACGGGCTTGCCGGCGACGCCGGTCACCAGGTCGTCGGACTTCAACCCCGAGCGCTCGGCCGGCGAACCGCGCAGCACCTCCATGATCCGTACGCCTTTGCCGAGATCGAGCCGATCGTCGGCCACCACGCCCAAATAACCGGTGTTGTCGTCGGCGCTCGACGGCTTCGTCGTCTCGGCGGCGCCATCCGATGCGCCGCGATTGCGGACCTGCTGCTCCAGCTTCTCTAACGCAGACTGCGCCGCAGCCGACGACGCCAAGCAAACGCAGCACAAACTTCCGGCAAACAGCGACAGAACGCTGAATCGCATGGCAGGGCAAACTCCCGCGGTCGGCAAAGTGATTTGAATAACGGGCGGCCCCCGCAATTATAGGGCGCCGCTGATTTTACAGAGCATGCTGCACACATTCCAGGCACGAAGAAATGCTCTGCCGACAGAAGCGGCACGATGACTTTCGAGCATCGGATTCTTTTGAATTGACGTAACTCGAAGGCATGGCAGCAGGATACGTAATGTTCAGCCCTTGATTGAACCGCCCTGCCGGCGGTTGCGGCACAGAGAATGCAACCCGCGTCGCTCGACAAGGCCGCGGCGGAATGGGAATCGCCGCAGCCAAGCGGGTATGTGGGAATTCGCGGCATTGAACAGTTGGGCGGCGAGATATTCAGGCGACGGACGGCAAGGCTTGGGCGCGGCCGCCAGAGATTCTCCCCCAATCTCTGGCGGCCCCCGGCCTGTCCGAATTCAGTCGTTCAGCGGCTGCGTGCTGCGCAGGTAGGCGAACAAGTCGCGGACTTGTTGGTCGTTGAACTCGCGCAGCACGCCCTCGGGCATCAGCGACTTGCGCTGCGGCAGAAGTTCTTCGATCTCGCTTTGAGCGAGGGTTACGTTCTGCCCGTCGGCGCCGCGGAGCACGACCACCTGGTTGTCGCGATCGACCAGAAAGCCCGTCACGATCCGGCCGTCTTCGGTCAGTGCCTGGTAGGTTTGGAATCCCTCGCGCACCTCGGCGCTGGGGTTGACGATGTTGATCAGCATATTGCCCACGTCGTCGCGCTTGTAGCTGGTCAAATCGGGACCGATCTGGCCGCCGTCGCCGAACAGCCGATGGCACTTGGCGCAAATCTCCTTGAACAGATTCTTGCCGGGATACGGGCTGCCCGAGCTGGCGGCGACGACCTCTCGCAAGCGTTCGATCTGCTGCTGCATTTCGGCCGTGGTGGCGCCTTCGATGGCGCCCCAGTGCTTGGCCACCGACTGGGCGATGCGATCGTCGCGGAACACGGTCAGCTTGCGGGCCGTGTCCAAGGGAATCGTTTCAGGGTCGATCTTGCCCGCGTCGATCGCCGCCACGAACTCCAAGGCCCACGGCTTGCGGCTGGTCAACAGCGTTTGGGCGGCGCTGCGGGCGTCTTCGGTGAAGTTGCCGTAGAGTTCGATCACCGCCGCGGGAACGCTCGCTTCGGCGTACGATTGCAGCGAGGTCAGCGCCGCCATTCGCAGTCCGTCGTCGGCCGAGTTGCGCACCAGGGCCAACAAGGCGGGCACGCACTTGGCCGTTTTCACCTCGCCGAAAATCTGCACGTATTGCAGCCGCTCGTTGGCGTCGGCCTTGTTGTCGGCGATCGCGGCCAGCGCCTTTTCGATGGCTTCGGCCTTGCCTTGCCGCAAGCCGAGCACGAGCGACTGCCCGCCGACTTTGCTCATGGCTTCCACCAACTCGGTCGGCAGGCCGGTGAGCGGCCGGCCTTGATAGGCTTCTTCGAAGCCGCGCATCAGCAGCCGGCTGTGTTCTTCGTCGGGCGAAAGGGCGAGCAGCTTGGCGCAGGTCGTCAGATCGTTGCGGGCGCCGGTGGCGGCGTAACGCCGCATGAGGCGGTGCAGCAGGTGCTTCTCGGCCAGCGGCGCCTGCCAGACGGCTTGGTCGGCGAACAGCGCCAGCACGGCGTCGCGATCGCCGGCGGCTTTGGCTTCGATGGCCCACCAGATCAACAGCGGCAGGTGCGGATCGCCCAGGTCTTCATCGTGCGAGATCAAGCGCCGCACGATCGGCATCGCCTGCTCGGCCGGCAGGCGCTTGGCGGTCGAGGCCAACTGGCTGCGAACCTCGACGTTCGGCTCCCGTTCGGCCAGCGCGGCCAGCTTGGGCGCCAGCGAAGGCGAAACCTGTCCGGAATCGCCGAGCAGCCGCACGGTCCACGAGCGGACGTAGGGGTTGGCGTGCTCGAGCGTTTCGGCGGCCACCGCCTCGTTGAAACCGCCCGAGGCGTTCAAGGCCCACAGCGCTTCGAGCGCGCCTTGGCCGGTCTCGGCTTTCAGCTTGGCGAGCAATGCCGGAACGAGCGACGCGTCTTTGCGATCGCCGAGCAATCGCAGCGCTTCGCGGCGGAACCACTTGTTCTCGTGATCCAGCAGCTTGACAAGTTCAGCGCCGGATAATTTTGCCAGGTCGAACGGTTTTCGTTTCGTCGGGGCCGCGTCTTTGGCTTTGAGGCGATAGATCCGCCCGCTGCCGACGTCGATCTTGCCTTCGTGGTGCCGCAGGTGAGCGATCTGCGCCTCGTACATGTCGCAGACGTAAATCGCGCCGTCCGGCCCGACCAGGATGTTCACCGGCCGAAACCAATCATCCTTGCTCTCGATGGCCAGGCCGACGTCTTTCGTCTGGAACGTCGAGCCGTCGGGAGAAACATCGCTCATCACGACGTGGCTTTGCAGCGGCGCGACGCCGAACAGCCGGCCGCGATAGACTTCGGGCAAGGCGCCCCCTTCGTAGATCACGAAGGCGTGCGTGAATCGCGGCACGTTGGCGTGCTTCATCGCCGCGAAATAGCCGAACGTGTAGGGGTTCGACAGCGGGCCGTGTTTGCTGAAGCCCTTTTGCGAGTAGCCGCCTTGCACATAATGAAAGCCGCGCGTGTCGCCGCCGTTGTGACCCGAGAAGATGCGCCCCTTGGAATCGATCTCGATGCCGAACGTGTTGCCGCCCCCTTCGCCGAAGATTTCATAACGCCGCAACTCGGGGTGATAGCGCCAGATAAGCTGGCCCATCGAGTGAACCGGCTTTTTGTCGACGCCCGGCCGCAGCACGTCGCCGCTGACCGTGCTGCCTTGGCAGCCGTAGAGCCAGCCGTCGGGGCCGAACGTCAAGTTGCTGGCGCACGAGTGGGTGTCTTCCAGCCCAAAACCTTGCAGATGGACTTCCGGGTCGCCGTCGGGCACGTCGTCGTTGTCGCGATCGGGATAGAACAACAGATACGGCGGATTGAGCACCCACACGCCCCCGCGACCGCGGGCGAAGCTGGTCACGATGTTCATTTCGTCGAGAAACGTCTTGTGCTTGTCGAAGCGGCCGTCGCCGTCGGTGTCTTCGTGGATCGTGATCTTGTCGCGGCCGCGAAAATGATTAGGCGGCGGCGGGGGCGTCTTGTCGTAGGTCGCCCGCAAGAATTTGTCCTCGCTGAGAATCTTCAAACCGGCCGGAAACGGATACTGTAGATACTGCACCACCCACAGCCGGCCGCGCTCGTCGAACTTGGCGAAGATCGGCTGGCCGATCTCGGGCTCGGTCAAGACTTGTTCGACCGTCAGATCGTCGGGTGCCTTCAGCGCCGCCAGCGCCTCGGCCGGTTTCTTCGGCTCGCTGTCGGCGCCAGTGGCGGCCGCGGCCCAAGCGGCCGGCAGCCAGAGAGCGACGCACAAGAATCTGCCGAGAATCGTTTTCACGTGCATGAAGGCCAGCCCGAGGTTCGAGGTCAGGAGTGATTTCGTAAGCGGAAGTTTGCAGGCGGGACCGCCGGTCGAGCGAACACCAAGACCGGCGGCGAGCGGCAAGCGGCCGCCCCTTTAGAGTAGCTGTCGGCAAATGACGTGTCGAGCGTTTTACCGCGGCGGGCGCTGAGGTAGGGTGGGGCGCAACCCCACGCGCCAATACAATATCCGAGCGTGAATGCGCGCGGGGCTAACGCCTTGTTGTTCTACACAAGTCGCAGGTTAGCAGTTCGGACGTTGTGAGAGGGCGTGAAAGCTGTGCTTTTTACATAGCCCAGGCATTTATGCCTGGGATCCGCGAGCCATTTACCCCACCTACCCCCGATGGGCGC
>DATKRK010000299.1:0-19864 GCA_035532215.1 Pirellulales bacterium | reverse complement strand
GCGCCTCGCGGGCCGCCGCCGGCGGCCCGCGAGGCGCCGATCGGAGAAGACGGTGCGCGCTGCATGGATCCCAGGCATAAATGCCTGGGCTATTTAAAAGATTCCCAGGGCTGCGCCCTGGGCTATCGAATCTGACCCATTCGGGGTCGGAATTCACTGCGGAAAACGCCGCGTAAAAAGCAGGACGATCTCTTAAGGCCGCTCGCAGCCTCCTGGCAAAGTCTTCTGGCAGGGCGAACTCTGCGGCCGCGCGCGGCGTCGCTCAAGTCTTCGCACGCCAGCGCCCGATGTCAGGAACTGGCACATTCCATAACGTTCGTGGTCCATTGGCCCGCTGCGGGGAGCCTTTAAAGTGCAACGGGGTGCAAAGCTCGCCCTGGCGTCGGGGATCGTGTTGAGCGGAGTGATCGGCGCATCGCTGTTTCGCCAACCGCCCCGCGCGGCGGCGCCGTCGGAGGCGGAACCGCCGCAACTCGATCGTCCCCCGACGTACCTGCTTGCCGACGATCCCTCGACCGCGGCGCGGCTTTCGGACCAGATCGATCCGGTCGCCGCCGATGCGCCGCCGGCGGCAAAGGATTTCGAAGACGGACGCCCGCTGCCGGCGACGCATGCGCAGGCCGAGTCGAGGCCCGATCGGGCCAAAGGGCCGCAGGCGGACGAAGTCGCCGAAGCGAGTTCGGCGCGAAAGCTGCAACCGCCGCCGCGCCGCGCGCGAACGCACCGGGTGCGCGACGGCGATACGCTCTCTTCCTTGGCGCACGATTACCTGGGTTCGAGCAAGCGCTATCTGGAAATCTACGAGGCCAACCGGGACCTGCTCGATACTCCCGACCTGTTGCCGATCGGCGCCGAGTTGCGACTGCCCTCGGCCGACGAAGTCGCCCGGCAGACGCCCCGCGAGCCGCCCGTTGAACCGCCCTTGTCGCCCCTCACTCCGCGGCCCGAGGCGCCCAGTCCGCCGCCGCCTGGCGTGAAGCGCACCTATCGCGTCAAGGCGGGCGATACGCTGGTCGCGATCGCCCGGCAGTTTTACGGCGATGGCGAGCGGTATCAGGAGATCTACGAGGCCAATCGCCAGCGATTGAAAGTCCCGAACGATCTGCGCGAAGGCCTGGTGCTCGACATTCCCTAGCGCCGACGTCACGGAATTCTTCCTTTTCACCGTTGGCCGCCGGTTCGATCGCCTTTTTCTGCCATTGAATTGCCCGGTCGAAATCACCGGACCCGGCGTACGCCGCGGCGAGAACGGCGGCTCGGTTGGAGCTTTGCGAGCGAGTCCACTGCTTTCGTCCGCCAAGTACTGGCGGCGCGTGCTGCTGAGGCGGCTCCTGGAGGCGCGTTTTTTTTGAAAAAAATGGTTGCAATAATACTTTCGGCTGGTAACTTCTCCCTTCGGAGCGGCAGGCGACGCCCACGGGGCGCTCGTCTGGTGAAGATCGGCGGGTATCGTCATTCAATAACACCGTTAGGGCATCGCCTCATGTTTCAACTCCGCAATCGCCTGTCTCGCTCGTCGTCCCAAAACCGTAAACCCGCCCCGCGGTTGCATCTCGTCCTGGAGATGCTCGAATACCGCTGGTTACTGTCTGGCGTGACGCTGACCGTCGACACAACCAATGACACGCACGCCGTTTCAGCGTCAATATCGCCTGACGATGCCGGCGGCAAGATCTCGCTGCGATCTGCCATTGAATACCTTGACACCGGAGCCGGAGTAAGTCCCACGGTTAACGGCCCCACGATTAACTTCAACCTCCCCGCCGGAAGCACGATCGATTTAACGCTGGGGCAGATCGAGATTGCCGACAGCCTGGCCCTAGTCGGACCTGGTGCAGGGTCGCTGACAGTCGATCAGACGAGCGCGCTGCCCGCGAGGTTGTTCCAAGTCGGCGTTTACGCAGCAAATAGCGAACCGATTGTCTCGATGTCCGGTCTGACGCTCACGGGCGGGAGGGCTACGGACAATCCCGTCAATCCCTTCGCAGGCGACGGAGGAGCAATTAGCAACTATGGAACTCTCGCGTTGTTGGGGATGACGCTCGCGAAAAATGCAGCCGTCGACGCGCTGGGCGGCGCCATCTTCAACTTGGGAGCGCTCTCGGCGGCCGACAGTACCTTTTCGAGCAACTATGCGCCCAACGGCGGCGCCATCCAAAATGTGAAGTCGGCGACCTTTATCGATAGCACGTTTTCGCAGAATTCCTCTTGGTTTGGCGGCGCCATTTTCAATCGATCGCAACTGACCGTCGAGCGAACCACTTTTTCAGGCAACGTCACAAGCGGGTCGGACCCCACCGGACTCTATAGTGGCGGCGGAGTTTATAACGGCGACGGCACGGCCACCGTGGTTGACAGCACCTTTACCGGCAACACGGTCCGAGGCGATGGCGCCGGCATCATGGTCCAAGGCGGCTCGCTGCATGTGTCCAACAGCACGTTCGCCGGGAATTCCGCCGCTCATGCAGGCGGCGGCATCATGTTTTACAACTACAGCGGAACAGCCACGGTGATCAACAGTACCGTCGCGAATAACTCTGCCGCTTACGGCGGCGGAATCGAAAGCTTCGTCGGACAGTTCGCGATTGCCAACACCATTGTCGCAGGCAACACGGCGACGACCGCGGATCCGGATATAAGGGGCCGTTTTGTAAGCACCGACCACGACTTGATCGGCATTATCGGCGATGCGACCGGATTCAGTGCCAGCGGCCCGGCGGCAAGTTTGATTGGGACGGCGAGCAATCCTCTCGATCCGCTGCTCGGATCGCTCGGCGACAACGGCGGCCCCACGCAGACGATGGCTTTGTTGCCCGGCAGCCCCGCCATCAACGCCGGCGACGACCATCCCGAGACGACGACGGGCAACCCCGCTTTGGCCGCGCCTGCCACCGATCAGCGAGGCAAGACGCGAATCACGCCTGCCGACCCGACGATCGACATCGGCGCTTACGAGGCGGTACAAGCCTTGCCGACGGTCAGCGTCAGCGATGCTGGCGGCGTTTACACGGGCCTGCCGTTCCCTGCCACGGACACGGTCGCCGCCGCGGGCGGGACGCCGGGCGGCAGCCTCGAAGGGGTCTCGCCGACGTTGACCTATTATGCGGGCTCGAGCGCCACGGGGACGCCGCTCGCTGGCGCTCCGGATGACGCAGGGACGTATACCGTGGAGGCTTACTTCCCGGGCAGCGCCGACTATTTGATCGCCAGCGCCACGGCGACGTTCACGATCAGCCCGGCGCCGCTGACGGTCTCGGCCGACAATCAAACTCGCGTCTATGGCTCGCCAAATCCGACGCTCACGGTCAGCTACCAGGGGTTCGTCAACGGCGAAACCGCCGCTTCGCTCGGCGGAACCCTGTTGGTAGTCACGCCGGCGACGATGGCCGGCGACGATGGCCAGCGACGTCGGTACTTATCCCATCACTCCCTCGGGTCTGACTTCCTCGAACTATGCCATCACGTTCCAGGACGGCACGCTGACGATCGCCAAGGCGGACCAAACCATCGCGTGGAGCCAGCCCGCCAATATCATCGTCGGCACGGCGCTGAGCGCCGCCCAACTCGATGCCACTGTATCCGTTGTCGGGCCGGCGCCCGCGGGGGCGCTGGTTTACAACCCCGGGGCCGGAACGGTGCTGGGCCCAGGCAGCAATCAGGTGCTGTCGGTCAGCGCCGCCGCCACCAACGATTACAACGCCGCCACGGCGACCGTACTGATCGACGTGCTGTACCACTTCAGCGGTTTTCTGCCGCCTTTGGCCAGCCGAGATGAATTTACGGCAGGGCAAACGATCCCTGTCCGGTTCGAGTTGACCGACGCTCTGGGCGACACTATCACGACCCTGAACGCCGTTACTTCGCTGCAAATCGCCGCGGTCAATCCCAATGGCTCGCTCGGCGCGCCTTTCAGCCCGCAAAGTGCTAATGGTCAAGGGATCCGCGTCGACGGCGGCCAATTTCAGTTTGATTGGCGAACCGCCGGCTTGCAGCCTGGCGCCTATGAGATTCTGTTGACGTTGTCCGACGGCAGCGTGCAGACAATGGGCGTGCAAATGTCGGCGCGTCAGGACGATCATTCACATGACCTCGTCGTGGAAGTGCGCCCTTACAGCGTCATTCCCTCGAACGCGGCGGCTTCCGATTCGTATTTTCAAGCGCTCGCCAAAAATGATGATGACGCACTCTCCGATTGAATAGCATCAACCGGATTAGCCAACAAAGATCCTCAACAATGCGACAGCAGCGGAACAAAGCCCTATTCCGACCCAAACTCCGATTCGATTCGCCCGATTTCGCGCAGCAACTCGAAGGTGTAAATGCCCGTGTCGTGGCCGTCGCTGAACTCGATCGAGTAGGCGTAGTTGCCGACCGGCTTCATGCCCAGGACCTTCAACGGCTGGGCTTCGGCCGCCGAGAGCACCGGCAATAGCCCGCTGGCGGCCGGCGGTTGCGAACGCTTCTCGCGGCACGAGGCGCAGGGACAGTGATCGCGCAGCTCGCCGAACGAATAGCTGCGTTTCTGTCCGTCGCTCCATTCGATGAGCAGGCGGTTTTCGCCGCTGAAGGCCAGTTGGGTCGGATAGACGGACATGTGATTTTGGACTTTGGATTTTCGATTTTGGATTGCAAGATCGACATCACCTAGGCGGAACGAGCCACGGATGGAACACGGATCGAACACAGATCGTGCAATTTCACCGTTGGCGAGGCGAAAGCGGGGGGCCGAACGCAGGAGCCATTCCTATTCCTTATCCGTGTTTGATCCGTGTTCCATCCGTGGCTAATCGTAATCGGCATCGCTCATCTGCAGGTAAACGCAACCACAATTTTTTGGTTTTGACAAAGCACCAGGCAAAGATTACCGTTTTTCGAACGCTTCGTCGCGCAGATCGGTGACGAACATGCAGCCCGGGCTGTGCGTGATCGCCAGTTCGGGCCGCGCGGCGGCCAAGGCCAATTGGGGCGTCACGCCGCAGGCCCAGAACGCCGGGATCTCGCCGGGTTCGATCGTTACGGCTTCGCCGAATTCGGGCCGCGACAAATCCTCGATGCCCAGCGCCTGCGGGTCGCCGACGTGGATCGGCGCCCCGTGCATCGTCGGGTAACGCCCGCTGATTTCCCGCACGCGGTCGATCTGCTCGGGCCGATAGGGCCGCATGCTGACCACCAGCGGCCCGGCGAAGCGGCCCGCCGCGCGGCAGGCGATCGAGGTGCGATACATCGGCACGTTGCGTCCTTCGTCGATATGCCGCACGCCCAGCCCGGCCTCGATGAGGGCCCGCTCGAACGTGAACGAACAGCCCAGCAGAAAACCCACGAAGTCGTCGCGCCACAGATCGCGGATGTCCGTCGGCTCGGCTGCTTCTGGCGCGCCCTGGCGAAAGACGCGGTAGCGCGGCACGTCGCTGCGCAAATCGGCGCCGGGCGCCGCGTCGGCCGGTTCGGTTTCGCCCGGCGAGGTTTGAGCCACGAGCGGGCAGGCCCGGCCGTTCAGCCGGCAAAACTCGGCGAAGTCGGTCGCATCCGCCGCCGGCAGAATGACCACGTTCGTCTGCACGTAGCCGGGCGCCAGGCCGGCCGTCGGACCGCTGTAGCGGCCTTCGCGAATGGCCCGGCGCAGCTCGGCCGCCGAAAGCGATGAGAGTGCGGCAATCGCGTTCATCGTTAATCCAAAGAGCGTTGATCCACGAAACGTTGACCTTTGCCCTCGAACCGCGGCAAGCTGCCCAGCGGCACGGTTTGCACGTCGACTTTCAGCCCCAGCCGCAACCGCAATTCCTCGGCCACGCGCCGCGGCTGATCGAGCCGGTCTTCGATCTCGATCCGCAGGTGATCCATGGCTGCGAGCTTGTGGGCAATCATGCGATATTCGAGCACTTCGGGAAAGCTGCGGAGGATCTGTTCGACCGCGCCGGGAAACACGTTCACGCCGCGGATGATCATCATGTCGTCGGTGCGGCCCAGCACGCCGCCTTCGAGCAGCACGAAACGGTTGGCCTCGCCGTGCTGCCAGATCGGCCGCACCAGGTCGCCCGTGCGGTAGCGAATCACCGGGCAGCCGATGCGGCCGAGATTCGTTAGCACCAACTCGCTCAGTTCGCCTTCGCCAGCCGGTCCGCCCGTCTCGACGGAAAGGAATTCGGCGATGAACTCGCTTTCCAGCACGTGCAGTCCGCGGTTCTGGCGATCGCCGTAGCCCCAGGGGCCGACCTCGGTGGCCCCGCTGTGATCGAGCACGCCCGCCTGCCAGGCCCGCTCGATCTGGGCGCGAACGGCCGGAATCGACCCGCCCGGCTCGCCGGCCAAGATCAACAGCCGCACGTCGAGGTTGGCCACGTCGATCTGCCGCTGTGCGGCGACTTCGGCCAGGTGCAAAGCGTAGCTCGGCGTGCAGCAAACGACGGTCGCCCGGCAGGAACGCATCAGTTCGAGCCGCGCCACGGTGTTCATGCCGCCGCCGGGCACGGCCAGGCAGCCGCGGGCCACGGCGGCGTCGTAAGCGCTCCAAAAGCCGATGAACGGGCCGAACGAAAAGGCCATCAGCACGCAGTCGTGCGGCGTGACGTCGCCCGCGTCATAGATCGACTGCCAGCAATCGAGCCACCAGGTCCAGTCTTCGGCCGTATCGAGCACGCCCAGCGGGCGGCCGCGCGTGCCCGAGGTTTGATGATAGCGCACGTAGCGTTCGCGCGGGTAGGTCAGGTTGGCGGCGAAGTCGCCGGGCTTCTTGGCGCCCAGCAAGCCTTCTTTGTACGTGTAGGGCAACTCGGCCAACTGGTCGAGCGTGGTCAGCGGCCGGGGCACGCCGTCGAGCCGTTCGGCGTAGAAGCGGTTGATCGGCAAGATGCGGTCCAGCAGCGAGTTGAGCCGCGAAAGCTGATGCTGTTCCAGCGCCGCGGGCTCCAGCGATTCCAGGCGGCGGCGTTCGGCGGGCGGGGTGGGCGGCATCTTTCAATCATAAAACCTCTCGGCCCTTCTCGCCAGCGGTTGCGGAGCCGCGCTCGCTCGGGGTAAGCTCGTGCGATTAAAGAAATAATGTCAGGCTCCGCTCGTTTCATGTCCGACGCCGATCAAGACGTTTCCACGCCCGAAGACGGCAATCCGTACGCGCCGCCGGACCACACGCCGTCCGGCGATGCGCCCGCCGCACCGCGCCGCGGATCGCTGCTGGTGATCTTCCTGACGGTCTTCATCGATCTGCTCGGGTTCGGCATCGTGCTGCCGCTGTTGCCGATTTACGCCGAGCATTTCGCCGAGCTGCACGATCTGTCGGCTCAACAGACGGGCTGGTTGATCGGGCTGTTGATGTCGAGCTTTTCGGCAATGCAGTTTTTCTTTTTGCCGATTTGGGGCCGCTTGTCGGACCGCTACGGCCGCCGGCCGATCTTGATGATCGGGTTGGCGGCATCGACGATCTTTTACTTCCTGTTCGGCGTGGCCGCCGTCTGGCGCAGCCTGGCCGGTTTGTTCGTCGCCCGGATCGGCGCCGGCATCGCCGGGGCGACGATCTCGACGGCGCAAGCCTATATCGCCGATACGACGACCAAAGAAAGCCGGGCCAAAGGCATGGCCCTGATCGGGGCCGCTTTTGCGCTGGGCTTCACGCTCGGACCGCTGTTGGGCGCCTCGGCGCTGTTGGCCGGCGGCAAGGTGGCGCTCAGCCCCTGGCCAGGCTACGTCGCTTCGGCGCTGTCGGGCATGGCCTTGTTGTTGGCCGTGTTCAAGCTGCCCGAATCGCGGCAGCCTGGCAGCCATGCGGCCCAGCGCAGCTTGTTCGATCGGTCGGCGCTGCGGGCGGCGCTGTCGACGCCGTCCGTCGCACTGTTGTTGGCGACCAGTTGCGTGGCCGTGTTTTCGTTCGCCAATTTCGAGTCGACGCTCTCCTTGCAGATCGAGCAGATCGTCGAGCAGCGGGGCGAGGGCGCCGCCGAGTCGGGGATCCTGGGCGCCCTGGTGCGGCGAATCGAAAGCTGGGGCTATACCGAACAGGACGACATCGTGCAGATCGTCGTGCTGGCGGCCTTCGCTTATCTGGGCATCGTGTTGACCTTGGCCCAGGGCTTTCTGGTGCGGCGCCTGGCGGGCCGCATGACCGAAGGGGCGATGGCGACGTTCGGCGCCGCGACGGCGATCGTCGGCTTTTTGTGCTTGGCCTGGTCCGCCGAGCAAGGCGATTTTACGCAATTGCTGTGGGCCATGGCGCTCGAAGTGACCGGCTTCGCCTTCGTCAATCCGTCGCTGCAATCGCTCATCTCGCGCCGCACCGATCCGGAGCAGCAAGGCGGCATCTTGGGCCTGGGGCAAAGCGCCACGTCGCTGGCCCGAATCCTCGGCCCGGTGTTCGGCCTGCGGCTGTTCGCCCAATCGCCCGCCTCGCCGTATTGGGCCGCCGCCGGGCTGCTGCTCGTGGGCCTGGCGATGATCGTCGTCTCGGTCCGCGCGGGCCGGGACTTTCCGGCGGCGACCTAGCGCTCTGTCAGCCATGTTTTGACGAATGCGATCGCCCAGGGTGGCTGGCGGCAGAGCCTAGGCGATGCCCCAGCGAACTGGGCCTTCGCCCAGGCTCAGACCCAGCCACCCATCACTCGGACATGCATCAACTCTCGGCTGACAGGGCACAAACGTGGGTCGAGAATAATCCGGGCTGGCCGCCTGCGGAGCATGGCTACGATTTGTGCGGCAGCAGCTTGCTGATCTCGCCGGCTTCCAGCAACGATTGGGCGCGTTCGACCTCGCGGTAATACTCGCGCCGCTCGAGCAGTTGCGCGGCCTCTTCGTCGACGACCGCGATCACGTCGCGGTGCAATTGCAGCGCCGAGGCAGTGATTTGGGCCGTGACGGGCCCTTCGATCGTCTCTTTGATGGCCCGGGCCTTGGCTTGCCCGCAAGCCAGGAGCAAGCACTGCCGCGATTCGAGGATCGTGCCCACGCCCATCGTGATGGCCAGGCGCGGCACTTCTTCGATGCTGCCAAAGAAGCGGGCGTTGTCGCGGAGGGTCTCGGCGGTCAGCGACTTCAACCGCGTGCGGCTGCCCAGCGACGAGCCGGGCTCGTTGAAGGCGATATGCCCGTCGGCGCCGATGCCCAAGACCTGCAGATCGATGCCGCCTGCTTCGTCGATCAGCTTTTCGTACTGCTCGCAATGCGCCTCGAAGTCGAGAGCGCGGCCGTCGGGCACGTGCGTGTTGCGGCCGTCGATATTGATGTGGTCGAACAGGCTCTGCTGCATGAAGCGGCGATAACTCTGCGGGTGCGTCGGGGCCAGGCCAACGTACTCGTCGAGATTGAAGGTCACGATCCGCGAAAAATCGAGCCCCTCCTCGCGGTGCATGCGAATCAATTCCTGATACATGCCCAGCGGCGTACTACCGGTCGCCAGACCCAGCACGCTGGTAGGCCGCTCGCGGACCAACCGGGCCACAAAGCGGGCCGCCGTCCGGCTGACGCTGGGAAAATCACGCTCCACAATCACGCGCATCGCGTCGCTACTCCAAAACCGTCAATGCGGCAGCCTGCCGCGCAGTCCAGTAGACGCGGCATCTTGCCGCGCGCCCACAGTCGTAGACGCGGCATCTTGCCGCGATCAAAAGTCGTAGACGCGGCATCTTGCCGCGATCAAAAGTCGTAGACGCGGCATCTTGCCGCGTTCAAAAGCGGCAAGGATGCCGCTTCTACATCAAGCTAAAGCGGCAAGGGCGCCGCTTCTACATCATTGCTACGTTTGGTTTTAGTGCAAAACTCGGTCGACTGCAAAACCCCCCTTTTTTCGCGAACCCGCGAAATCTTGCGGATTGGGGCGGCTGCGACTCGTCTAGCCCGGATTATTCACAGCCCGGCTGTTACTTGACAAAGCGCTCGATACCAACCCGAAGCGCCAGCGAGGTAAGTGCGTTGCTCCACCTCGCTTGCGCTTCGGGTTAGTGTGGGCTGACGAATAATCCGGGCTAGGATAACCTCGCCGCGTTGCCTATAATCCGCCTCCCAACGGCGCCGGGTAGTAGAAGCGGCATCCTTGCCGCTTTTGAACGCGGCAAGATGCCGCGTCTACGGGCAAGGATTCGAACAAGCCATATCGGCCGATCGGGAAGGGAGTTCCGGATGCGCAAGATTGCGATCATCAATCAAAAGGGGGGCGTGGGCAAGACCACCACGGCCGTCAATCTCAGCGCCGCGCTGGCCGCCACGGGCCCGCGGGTTTCGCTCATCGATCTCGATCCGCAGGCCCACGCCACGCTACACCTGGGCATCGAGCCCGGCCGCGAGGGCGGCTCGGTCTACGACGTGCTGGCCGGCGACGCCAGCCTGGCTTCGGTGCGCAAGCAAGTCGGCGAAAACCTTTACGTCGTCGGTTCGCACCTCGATCTGGCGGCGGCCGAAGTGGAACTGGCCGGCGTCGTCGGTCGCGAGTTGATCTTGCGCGACAAGCTGGAAGACGACGCCGAGGAATTCGATTATATGTTCATCGATTGCCCGCCGTCGCTCGGCATTCTGACGCTCAACGCCCTGGCCGCAGTGGACGAAGTCTTTATTCCCCTGCAGCCTCACTTTCTGGCTTTGCACGGGCTGAGCAAGCTGCTGCAAACCATCGAGGTCGTCGCGCGGCGGCTGAACCCGCGGCTGAAGCTCTCGGGGGTCGTGCTCTGCATGTTCGAGTCGGGCACGCGGTTGGCGACCGAGGTCTGCCGCGACGTCGACGAGTTTTTCAGCCAATGCCGGGGCGGCACGGGCCCTTGGTCGGCGGCCCAGCCGTTTCAGACGCGGATCCGCCGCAACGTTCGCCTGGCCGAGGCGCCGAGCTTCGGCCAATCGATCTTTCAATACGCCCCTGGCTCCAACGGCGCCGAGGACTACCATCGGCTGGCCCTGGAAGTGCTCGACCAGCTTTCTGCAACCGGCGCCGGTTTAAGCGTCGAAGCGGGCCGGGCATAAGGTTGGCGGAATAGATCGATTGCGCCGACGGCTTTTTTTAGCCACCCGCCTGAACGGCGGAAACTGTTCGTCCTGCGAGGCGATCACGTGCCTGTCCGGCAGTTTGCATAATATTTGCGGAACCGACTTAGCAACTTGGCGGGTGGTTGCACCTTTTAAATAGCCCAGGCATTTATGCCTGGGATCCGTGCAGCGCGTACGCGATTGCTGCGATCGGCGCCTCGTGGGCTGCCGGCGGCGGCCCGCGAGGCGCCGATCAGGCGCGGAGGGCTGAAATGGTTCGCGAATCCCAGGCATAAATGCCTGGGCTACGTAAAAAAACCAACCACCCGCGTGAACGGCGGAAACTGTTCGTCTTGCGAGACGATCACGTGCCTGTCCGGCAGTTTGCCACATATTTGCAGAACCGATTTAGCAACTCGGCCGACGGCTTTTTTCAGCGGCGCAAGCTCTGACCGCCGCTCGGGTGAAGCCGTTGGCGCAAAGTTCTCCCTCTGCTCCGATCGCCACGCCGCCCCTGCGCGGTTTTCCGTCCGCAGGGCGGTAAATCGCGGATTTCTCCGCGCTCTCGCGACGATTCTGTAACTGAACGATAGGCGGCGTGATCGGACCTCAGGAACAGGTTCGAGTGCGGCCGGGCACGGAAACGCCCGGCAAGCCGGCCTCGCGAGGCAGCGAACGGAGTCTGAAGCAAAATGCGATTCACGTGCGTTTTCGCGGCAACGGCGTGCTTGTTGTTGGCCCCGGCCGCGGGCCGGGCCCAGACGAATACGACTCGCGGACCGCAGTTGCTGCCGATCCCCGCGGCGATGAGCCCTGTGAACGGTTACCCTGCGACCGGCGACATCCGGCCCTCTATGGCGGCGGGCTACGGAGCGCAGCCGACGGGTTGGCAGCGCGGCGGCGCGGCGGGCTTATTTCGGCCCGGCGCCGGCGCACCGCCTGCAGGCGGCAGCAGCGTCTGGGGCGAGCCGATCGGCACGCCTCCGGCCGACGAGTTGTGGGGCGAACCGGGCGTGCCGACGCTGGCGAACCCGCAAGGGGGCGATCTGGGACTGGGCGGCTGCCCGACGTGCGGCGTCGACGGCGCCGGCCCGAACGGCGTCGGTCCGTACGGCAGCCCGTTCGCGGGTGCGCTGGCGGCGCCGCCGATCGCTCCGATCGCGTTGCCGGGCGGCATCATCGCGCGGCCGGGGATGTGGTTCGGCTCGCTGGCCGGCATGATCATGACGCGCGACAATCCCAACAAGTTTTGGACCAGCTTCAACGTCAACAACGCCTACGATCAGACGCTCAACACGCAGCAAGCCGCGGCCAACTGGGCCGGCGGCGGCCAGGTGATGTTCGGCCGCTGGTTCGGCTGCGCCTGCAATCCGATGTACGGCCCGGTCAACGGCGTGCAGTTCGTTTACTGGGGCATCGCGCCGATGACCGGCTCGGCCTCGATCATCAGCCCCACGAACTCCTGGAACACGCCGATCAACCTGGGCTACGTCAACATCGGGCCGAACCCGGCCACAGATTACTTCGACAACGCGCACATTCACCAGGTCACGCGCAACGACCAGTTCCAGAACTTCGAGATCAACGCCTTGCGGCGCGTGGCCTACGGGCCGGGCGGCTTGATGTTCACGGGGGTCGCGGGCGCCCGCTACTTTCGCTTTCGCGACAGCCTGAGCTTCGCCTCGGCGGCCGGCGGCCACAATTTCGGCGACGATGGCGGCGCCGACGAGGCGTACTACGACACTAGCGTGACCAACAACCTGATGGGTTTCCAGATGGGCGGCCGCGTCGACTATTTCGTGCTGCCTCGCGTGCGGCTTTACGCCCAGCCGATGTTCGGCATCTTCGGCAATCACGCCACGATCTACTCCAACGTCTATTCGGGCAACGGCCTGCAAGGCAACGTGGAGAACGTCTACAACACCAGCCAGACCTCGCCGTTTTTGGTGCAGTCCAGCAAGAATTCGGCGGCGCTGATGGGCCAGATCGACCTGGGCGCCGGCTACCAGATTACGCCGCGATTCGCCCTCTTTGCCGCCTATCGCGTGATGGCCTTCAGCCGCGTGGCCTTGGCCGACAACCAAATCCCGGCGTTCCTCGTCGACCGGGCGGCGATCCAAGACATCCAGATGAACGGCAACCTCGTGCTGCACGGCATCATGATGGGCGGCATGTTCAACTATTAACCGGATCGTTCAGCGGCCGATTCGCGGCTCACAGAGCCTCGGCGTCGGCGAGCGCTTGCACGGCCGAAACGAGTTCGAGGTCTTGCCGGGGAAAGATCGTCCGCAGGTCGAGATAGAGCCGCTCGTCGCGCACGCGGCCCACGATGGCGGGTTTGCCGGCGCGTAGCCGGGCGGCCAGCTTGTCGACGCTCATCTCGCGCGGCGAGAGGGCCACGCACCAGGTGGCCAATTGCTGCGTCGGCACCGAACCGCCGCCCAGGTAAGTCGTGTCGGCGACCGCCTCGGCCTTGGCGATCGCCTGGCAGGCGGCCATCTGCGGCGCCAGCCGCTCGGCGCGGCCTTTGAGGTTCTCGATCGGCGTGCTCAGGAAGTGCAACAGCGGAATCGACCGCTTGGCTTGCTCCGGGTCGCGATACAGCCGCAACGTGGCGGCCAGCGCCGCGAGCGTCAGCTTATCGACGCGCAAGGCCCGCGTGAGCGGATGCCGCGCGATGGTCTCCACGTGCGAACGTTTGCCGATCAGAATGCCGCACTGCGGCCCGCCCAGCAGCTTGTCGCCGCTGAACAGCACCAGATCGGCGCCTTGTTTGATGCTGGCCGCGGCCAACGGTTCGTCGCTGAAACCGAATTGGGCGAAATCAATCAAGGCGCCCGAGCCGATGTCGTGGATCACCGGAAGATTGTGCGGGCGGCCCAGGCGGACGAGCTCGGCTAGCGAAACGCTTTCGGCAAAGCCGGCTACGACGAAGTTGCTCGGGTGCACCAGCAGCAGCGCGCCGGTCTGGTCGCAGACGGCCTGCTCGTAGTCGGCGATCCGCGTTTTGTTGGTCGTGCCGACCTCGCGCAGAATCGCCCCGCTCGCGCTCATCACGTCGGGCAGGCGGTAGCTGCCGCCGATTTCGATCAATTGCCCGCGCGACACGATCACCTCGCGGCCGGCGGCGAGCGCCGCCAGCGCGAGCATGGTGGCGCCGGCGTTGTTGTTGACGACCAGCGCCGCCTCGGCGCCGGTCAGTTCTTGCAATAAATCTTGCACGGCCTCGACGCGTTGCGATCGCCGGCCGCCGGCCAGATCGAGTTCGACGCTGGCGTAATCGCGGGCGACGGCCGCCATTTCGGCGATCGCCTCTTCGGCCAGCGGGGCCCGGCCCAGCCCGGTGTGCAGCAGCACGCCGGTGGCGTTGATCACCGGCCGCAACGACGGACGCTCGGTCTGGAGAATGCGGTGCGCAATGTTCTCCGCCAATTCCGCGACGCTCGGCAGTTTGATGTCGGCCGCCGCGTTTTGCACCTCCTGGCGCAAATCGTCGAGAATCGTCCGCACCCGCGTCACCACCGCGTGCCGGCTGACTTTTTCGATCAGCGCCTGGAGATGCGGGTTTTCGAGCAGTTCGTTGACCGACGGGATATTGCGCAAGGGATTGGTCGCCATGGGGATTAGGTTCCTGCAAGTCTTTTACTGTGCGCGATTGAGAATGAGACGTCCATCGGTCGTGGGGCGGCCTTCCAGGCCGCCGGCGATTGACGGCCTGGAAGGCCGCCCCACGAGAGCCCAACGTCTCGTGGGCGAATCGCGTGCAATAGAGTTACTTCCAAAGTGTAGCGACTCGCCCTCGATCACGCCGAAGAATGCGCCGCCAAGCGGCGCAGATCGCCTTCGCGGCGGGTGAAGCCGATGCGGTCGAGGTATTCGCACCAAGGCACGGCGTACTTGCGGCTGACGCCGAGCAAGTCGCGGATCTGGCTGACGGTCAAGCCTGCTCCGGCGGCGAGCGGTTCGGCGAGCGTCTCGCGCAGCTTGCGTTCGCTTTCGGCGTGCAGATAAAAACCGGGGGCGGCTTCGATCAAGTGGCCCTCGGCGGCGGCCAAGGCCGCCAGTTGCGGCACCGCCTGCTGGTTCCTGGCGGTCTGGGCGCGGAGTTCGTCGATCGTCGGCGGTTGAAAGCCCGCGGCGCGATAGGTTTCGATGATCTCGGCGACGAGCCGCTGTTCTGCGTTGGAGAGCTGCGGCCCGCGGCCGGCGAGCGCCACGCCGCGCTCGGTCGCCTTCAGTCGGCCGGCGCGTTGCATCGCAGCCAAAATCGCCTCGACCAGCGAGTCGGAACCGAGATAAGCCAGCCGTGCGGTCAAGGGTGCGCGGTCGAGCATCGCTCGCAACGGAAACCGCCCGTGCTCTTTATCCAGGAGCGTTTCGATGCGGCCGTAAAGCTGCTCCAGCACCAGCCGGTGCACTCTCGGTTTGCGCGTCGGCGAAAGCGTCAATTCAATGAGCTCGCCGCGGCCAAGCAGTTCCGCCACGACCGCGTCGGGCTCGTCAATGCCCGCCGACCGCGACAAATCGCCCGGCCGCCACTCGCTGAGGCCGAAGAAATAGACGGCGGCCGAGGCGCGTTCGATCGGCTCGTCCGATGATAGTTCAGCCAACTGTGCGAGCGCCTCGAAGTCGTTGCGTGCGAGCTTGGGAGGATGCGGGTCGAGCACCACGCCGCCGCCGATCGTTTCCACGGGCGATTCGCTGCGGACGACCAGCGGCTGTCCCCACACGGCCACGGCCGGCTCGCTCAAGAAGAGCTGCGCCGGCGCGGTTTCGCCCGGCGCCAACCGCTCGCGATCCAACAGCACGACGGAGGCCAGCAATTCGGCCGTGCCCAGGTGGCAGCGCACGCGAGAGCGATGCTTCAACGGCCGCTCGGCCGCTTTGAGCAAGTTCAATTGCACGCCGAGCAAGCGGCTGGCCGCCAAATGGCCGGGCGCAGCCAATTCCTGGCCGCGGCCGATTTCGTCGTGGCGAACTCCGGCCAGGTTGATCGCCGCTCGCTGTCCGCGATGCACTTCGTCGGCCGGCGTATCGTGGTGTTGCAAGCCGCGCACGCGGACCGGCGCGCCGCCGGGTTCCAGCGCCAACTCATCGCCAACCCGGACTTGCCCGCTGGCCACGCTGCCAGTGACGACCGTGCCGTGGCCGGCGACGGTAAAGACGCGGTCGATCGCCATGCGAAACGGCCCGGACAAGCCTCGCCGCCGGGGGGCGCTGGCCGCCTGCTGCACCGCGGCCGACAGAGCGTCGCGCAGCGTGCCGAGCCCCTGGGCCGTCACGACGCTGGTCCGCACGATCGGGGCCGACTCCAAAAACGTGCCGGCGACGAGCTCGCGGACTTCCTCTTCGACCAGTTCGAGCCAGTCGGGCTCGGGCAAGTCGCACTTGGTGAGGGCGATCACGCCCGTTTCGAGGTTCAAGAGCCGCAAGATTTCGAGATGCTCACGGGTTTGCGGCTTGACCGAATCGTCGGCGGCGACAACCAGCAGGGCCAGATCGACTCCGGTGGCGCCGGCCAGCATATTACGCACGAAGCGTTCGTGTCCCGGCACGTCGACGATGCCCAGCCGGCAATCGCCCAGCACGAGTTGGGCGAAGCCGAGTTCGATCGTGATGCCGCGGAGTTTCTCCTCCGGCAAGCGGTCGGTATCGACGCCCGTCAGCGCCTTGACGAGCGCTGTTTTGCCGTGGTCGATATGCCCGGCGGTTCCGAGGATCAGATCGGTGGTCATCCCGCTATTCTAGAGAGAACCGATTTTAGAGAGAACCGCGCGAGGGCAGAACCCGCCAAAGGCTTGCGGGGGGCGGCTAGCCCGGATTATTCATCAGCCCCGAGAATGCTCGACAAAGCGCTTAACACTAACCCGAAGCGCTAGCGAGGTAAGTGCGTTGCTCCGCCTCGCTTGCGCTTCGGGTTGGTATGGGCTGATGAATAATCCGGGCTAGGGCGAGATTTGCTTCCAGGAAAATACTAACCGCTCCAACGAGGCCGTCGCCACAGCCTCGCGGACCGATAGATTACGACCCACCCGCCAAAATTGCTTGCAGAATAAGCCCCTGGCTAGCGGACACGGCTGCTAGAGCAAAGTCGAGCAGCCGTGCCGCCACCTGTACCTCCCCGCCTTACGTATTAGTGAGATCGAGAGTACGAAGAATCACCCGCCATCGAAATGGGAGAATTTCCCAAAGTATTTTTCCCAGGCGTAATTCTTCGCGAAGCAATGGGGCAATCTCTTAACCGGATCGGCGCCAAATCCGAACAAGTCCGCTGGAAATTCGTCAGCGGCCCCTTGTTCGGGGATGGCTGATCCGCCCGCCCCGCTCACCCCCCGAGCAACTGGCGGAACCTATGAAGCAGGTCGAGAACGAAGAACGAGCCTACTACGTGCAAACCCGAGCGGGCGGCGCAGGGGCAGTAGCCCGGGCGGCGACGCGTGGTTCCGGGCCCGAACGCCAGGAACCACGCGGCCCTTGCCGCGCGCGTGGGCGCCGCTTGGCTTTGGGGTGGTGTCTCAAAGTTGAGTTGCTGGCGGGCGCTGAGACATTAACCCGAAGCGCCAGCGAGGCAAATGACCGCACTCCTCGCTAGCGCTTCGGGTTAGTGTGGGGGAGCAATGACCGCACTCCTCGCTAGCGCTTCGGGTTAGTGTGGGGGAGCAATGACCGCACTCCTCGCTAGCGCTTCGGGTTAGTGTGGGGGAGCAACTCAACTTTGAGACACTACCGGCTTTGGGCGCCGCTTGGCTTTGGGCGCCGCGGCCTGTAAGATCGCTGGTTTCGGCAAGCATCGGACGGCCAAGATCGCATGACTTCCCATTCGCAACCGCTGGTCGGCATCATCATGGGCAGCAAGTCGGACTGGGAGACGATGCGCCATGCCGACGAGACGCTCGCGCAGTTCGACGTGCCGCACGAGTGCCGGATCGTCTCGGCCCACCGTACGCCCCAGTGGCTGGCCGCGTATGCCGAGACCGCCGAACAGCGCGGGCTTCAAGTGATTATCGCGGGCGCGGGCGGGGCCGCCCATCTGCCGGGCATGGCCGCCGCGCAGACGCTGTTGCCGGTGCTCGGCGTGCCGGTGCAAAGCCAGGCCCTCAACGGGCTCGACTCGCTGCTGTCGATCGTGCAGATGCCCGGCGGAGTGCCAGTGGCGACGCTGGCGATCGGCAAAGCGGGCGCCAAGAACGCCGCGCTGTTGGCCGTCGCCATTTTGGCGGGCGGGCGGCCCGAACTGCGCGAGAAGTTGCGCAAGTTTCGCCAGGAGCAGACCGACGGCGTGCTCGGAGACCGCTTGCCGTGAGCCGCACGATCTTGCCGGGCGCCAAGGTCGGCGTGTTGGGCAGCGGCCAGTTGGGCCGCATGTTCGCCATCGCCGCTCGACGCATGGGCTATCGCGTCCATACGCTCTCGCCGGCCGACGACACGCCGACCGGCCAGGTGGCCGACGTCGAAATCAACGCCGCCTACGACCATCTCGACGCGATCCGCTCTTTTGCCCGCAACGTCGACGTGGTGACCTTCGAATTCGAAAACGTGCCGGCGGCGACCGCCGCCGCGGCGGCCGAGTTCGCGCCGGTCCGGCCCGACGGCGCCGTGCTGCACACCACGCAAAACCGGCTGCGCGAGAAGACGTTCTTGACGCAGGCCGGCTTCGCCGTCACGCCTTTCGCCGCCGTTCGCTCAGCCGAGGAATTGAAGCAAGCGATCGGCAAGCTGGGCCTGCCCGCCGTGTTGAAGACCGCGGGCTGGGGCTACGACGGCAAGGGGCAGATCAAGCTCGAAAGCGCCGCCGAAGCCGATGCCGCCTGGACGGCGCTCAAGACCGACGAGGCGGTGCTCGAAGCCTGGGTCGATTACGAGTGCGAAGTTTCGGTCGTGGCGGCCCGCGGCATGGACGGCGCGATCGTCGATTACGGCCTGATCGCCAACACGCACAGCAACCATATTCTCGACGTATCGGCGGCGCCGGCGCCGCTGCCGGCCGATTTGGCCGAAGAAGCTTCGCAAATCGCCCGTGGCGTGTTGGACCAATTAAAAGTCGTCGGCGTGTTGTGCGTGGAGTTTTTCGTCACGCGGTCGGGCAAACTGTGGATCAACGAGTTGGCCCCTCGCCCGCACAATTCGGGGCACTTGACGTTCGATGCCTGCATCACCAGCCAGTTCGAGCAGCAGTTGCGAGCCATTTGCGGCTTGCCGCTCGGCTCGACCGAACTGCTGCGGCCGGCGGCGATGGCGAATTTGCTCGGCGACCGCTGGCAGCAAGGTGAGCCGGATTGGGCCGCCATGTGCGAATTACCGAACGTCAAGCTGCACCTCTATGGCAAGGCCGAGCCGCGGCCCGGCCGCAAGATGGGGCATCTCACCGCCTTGGCCCGCGATGCACAAAGCGCCATTCACGACGTGCTGGCCGCTCGGGATCGATTGAGCGGACGCGTCGGCAAGCGAGGGACTTTAGCCACTGATGAAACACGGATCGAACACGGATAAGAGACGGAGAATCACGCGTTTGGATTCCACTTTCGTCCGGCCCAAGGTCAGCTTCCATGTCATTTTGTCCGTGTTTGATCGGTGCTTCATCCGTGGCTTGCTAGTGCCTCTTCAAAGCCATTTTGACAGTCGGGTGGCTGGCGGCTCAGCCTGGGCTGCGCAAAATCGTGATTCCGTAAAGAGATCGTTTGTCCTGTTTTTGTTCGGCCACGACGGGGCAGCTTTCGTTCAATGACTCAACACGGAAGACTTTTCTCTAGCCCAGGCGTTTAGTGCGCCGTGGAAAGGTGTTGGTTTCCCAGCGGGTGAAGGGCCCGCCCGGCAACTGGTCGCTCCAGCCGGAAGTAATCGGAGCGGCGGTGGAGGTAACGAAGCCGTCGAAGCCGTCGATGGAAAGGATCGCAATGGCGATTCCGCGAGCAAGCAGGCCGTAACGTGA
>DATKRK010000298.1:0-46644 GCA_035532215.1 Pirellulales bacterium | reverse complement strand
AGCATATATCTCTCCGCGGCTCCGCGCCTCCGCGTGACACCTGCCTGCTAGAATCACAAGAGGCGGCAACCGTGGTTTCGTCGGCAACGTCCTCGCCCTGGTACCGGTCCGAATATATTTCAACTGCATCTTGGCCGTGCAAGACTTACGGCCCGGATATCTCCGGCGGCGCCGGCGGCCGATAGAAAGCAGGGATGCGCTGCCACATCGGCGGCAAGATCCCCAATCGGCTCATCAACTGGTTGATGAGGTACTGTTCGGCCGCCGCATCGCGGCCCTGCGGAATCCAGCCCGAGACGAATGGTTGGGCCGTAATCGTGTTTTCCGTATGGCGCTGCGACGTGTCGTAGCGCAACGTGCCCGCCGACGCCGGAGCAAACATCGGCGTCTGGACGTCTTCCAATTCCTTGAACACGTTGACCTCGACCATGAAGCCGCCTTGAACGGCGGTCACGTGAACTTCAGCCTTGCGCCGCATCGATTGCAGCGTCGACTCCAGCTTGTCGTAGAAAGTGACCGTGTCGGTCCGCCACGGCTCTAGCCAACCGGCGCTGATTTCGAAGTGCGTGTCGATGCGACCGTTGGTCAGCGTGTTCTGGCCGGTTTGCGGGTCGAACACCAGCCGCACTCGGTCCTCTTTGTCGATGGTGTACGAGTCGTCGATCACGTCGACGAGCGTATTCCAGACGAATTCGCGATTGGCGACCGGCACGAAGGCGGGGTTGGCCTGCTGAATGACGAACATCGGCGACGCGCAGCCCCAGGCCGGCGCAAGGCAACCGAGCACAGCGATCCAGGCGATCCGCCGCATCAATGTCGTCGCAGGGCGCAAATCGCCGCCCCCATCTTTGTGGGAAAGAAATGAGACCCGAGCCAGTATCGAGACATGTCCGCGCGCTGTGGCGCCGCGGGGGCGGTAGTCTGGCAAGAAGCGGGTTGGCCTGCAAGGGCAGCTTGGTGTGCAGCGGCCCGTTGGCGTCAGCAAAGTGCAGCAGGGGCGGAAACTGGGCAGAATGGGGCGATTCGGTTCACTCGCCCTAGTGCAACTCGCCTGCATCCATCCGTTCGCGGGAACGCGATTGGATTTCCTGCTGCTCGCGATGCACGGCGACCGCAAACTTCGCCCCAGCATATCCGAACATCATGGCAAAAAGCACGTGTCCCAGCGACATGAACGTCCGGCGATCAAGAGATTCCGAAAACGCCATCGGCGCTGCTCCGTACCCACCTGGATCAGTATCGGGATCATAGTCCGGAACCACCTGGCCTGTCGACATATCGGTCCAAGTCGGCTTGACCATCAGCCGAAACATGGGGCGCAACAGTCTGGACGTCGGTAATTTTCCCGCGTATGGGTCAAGCTCGCTCTTGCCGACCACCAGGATCGCGGCAACATAAACGATCACCGGCAGCAAGAATCCGATCGCGAACGCTTGAATTGAATGCCGGCCGACGAAAGCGAGGATTGCAAAACACATTGTGGCGACGATTGCCAGCATGACCACGATGGAAGCGACGACCCCGCCCGCACGAAGCGACGCCAATCCAATCGCTGCGAACAGGACGAGGAACAGCAGCTCGCGCAATGACACTTGCAGGTGCGAATTCATCGAGACCAGCTTTCTCCCGTACTACAAACGTTCTGTTTCTTTGTGGGCCGCGAAGATTTCGCCCTGAGGGTCAAGCCGGGTTTCGCGGCAGGAAATTCAAACTCAGGCTCCAGAAAGTCGCTTTTCGCTCCGCGAAAAAGGCGCTTTTTTCGCGGAGCGAAAAGCGACTTTGGTTGCGGCTTCGCCGCTCCGTGTAACGTGGCAGGCGCATCAGGAGCCGGGCTTTGCGGCGGCACCTCCAAAAGTTGGCTCCTCCGCAGAATCCGTGGGTGGTTTCGGCACTAATGAGCGGGGCCGTGGTTATCCGTTGCCTTACTTGCTCGCCTGCAAAGCCTGACTCCGGTGAGCACCACTCCGCCGGTCATTCTACCAAGGATTATTCGCGCCCATGTTCCCACTGCCATTTATTTGCCCGGCAATGCCTCGAAAAACGCACCTTTCCATCGCTCTACGGCCCAAACTGTCGACAGATTTTGCTGGGGAGCCCAAAAGTTTAGGGGGCGCCTACCGCAATGATTTCGCACTCGCATACTGGAAGATCCCCCTAGGAGAAAACAGAGCTTATCGGGCGACGCGAGTCAAGAATCTGGGGCAGTCCAGGAAGAGCGACGAAACTTTTCCTGCCCTGCCGCGTCTAACTCGATAGAACGTCCGACATTTCCCCGGCTTGGTTTGGGAGGCTTTCGCCATGTTTGGTTCCCTTGGGTTGCGCTCGCGCGGCGGTTCGTTGTCGCTGAATTTGCTGTTGGTTGTCTGGGCCGCGACGGGCCTGCCGTTGTTGCCGCCCGTGAGCGTTTTCGCCCAGGGGCTGCTGGTGAACGTGAATGTCTCCGAGCATGTTCGCCTGCCGCGGCCTCTGCCTGGCGGTCTCGTGGCGCCGCCGGCGGCGAGCAGCTACAAGCTCAAGGAGATCGACGTCCACGCCAGGCTGGTCGATCAGGTGGCCAAGGTGCAACTTTCGCAGTCGTTCGTCAACACCGGCAGCGTGCAGATGGAAGTCTGTTTCATGTTTCCGCTGCCCTACGACGGGGCGATCGATCAGCTGACCTTGCTCGTCGACGGCAAAGAGTTTCCGGCCAAGTTGCTGGCCAAAGACGAAGCCCGGCGGACTTACGAAGCGATCGTGCGCAAGAACAAGGACCCCGCCTTGCTGGAGTGGATCGGCACGGGCATGTTCCAGACCAGCGTCTTTCCGGTGCCGCCGGGGGCCGAGCGCAAAGTAACGCTGAGCTACACGCAGTTGTGCCGCAAGAACGGCCGCTTGACCGACTTTTTGTTCCCGCTCTCGACGGCCAAGTACACCAGCCAGCCGGTCGAAAAGCTCGCGATCGAAGTCGCGATCGAGAGCCAGGGCGACATCAAGAACGTCTATAGCCCCACGCACGACGTCGAAGTGAAACGCGACGCGCACCACGCCACGGCCGTCTATAAGGCCGAAAACCAGACGCCCGGCGAAGACTTCCGGCTGCTGTTCGATATCGACTCGGGCAAGCTCGGCACGAGCGTCATTTCCTACCGGCCCAAAGCCGACGACGACGGCTACTTTTTGCTGTTGACCAGCCCCGAAATCAAGCGCGACCCGGCCGAACGGCCCAAGAAGACGGTGCTGTTCGTGGTCGACCGCTCGGGCAGCATGACGGGCGTCAAGATCGAGCAGGCCAAGAGCGCGCTGAAGTTCGTGCTCGACAACCTGCGAGAAGGCGACACGTTCAACATCATCGCCTACGACAGTGCGGTCGAATCGTTCCGGCCCGAGTTGCAAAAGTTCGACGACCGGGCGCGAAAGGCGGCGTTGGGCTTCGTCGAGGGGATTTACGCCGGCGGCAGCACGAACATCGACGGCGCGCTGACCGCGGCGCTGGCGCAATTGCAAGATTCAAGCCGGCCGAACTACGTGCTGTTCCTCACCGACGGCATGCCGACTGCCGGCGAACGCAACGAAATGAAGATCGTCGCCAACAGCGAATCGAACAACCGCGCGCGGGCTCGCATCGTGGCGTTCGGCGTCGGCTACGACGTCAACAGCCGGCTGCTGGACAAGTTGGCGCGGCAAAACTCCGGTCAGAGCGAATACGTGCGGCCCGACGAAAACATCGAGGACCGCGTCAGCCGGCTTTACAACAAGATCGAGGCGCCGGTGATGACCGACGTGGCCATCAAGTTCGCCCTCGACGAGTCGCCCACAGAGGCGAGCGAGCCGGTGAACCGCCTGTACCCGAAGAAAGTCTACGATCTGTTCGAAGGCGATCAGCTCGTGCTGGTCGGCCGTTACAAGCGGCCCGGCGCCGCCAAAGTCAACGTCACGGGCAACGTCCGCGGTCAAAAGCAAAGTTTCGAGTTCCCCGCCGAATTGACGGCCAAGAGCAACGACGAAACGTTCGCCTTCGTCGAACGCCTGTGGGCCATGCGCCGCGTGGGCGAGATCATCGACGAATTGGATCTCAAGGGTCAGAACCAGGAGCTCGTCAAAGAACTGGTCGAGCTCTCCACGCGTCACGGCATCATGACGCCCTACACGTCGTTCCTGGCTGACGAAAACGTCGATCTCCGCGGGCTGTCGCAGAATGCGGCCGAAGTGCGCCAGAGGCTGAGCCTGCTGGAAAAAGCCGAAGGGCAAGGCGGCTTCCAGCAGCGCGAGTTCAAAGGACGATTGCAGGCGGCGAAGCAAGCTGGTTCCGGCGGCAGGCGCGAGTACTTTTTCGGCGGCCTAGGAGGCGGTCAGCAGGCCGGAGCACGTTACGGCGCGGCAGCCAAGAAACCCGCGACTACGTTCCCCGCGGCGGCGTCGGCGCGCGAGTCGGCGAAGGACAAGGCGGCGGACAAAAATCTGCCGGCCCTCGAGCAAACCGTGCGCAACGTCGGCGCGAAGTCGTTCTACCGCCGCGGGAAACGCTGGGTCGATTCCGACGTAACGGAAACTCAAGAGAAGCAAGCCATCCGCGTCGAGCAATTCAGCGACGAGTACTTCAAGCTGGCCGAGCAGCAGGGCGGCAAGCTCTCGCAGTACCTGGCGTTCGACGAGGCCTTGCTCGTGAATTTCGACGGCCAAGCGTATCTGATCGAGCCGGGCGAATAGCTTTTTTCAGGCGAGCGGGGGGCGTCAGCCCCCTGGTTTGTGCCGCTGCGGCGCCAAGGCAGACGAGCAATCGAAACCGCCAGTCGTCAGCAATAGCGTGCGACTGTTTGGAATGCCCTCGCCGGCGCTTTGTCGGCGAAGGCTCGCCCGAGGGTGACGTTATCGAACTTGGCTACGGATTCGCTCGCCCGGCCGCCGTAAGCTAAGCTCTAGCAGCCAGTTTGCGCACTGCGCGGCACGATTGTTGCAGCCTCTACGCGCCGATAGCAGGCCGCTGGCGAGCCATACGGAATTCAAGAAGCTTCATAGGCGAGGAGGCCCGAACGTGACCGAAATAGATCCGCAGTCGCCCTCGGGCCCGCCGGGCCCTTTCGAATCTTTGGGACGGAAGATCGACGAGCGGCCAGAGGTCCAGGCGGCCGAAGAGGCCGTTCGGCGCGCACGCGAAGAGTTTGAAAAAGCTCAAGAGTTGTACCATCGCCTCCGCGAAGAGGCCAGCGAAGGCTTCGAACACTTGCGCGAAAAGAATGTCGGCGACCTGATCGAGGGCGCGATGGGCTTCGTGCGCAAGAATCCCGGCCCCGGCGTGCTGATCGCCGCGGCGCTGGGCTTCTTCTTCGGTCGACTGTTCAGCCGCCGCTAATCGTCCCCGGTTGCTTATGGCCGCCCGCAGATTGATCGACGTCGAGCACGAAGAGGCCAAGCGAAAGCTGCGCGCCGAAGCGGCGCGGCTGCGACGCCGCATCGATCGCGACCTGGCCGGCGCCTCGGTCGAAACCAAACGTCTGCTCTCGTGGCAGACTTACGTCAAGCGATATCCGCTGGCCGCGCTGGCGGGCGCCTTCGGCATCGGACTGGCCGCTTCGGCCGTCATTTCGCGGAGCAATTGGAAACGCTGGGTCGCCGCCAAGCTCTTCTCCGCCGCGGTCGCCGGAGTCAAGGCGGGAGTCTTGACCGAAGTCCTCGCCGCCTGGCAGCAAAGCCGCAACGGCGCCGCCGCGGCAGAACCCATCGAGGCGGGCCCGCATGGATGACGATCGAGAGCCGCTGTTTGCCGGCATCAAGGACGAAACGTCGCGGCTGAAGTCCGACTTTGCCCAGTTGCTGCGCGTGCGCTGGCAACTGGGCAAGCTCGAAGTTCGAACGGCCGCCCACTCCGCCAAACGCCTGGCGGCGGGCGCCATCATCGCCTTGCTGCTCGTCCTCGTGTCGCTGCCCGTGCTGGTCGTTGCGCTGGCCCATGCGCTCGACGGCGTGCTGCACATCGCATTCGCGGGTTGGCTGGCCGTGTTCGGCTTCGGCATGCTGTTGTTTGCGGCCGCGTTGGCCTGGTTCCGCTATCAGCGGTTTCGCGCCGAGTTCGTCGGTCTCGAACAATCGCTCGAAGAGCTGCGAGAAGACGTCGTCTGGCTGGAAGAGCGCCTCGCCGGGCGGCGAAGCGACGAGCAAAGCGAAGCGCCGGCCGGGTGACTCTATCGATGAGCCGAGCCGTGACCGTGGTTCGAGCCGCTTCCCGGCTGCCCGAGGAACCGAACCAAGCCCTCTATTCGGCCCCGAGGCGGCCGCTCCCCTGCGCGTCTTGCGGCCGGAATTCCGCCTCCTGCCAGTTCATAACCAAGAATTGATACGATGCCGGGGCTGAGCTTTTTCCGGACCTTTTGCCGATCGCTCGGGAGTGTGGATTTGAAACGCACGATTCTCTACGTCGACGACGAAGCGGACAATTTGATTGTCTTTCAAGCGACGTTCGCGGAGCAGTTCGAGGTGCTCGTCGCGAGCAGCGCCCAAGAGGCGTTGAGCATTCTGGAACAGACGCCGGTGGCCGTCGTCGTCTCCGACCAGCGGATGCCCCAGACCACGGGCGTCGAGTTGTTCGGCATCCTGCGGCAGAAGCACCCGCACACGCAGCGCATCTTGCTCACGGGCTACGCCGAACCGAAAGCGATGATCGACGCCATCAATATCGGCCAGGTGTTTTACTACGCGAGCAAGCCCTGGGATTGCCCGTACCTCGAGCAGGTATTGCTGAAAGCCGTCGAAATCCACGACATCAGCGTATCGGTAGCGGAACGATCGCGGTTGCTAGCGAAAGAGAACAACGAGCTGCGAGCCGCGCTCGCGGAAGCTTGCGAATTGCGCGAGTAACGCCGCAGCGGCGGGCGCCAGTTCGAACCGATGTCTTCAATCCGACGTTCGACTGCCGGCCAGCGCCGGCTTCGCGAGCGCCGGGAAAAAGAAACGATCGAGCATGCCTGCGTGGGCGGCGAAGTTCAGGTGCATACGGCTGGCGACGACTTGAAATTGCTCGAGCAGATCGTGTTCGTGTCCAGGCTCCGCCAGACACTCGCCCAGCAACCCGGTCGATTCGAGCGACCAGTTCGAGTTCAAATAGCCGCGGAGCGTCGTTCCCGCACGGCCAAGCCAGGTGTCTTTGGCGACCGTTACTTCGACCGGCCGCACCGGCGCGCGCTTTCGATTGAGCCGCGCAACTGCGGGCAGCACGCCCAGCATCGGCACGAGCTCGCCCTTGGGAGTTTCCAGGCGCTCGCACAAATAAGCCATTCCGCCCCCTTCGGCATACACGCGGCGGCCGCCGCGAACGTGATTCCGCAGGGCCAACAGCATGCAGTGATTGCTGGCCAGCGCCTCGGCCTGGAACTCCGGATGGCCGCAGCCCAAGTACACGACGTCGGCCTCCGGCAATAGTTCGTCTCGCAAGGGCGAGAAATCGACGACCTTGGCGCCGTGCAGCTCCAACAGATCGAGCGTGTCGGGGAAATAGCAGTTGAACGCGGCGTCGAAGGCCACGGCGATCGTCGGCGGCCGTGGGCCGCCCTGTTCGCGGCGGCTGCCGCGGTTGCGGGCCCAAAGCCGCTTGCCCGGCGGCGCAAACAAGGCCGGACGAACCGGCGGAAAATCGCGCCGGCTCGCGAGTGCGCGAATCCGCTCGGCGCGCCCGAAGCGGGCCAATTGATCGCCCAAATGGCGGCACAAATCGCGCGGCGGCGACGAACCTCGCGGAATCTGCGACAGCGCTTCTTCCAGCGGCGCTCGTTTGTCGAGCGCGCCGAGCACGGGGACGTCCCACAGCGCTTCCAAGCAGGTTTGCACGCGAAACGCTTCGCCGAGGCAGGCGACTCGGTCGAGCAGCACGCCGTCGACCTGATCGGGCCGTTCCGGCAATTCGCAGTCGGTCAATCGCGACGCGTCGAGGACGACAATCCGCGGCAAGTCGAGCCAATCGCACAAGACGTCCAGCCGGCTGCCAGGCGACGGAGCCCGCGAATCGAGCGAATCGAATCGCCCTTCGACCAGCGACAGATCGCTGCCGGCGCTGCCGTGGACAAACGTTTCGCGGCAGACTTCGCGAGACATCAACCAACTGTCGAGATATCGCGTATTGAGCCCGGTCACGGCCAGCGCGGCGTTGAGCGGTAAGAAACTGGCCCGCGAGTGAAAGTGCTGAACCTGGGCGCCTTCGCGAGAGAGCAGGTCCATCAAGGCCCAGGTGCAAGGTTGTGTCTCGGCATCGGCTTGGAGAGTTCCTACGGCGACGCGTGGCAGACGCAACATTCGTCGAGACCTTTTCAAGAGTAGGCAGGAACTGAAGTTACGGCGAGCCGGCATTCCGCCTTGAATGAGTGCAGGCAAGCTTCCATGAACATCGCTCCAACTGCATCTCTCAAGAACCGTGGCTGAAAGAACGGCATCCGAAGGACTTCGCGGATTGAAGAAAATAGGAAGGCAGGACAAAAAATCGGCTTGAGCCCCGGCGTTTCTTTGGTTTTTGGCGCGCCCGCTGCCCAAGTGGCGCTGGTTCAATGCATTCTTAACGCGGCTGCGTGCAGAGTCAAGCTTTCTGGCAGCGCCCTGGCGGGGGGAAAATGAAGCGGACCCTGGCAGGATTCGCCCTGCCAGGGTCCGGCGAAAGTTCAAGTTTTTTCGGCGATCGGCGACTCGCGATTCCTCGCGAGCGGAGGCGCCGACGCCGCCGGTCCGAACGGTTTTAACGGCCGACGGACTGGCGGCGGGACCTCTTTTCGTCCGGCCTTAGCGTTTCAGAACCAGAAACCTGTTGCCGTCTTGCGTCCGCGCCAAGAGCAAGACGCCCTTGTCGAGCGAAGCGTCTTTCACGGCGGCTTTGAATTCCTCCACGCTTTCCACCTTGTGCGCGCCGACCTTCATGATCAACATCCCTTCGCTCAGCCCCGCTCGAGCGGCGGCGCTCTCGGCGTCGACCTCGGTGATGACCACGCCCTTGTAATCGGCGAAGCCGAACTGCTCGGCGTTGTCCTTGGTCAGCTCAGCCACCTCAACGCCCAGTTCATCGCTCTTGTAGCCGTGATGGCTGCCGCCGCGATGGTCGGATTGCGAAGAGCCGAGTTGATGCGAGCCTTCCGCCGGCAACGGCTTGACGACGACGCTCAATTCGACCGGCTTGCCGTCGCGCAGCACTTTCACCGCCTGCTTGCTTTCCACCTCGGTCCGTTCGACCAAGTGTTGCAAGTCGCGCGGCGAATGAACGGCCTTGCCTGCGTACTCGGTGATCACGTCGCCCGCTTCGAAGCCCGCCTTGGCGGCGGGGCTGTTCGGGCTGACCTCTTGCACCAGCACGCCGTGCTTGCCGCCGACGCCCAGTTGGTCGGCCAATTCGCCGCTCACTTCGCGGATTGCAACGCCCAAATAGGCCCGCTTGACCACTCCGTTTTCAATCAACTGCGACATGACCCACTTGGCCTGATTGCTGGGAATCGCGAAACCGATGCCTTGATAGCCGCCGCTGTTGGAGGCGATCGCCGTGTTGATGCCCACGACTTCGCCCTTGAGCGTCAACAGCGGGCCGCCCGAGTTGCCCGGGTTGATCGCGGCGTCGGTTTGAATGAAGCTCGCGCGCTTATTCGATTCCAACTCGCGCCCCTTGCCGCTGATGATGCCGGCGCTGACGGTCGAATTCAAGCCGAACGGGTTGCCCACGGCGATCACCCAATCGCCGATTTGCAGCTTGTCGGAATCGCCCAGCTTGGCCGCGGGCAGGCTCTCGTCGGCCTTGATGCGCAGCACGGCCAAATCGGTTTCTGGATCGGTCTTGATGTCGGTGGCCGTGAACTTCCGGCCGTCGGAGAGCCGCACAGTGACTTCGTCGGCGCCGGAGACGACGTGATTATTCGTCAGCACGATGCCGCTCTTGTCGATGATCACGCCCGAGCCCATGCCTTCGCGGCCGGGCGCCTGGAACGAGCGGCCGTTCTGACCCGGCCCGGAGTGAAATTGAAATTCCTTGTCGTTGAAGAAGTCTTCGAACGGAGTGCCCTTGAAGGGATTCTCGCCTCCAAGCGGATTCTCGCCCTGGAACTGACGGCCCTTGCCGGAACTCATGCGCGGTTTGGTGCGAGTCTCGATCGTCACGACGGTCGGGATGGCGTGCTCGGCCGCTTTGCGGAACGCGTGCGAAAGCTGGTCGGCATGTTCGAGCGCGACGTCCGGCGCCGGCGCCCGATCCTCGGCCACGCTATGCCGCTGCCAGACGGCGCCGCCGAGTGCCATCGCCGTCGCCACGGCGACGACCGCCCAAGCTCGGTTTCTGGGTTTGAGAAAAGTTCGTTCCATACGAGAAGTCCTCTGGTTGAATGTTGAAATCGGTTTGCTTGTACGAGGATCGGCCGCGCCCCCGATCGACGGCACGCGCGGCGTATTCGTCAAAACTTACAGCATGGGAGTTGTTGCCGCGGGCGGGGCTTTCTTGCAGGGCGAATGGGCAAGCCGCCGCGAACGTTGACAAAACATCAGGCTGCAATTAGAGTTATGATTGAACGTGTTCGTGAATTTTTCTGCATTTTGCCGGTTTGGAAGGCTAATGTTTTTCGCCGAGCAGGGGTTGTCGGCAGGACTTGGGATGAGTCGTACAATTGAGCCAGAGATTCCCGCAGATTGGGAAGCCGACCAACAGCGCTGCGAACGACGCATCGGGTATGTCTTCAAAAACAAGGCGCTGCTTCGCTCGGCCTTGACGCACGCCTCAGGCGCCCCGCACCGCTTGCGATCGAACGAGCGGCTGGAATTTCTGGGCGACGCGATTCTCGGCGCCGTGATCTGCGAGTTGCTCTACCATCAGTATCCCGAGCATCTCGAAGGCGACTTGACCAAAATCAAATCGGTCGTCGTCAGCCGGCAGACGTGCGCGAAGATCAGCGAAGCCTTGGGTCTGGAAAAGTTCCTGGTGCTCGGCAAAGGAATGACCACCAGCCCGAACGTGCCGCCGTCGCTGCTGGCTGACGTTTTCGAATCGCTGGTGGCCGCGATCTATCTCGACGGCGGCGATCAGGCGTCGCGACAGTTCATCGAGACCTACATGGGCCCCGAGATCGAGTTGGCCGCCGGCGGCGATCACTCGGGCAACTTCAAATCGCTGTTGCAGCAATTGGCGCAGCGCGAGCACGGTCAAACGCCGACCTACCAATTGCTCGACGAGAAGGGGCCCGACCACAGCAAGTGCTTCAAGATTTCGGCGTTGATCGGCCGCACGCGCTACCCGGCGGCCTGGGGACGCAACAAGAAAGAAGCCGAGCAGCGCGCCGCCGAAAACGCGCTGGCCGAACTCAACGGCGAACCGGTTCCGTTCCCCTCCGACTGAATCGTGCATGGAGGACCGGGCGCCCTCGCCCGGCGCGAGCAGCAAGGAGGAGCGGTTCCGTTCCCGTCCGATTGAACTCGCGCGCGTATGGAGGAGCGGGCGCCCTCGCCCGCCGTCATGTGATTGCCGGGCGAGGGCGCCCGGCCCTCCATCATTTCGGGCGAGGGCGCCCGGTCCTCCATCATTTCGGGCGAGGGCGCCCGGTCCTCCATGATTTCGAGACGCCCGGTCCGCCATGATTTCGAGACGCCCGGCCCGCCATCGCGATAGAAACAGAAACGCCCGATCGCAAGGACCGGGCGTTTCTCTCTCGTCGTTTCTTTGCCGCCGCGTCGATTAGCGCGAACTCGCCGAGCACGTTGCTCAAACCGTCGGGCCGCTCGTTGCGGCAGGGCAACCGAAGGCAGAAGGGCTACTTCTTCTTCGCCGTCTTCTTCTTGGCAGCTTTCTTCTTGGGAGCCGCTTTCTTCTTGGCTGCTTTCTTCTTGGCCACCTTGTGTCCTCCTAACAGAAAAGTTCGGCGACTTCCTTGCCGCTTGCCGGGCTGGGACGGAAGCTCGACAGGTTGGTCGCCACGGGCACGAGCGAGCCGATCGAGTTGCGACTTGTCAAGCACGCGTCGAAACGCTACGACAAGCCATCGTTCGATCGGTTGCACTCGCTCAGGTCGTTCGAGTTGCGATGTTGTTTGGTTGAATCGCTGCTCGTTCGTCGCCTGATTAACTGAAGTATGGTACGCATTTGCAAAAAATGTGCAAGGATAATTCCTGGTCCGAGCAATATAAATTGCGCCGCGCAGCAGCCCAGCGCTTCGGTCGCATCTTCGCGCTGCCGATCGTGCGGCGCGTGCGCGACGTGTTGTTGCAGTGCGTCGACGACAGCGCGCGCGTGCTTGAACTCGGCGCGGGCGATCGCCGCATGGGCGAGTTGCTGCGCAGCCGTCGCGCCGCGATCGATTACCGTTCGCTCGACATCGACCCGCGCGGCGAGCACGATTATCGCAGCCTCGACGAAATCGATTGCGCGTTCGATTGCGTGTTCGCCTTCGAAGTCGTCGAGCACATCGCCGTCGACGAAATCCCCGGCTGGCTGGCGCGACTAGGCGAGCTGCTCGCGCCCGGCGGCCGGCTCGTACTGAGCACGCCGAACACCTATTACCCGCCGGCATACTTGCGCGACGTCACGCACCGCACGCCCTTGTGCTACGACGAACTCGCCGCGCTGGTCGCCGCCGCAGGGCTGCACGTCGAGCGAATCGCGAGAGTCTATCACGACCCGGTCCATCGCGCCTTTCTGCGGCGCTATTTGTTCGGCTGGCTGTTCGAGATGATCGGCATCGACTTCGCGCAGCAGATCGTCTTGGTCGCCTGCAAGCCGGCGGCGAATGAATCAAAACGTTAGATGTTCGCGCGGAAACCGGCGAGCCGGAGGCGCCAGTCGGCGAGCCGGAGGCGTTAGCCTCCGGGTGCGCGGCGACAGACGCGGAGGCTGACGCCTCCGGCTCGCCATGCGCTTCGCTCGCCGAACTCCTTGCCGGCGCCGACCAAATAATTTCGCCTCTTTGCGCATCGTATCGGTTGACCCCCGTCTCTTTTCTCTTCCTTTTTCTGGGAGCCTTTGCGATGAAATTTGCCGTTCGCTCGAAATTCTGTCTCGTGGCGGCCTTGGTGTTGGCGATGTCCGTGGCGGCCGAAGCGCAAAACGCCAAAGCCGAAAAACAGGGCAAAAAGGCGAAGGCAAAGCCGACGCCTGCCGCTTTCAAGCTGCCGGCGGAGATTACGCTCTCGGCCGAGCAGCAGGCCAAGCTCGACGAGCTGAAAACGCAATACGCCGACAAACTCACCGACGCTCAGAAGAAAGTGAACGACGTGTTCACGGCCGAGCAGAAGGCGGCCCGCCTGGCGGCTCGGAAAGACGCCGTGGCGGCCGGCAAGAAAGGCAAGGAATTGAACGCCGCCGTCGATGCCGCCGTCCAACTCAGCGACGAGCAGAAAACACAGTTGGCCGATGCGCAGAAAGCAGCGCGCAAGCTGCAAGCCGAGGTCCGCAAGCAGGTCGTGGCCCTGTTGACTGACGAGCAGAAACAGCTTCTGCCGGGCAAGAAAAAGAAAGCCTGACGCCGCCTGCGGGCGCGCTTACGAGTGAAAGAATTGCAACGCTTCGGGCGCCTGGTAACGCACGCCGAGGTGCGGCGTTTCCAGGCGCTTTTGCCCTGCGGCCAGCGACTGCATGCCCGCTTGCACCAATCCGCTGGTGAGCAAGGTTCGCTCGACCGGATAAGGGGCCTTGCCGGTGAGGAACATCTCTTCGGCTTTCGACATCAGCGCCGCCGAATAGACGACGTTGGGGTTAGGGGGCAAGTGAAATAAAGTCGAGAGCGGCTCGGCTTGGCCCTTGAGCCGGGCGGCTACGGTGAAATCGTCGACCAGCCCGTTCATCAACAGCATTGTGGCCTTCAGCCCGTCGGCGTATTCGTAGCGATAAGCGATCGGCTCTTTGACCCACTCGCGCATCTGCTCGAAGGTCGGATAGCGATCGCTGAACGTTTCGCCCTGGCTGAGCGTGTGGCTCCGCGAGAGACAGGCCTCGAACAGCCGCGAGTCCCAGCCGCCGTCTTTCCAGGAACCTGCCTCGTCGGCTTTCCAAACAGCGTCGCCGCGCAGGGCGTGCATCGCCCGCACGCCCGTCTCGCCGCCGTGGCGCCGATCGACGAAACTCTGCAAGGCTTCCAGAGCGTGAAAGTCGTAAATGTCGACCGCCCCATGCGCGACGACCAGCGCCTCTTCGACCTCGGCGCCGTAAGGCAGATCGATCGAAGGCATTCGCCAAGTGACGGGCAGCGACGAGCCCGCCAACAGCGGAAAGCCCATCGAGTTCGCCGTGTCGACCATCTCCTTGGCCCACTCGAACTTCCACGACAAGTGCTTGTCGTTGAACACCGGCGCGGTGCGGCCGGAGCGGCGAAACACTTCGACGATCTGCTGGAAGAACTGATACCGCGGGTATTGTTTCTGGCCGATCTCGTTGAGCGGATAGTCGCCATGCTCGCCGATCACCAGCACCGCGTCGACCGCCAGCTTTTCGCCGCCCGCGCACAGCGCCTCGCCGATGGTCGGATAAATCTTGAAGCCGAATTGCTCGGCCCGGCCGCGGCTCAGATCGCCCTCGGGCTTCTGGTCGACATAGGCCGAAACGACCTCCAGCGGCGGACGATGCCAGCGTCCGCGCAGCGGATACCCGGCCAAAAACCGCTCGGCCATGTGCCAGGCGTGCGAGCGATAGTGCCAGGTCGTCGTCACCACGGCCATTCGCTTGCGCTTTTCCGAAGCGGGCGTTTCGGCGGCCAACAGCGGCGCGGCCAATAGCCCGGCGCCGACGGTTTGAACGAATTGACGACGAGTTTGCAGCGGCATGGGTGCGTGACTCCGGTTGTTTGCCGGGCGAGGGCGCCCGGCCCTCCTTAACGCTGCCGGGCGAGGGCGCCCGGCCCTCCGGGCGCCTATTCGTTGCGAATCTCGACGATCTCGAACTTCATCGTGCCGGCCGGCACGGGGATTTCCACCTTGTCGCCGGCCTTTTTGCCGACCAGCCCTTGAGCCAAAGGGCTGGTGATCAGAATCTTGCCGGCGTCGTAATCTTCCTCGCCGGCGCCGACCAGCGTGAATTCTTCCTTGTCGCCGAAATCGAGATCCTTGACGACGACCGTGCAGCCGAAAACCACCTCGTCCTTGGGCAGCGTCGAGGGATCGACCAGCAGCGCGCGGCTCAGCTTGTCGCGCAGCATGTTGATTTTGGCTTGCAGCATGCCCTGCGACTCGCGGGCGCCGTGATACTCGGCGTTTTCCTTGAGATCGCCCGCGCTGCGCGCCTCGGCGACGCGCTCGGCGACTTTGGGCATCTCGACCTCGTCCATCTGCTTGAGTTCGGCCATCAGCTTATCGTAGCCGGCGCGAGTCATCGGAATGACGTCGGACATGAGACCACCTTCCCCAAACGAACAATCCAAAACTGGCTTGCCGCAAAACAACCAGGAAAACAGATGCGGCCTCCCGATCCGGAGGCCGCGCCAACGAAGCTATTCTGTGCGCGATGCGCTTCGCTGTAAAGTGCAGTCGAGCCTCATTTCACAGCGGCTTCCAAACCCCGCCGTTTCACTTCGCCCCCCCCGGCGAGCGATCTTCGGGCAGATACAACAGCCGGCCGCAACTCTGGCAGGAGGTGATGCGGCCCATCAACAGCGAGTTGAAGATGTTCGCCGTGATCTGGTGATGGCAGCCGCCGCAGACCTCGCCCTCGACCTGGGCCATGGCGTCCATGCCCTTGCTGTTGACGCAACGGTGGTAGGCATCGCGAAAGTCTTCCGGCAGCGAGGCTTCGACTTTTTTCAGCTCGGCCTCGAGCCGCTGGACGTCGCCGGCGAGCAGGCCCTGCTGATCGCGGACCTGGCCTTGCGTCTTAGTCAGATCTTCGCGCGCTTTGGCCACCTTCTGCTCGGCCTCGGCGACCTGGGGCGCAAAGCCGTCGATCTTCTCCATCGCTTCGAGAATTTCGTCGGCCAGCACGCTGTTGGCCATTTCGTCGGCGGCGATTTGATCTTTAAGCGCCTGGTATTCGCGATTGCTGCTGGCGGCGTTGAGCTTGGCCTTCAGATCGCGGATTTTGCTCTCCCCGCTTTTCAGCAGGAGTTGACGTTGATCGGTCGCCACGCGAGCCGCCTTGACGTCGTTCTTGAGCTGGGCCAATTCGGCCTCCAGCCGGGCGACGTTGGCTTCGCGGGCTTTGATTTGCTTAGGACCCCGTTCGAGCCGCTCTCGCAGATCGCTCAACTGTCGATGAATGCGATGCAGTTCGCGTAGCACCCCGGCGGCGACGGACATGGATGGGTGGACTCCCATTTAGTTCTAATTGAATGAAGACTCGACCTTCTATGATACCACGAGCGGCCCGGGGTGCCATGCGCCGCGGTTGATGGGAGCGGCTTCGCATGGGACGCCGCCGGACTGAAGGCCCGCGGCAATCCGCGGGCCGAGCAGTATCTACGTCCGACGTTCCGCAAGGGCTGGGAAGTTTAGATTCGCCCCTTATAAGGCCGCGGTCGCCTCGGCCGGCGCCAATTCGGGCGCCAGAAAGCTCATGTGCATTTCGGCGTGCCGCAGGTGCAGACTGTCCCACTCGTCGAGGCTCAATTCGCCCAACACAGGATGGGGCGCCCGGTCGGTCTCATGGCGCAGCCGCTCGACGGCGCGGCGCAATTCGGCCAGTCCGGCCTGGCTGCTCATCGGCGGCGGAATGAGCACGTCGTGAGCGGCGCGAGGCACGCGAAAGCCCGGGGGTATCGGACCGCTGAGTAATCGCTGGCGAAAGAACAGCCGCGCAACCAGCCGCACCAACCACGACGCCTTGAGATCGGAGCCGTCGATCGACATCTCCATCACGCGGGCCAGGTGGCCGAGCACCTGGCCCAGCGACCAGTTGCCGAGCATTCGCAACTCCGAGACCGCCAGTCGCTCGGCGTCATTGAGCAAATCTTGATAGCTGTCGTAGCGCAGGTTGCGCCTGCCCGAAACTTTCTTTGTATTGACTGCCATAGTCGCAATGCCTCGGCAAAACAGACGGTGGCGTTACCTTGCGAAGCCCCTCAATTTAGCGGAGGATCGACGGATCGCCAAGCGACTCCGGGCGCAAAGAAAGAGCCCTCCCAGCCCAAGCCGGAAGGGCTCAAAACTGACGCAGACCTAATTCACCGTTTTCTGCTAGAAAGCTCGAGGGTTTGACCGTCAGGCTGGCCATCCTGCAGGGCGTTGGGAACCGCTTGCCAATCTTTCCGGGCTTGCCTGGCCGGCAAAAGGCCGCCAAACGCGAGGCGAAGCGGAGCTAGCGGAAAACGGGGGGATCGAACGCAACCAATGCATTATGTTGTGGAGTGCCTTTGGAGGCGCTATCCTGAAGTTGCCGATTTAGACTGACGTACCCCTTGTTTTTGCCAGAACGCCAGCCGCGGCGAAAGGTTCACTCATGGTTGCACTAAAAGATCGCGCCAGCCAACACGTTGGAATCGGCCTGTACAGCATGGCTGATGCGGCCAGGCTGCTGCATGTTCACCCCTCCACGCTTAGGCATTGGGTTTCCCAAATTTCCCCTCTCGTGCCTAGGCGTCTTCCCGTCGAGGAGCATGCGATAACATTCGCCGAACTAATGGAGTTGCATTTCATCAAAATGTTTCGGTCTGAGGGAGTGCCGCTGCAAACAATCCGCAAGGCATCCAAGGCTGCGGCCGAGCGATTCTCGACGACATACCCCTTTAGCGTAAAGCGGTTCGACACCGACGGCCGGACAATCTTCGCCACGATGATCCGCGAGGAAAGAGGCAAGGTCGTTATCGAAGACCTGAAGAAAGGCCAATACGTTTTTGACGAAATAGTCAAACCATTTTTTAAAAAGCTCGAATTTCGCGGCACACAGGACGTCGTCCGCTTTTGGCCATTGGAAAAAAAGGGGCGGGTGGTCCTTGACCCGAAGCGGAAGTTCGGCAAACCGATTGACGCAGAGTCGGGCATTCCCACGAAGGCGATCTATGACGCCATCTGCGCGGGCGGCGGCCAGGATGCACGCGAAGTGGCCAAGTGGCTCGAAATCCCAATTCAGGCCGTGCATGCAGCGATAGCATTCGAGCAGTCTCTGGGCGCGTGAAATACCTCTTCGACAACTGCTAGGACGCTATCCCCGGCCGGCGAGCGCCCCCTGCGGCGGCATCAGGGGCGCAAATCTTTAAGCTGTCGCCGTTTCCAAATCGCCCGTAGTGAGGCTGCGGGAGAACGGCGGCCGAGCTATAATCCGCCCTCGACTGGCGGCGCCAGGCGCCGGTCAGGTTTTGGCGGCCCACGGAAGAGGCGATCATTTCAAGGAGGAAACTCGTGACGCACAGGATCCGGATCGTCATTCAAGCCCGCATGAATTCTTCGCGGCTGCCCGGCAAGATTGCGGCGGACGTCGCCGGGCGTCCGATGTTGGCCTACACGGTCGGGCGATTGCAGGCCGCGGCTGAGCGAGGCGCCGTTTTCGCTTGCGGCGCCGGCCTTTCGGCTGCGCCGGTTTGGGAGCTCATGGTCGCCACGACCTCGGCGCCGGCCGACGACGCCACCGAGCGATTGTGCGAGTCGCTGGGCGTGGCTTGTTTCCGAGGTGCGGAAAGCGACGTGCTGGGGCGGTACGCGGCGGCCGCGGCCGATCTGGAGCCCGGCGATACGCTGGTTCGCGCGACGGGCGATAATCCGCTCTATTGCCCAACTCGCTCGGCGGCGATCGTGGCAGACCATGCTTTCTACGGCGGCGATTATACCTGCATTGAAAACCTGTCGTACGTCGTGCCCGAGGTCATGCGGGTCGACGCCTTGCGGCTGATGGCGTCGCTGGCGACGGACGAACACTGCCGCGAACACGTCACGCCTTACTTCCGCCGCCCGGATTGCGGCTTCCGCGTCGTCCAATTGGCTGCCAGATGGCGCGGCTTGCGGCCCGACGTTCGCCTGACCGTGGATACTCCGGCGGAACTGGCGCAAATGCGCCGGCTCGTGGACGCTCTGAAAGGCGACAAACTGGCGCCGCTCGAACGCGTCTACGAAGCTTGCGATCGCGTCGCCGTAGGACAAGACTCTCCGCGCGAGCCGGCAACGGCCGCAAGGAAGGCGGCGCTCGCGTGAGTTTGCAGTCAGCCGGGGCGTTTGCCGATCTCCGCGTGGCCGTCGTGGGCCTCGGTTCGATCGGTCGTCGGCACCTGGAGAATCTCGGCCGTTTAGGCGTCGGCCGCAAACTCGTGGTGCGCCGCGCGCACGGCGTCAACCCAGCCTTTGTTCCGCCAGCGGATGCGATCGTGGCGCATTCGCACGCGGCCGCGCTGGCTGCAGGGCCCGACGCGGCGATCATCTGCAATCCGACTGCCGAACACGTGCCGGCGGCGCTTGAATACGTTGCCGCCGGCGTACCGGTACTAGTGGAAAAGCCGATCAGCCATCGGCTCGACGAGGCCGAGCGGCTTCTTGCCGCAGCGAAGTCCGGCGGCGTACACGCCGGAATGGCCTACGTGATGCGCTATCACCCGGCGTACCGGCTGGCTCGCGAGGCGGTAGTCGCCAGACAATTGGGACGCCTTTTGTACGCCAACGTCTGGTTCGAGGCGTATTTGCCCGATTGGCATCCCTGGGAAGACTATCGCCAAGGCTATGCCGCGCGGCGCGCCTTGGGCGGCGGCGCCTTGCCCACCTTGGACCACGAGATCGACTTTCTCAATTGGCTGCTGGGGGCGCCCGAATCGACGGCGGGCTGCTCGGGCCGCAGCGGCGCGTTGGAGATGGACGCCGACGATTGGGCGACGCTTTCGATCGACTACCCCGGCGGCGTGCGCGCCAGCGGCGTGTTCAGCCTTTGCCGCCGCGATCGCAGCCGCGGCTTCGAAATCATCGGCGAGCTTGCCACGCTGCAATTCCGCTTCGAAACCGGGCGGCTGGAACTGCTCGGCGGCGAGCGAGCGCCGGAAACGCTTTGGGACGGCGCCGGCTACGATCTCAACGATGCCTACCTCGAGATGCTGCGCGATTTTCTCGGCTCCTTGTTCGAGCCCGACCGCGAACCGCCCATATCGCTCGCCGCCGGCTGGCACGCGCTGCGCGTCGCCGCCAGCGCGGCGCCGCGGTAGACGTAGACGCGGCATTCTGCCGCGCGCCATCAGTAGACGCGGCATCCCTGCCGCGTTACTTCAAGCGGCAGGGATGCCGCTTCTACTCTTGCGCAACCGGCAAGGATGCGGCGAAAATGGTGAACCTCTTGCGAAAATCCGCGACGCGACCGATAGTTGAGGCATGTCGAACTCGCATGAATCGACCTCGCTCGAATCGGCGAGCGCCGAAGGTTTCCTCAGCCGTCGAACTGGCCTACGACGCATTCGGGCCGGTGCGCAAAGACGCTACGTATTTTCCGGGCGAGCTGATCGTGTCCGACCCGAGAGAACCGAGCACGGTCGCCGCGAACTGATGGCGTGAGCATGACCGAACCGAAGCGACATTCTCCCAAGAGCATCCTCACGCGGCTGTTCGGCCTCGATGGACAGGCGGCCGTGGTGGTCGGCGGCGCGGGCCGCATCGGCCGCGCCTTGTGCCGCGCGCTGGCCGAAGCCGGCGCCGAAGTCGCCGTTGTCGATCTGGATCAAGCCGCCGCCGAAAGCCTGGTAGACGAATTGCACGAATCGACCGGCCGGTCGGCGATTGCCGTCGCCGCCGATCTGACCCAGGCCGAAAGCCTGAACGAGGCCGCAGCGCGAGTCACCGCCGAACTCGGTCCGGCGAGCATGCTGGTCAACTCGGCCCAGTTTCGCGGCGCCGGGTTTTATTCCTCCGAGGTCGAAGATTATCCTCGCGAAGCCTGGGAACAGGTGATCGAAGTCAACCTGACCGGCGTACATCTCGCCTGCCAGGCCTTTGGCCGCTCGATGCTCAAGCAAGGCGGCGGGCGGATCGTCAATCTGGCCTCGACCTACGGCCTCGTCTCGCCCGACCCGCGGATCTACGGCGCCTCGGGCGTGAACTCGCCGGTGGCCTACGCCGCCTCGAAAGCCGGCGTCATCAGCCTCACGCGTTACCTGGCCGTCCACTGGCGCGACAAGAACATCCGCGTGAATTGCCTCGTGCCCGGCGGCGTGTTCGACAATCAGAGCGCGGAATTCGTCGAGAACTACTGCATCCGCACGCCGCTCGGCCGGATGGCTTCGCCCGAAGACTATCAAGGCGCCGTGCTGTTCATGCTTTCGCAAGCCTCGGCCTACATGACCGGCGCCGTCGTCACCGTCGACGGCGGCTGGACGGCGTGGTAGTCTGAAATGATGCGATCCAGACGCGCGGCGAGATTGATGTTCTCGGCGAACAGCAGGAGAACGCGATGCGGAAAACCTTCTTGGGCGCGACAATCGGCGCCGTTGCGGGCGGCGCAGCGGGGGCGATGTTCGCCACGGTTAGCCTGCTCGTCGATTCGAGTATTACCGCCGACGCCAAATGGCTACTCGGGCTGAGCGCCGGAATCGGCGCCTACGCCGGGTTGTTGATCGGCTCCTTGAGCGCCGGCGCGGCGGCTGCCAGCGGGCGCACTCGGCACGCCGTCGCGGTCATCAGCTTGGGGCTGGCGGCGGCCGCACTGTCGGCGCAATTTGTCTTTGGCCTGCGGCGGCCGGTCGTGCTGTTGCTGTGCGCCACCGCCGGCGCACTGGCGGCCGCTCGAAGCTTCCGCCGCCTGCGTCCGGCAACCGCCGCGGCGCCTCGGCAGCGCTGGTTTCAATTCAATCTCGGCATGCTGCTGGCGATCGTCTTTGTCGTCAGCGCCGCATTGGCGACCTACGTCAGCGGCCCGCTCGAACAGCAGCGAATCGCGGCGAGAGTCGTCGCCAGCGGCGGCGAGGTTCGATATGAAGCCAGAGCGCCTGCTTGGATGACTGAGCTGTTGGGCGACTGGTCGCGACACTGGTTCGACCGCGTGACGGAACTGCAAATCCGCGACGCCGTCAATGCCGACATTCCGCAACTCAGCCGCTTGCCGCACTTGCGACGCTTGGCGCTAGGCGGCAAGGGATTGACTGACGAAGGACTGAGTTGCCTGACTTCCCTCAGGCGTCTGGAAAGTTTGAGCTTGTTCGGTCTGCCGGCGATTAGCGACGCGGGCTTGAAATTCCTGCCCGAGTTGGAAAGCGTCGACGATTTATGGCTCGCCGATCTTGAAATCGGCGACGCGGGATTCCAGCACGTCAAGCGCATGCCCCGGCTGCGCCAATTGTCGCTCTACAAGCTGCCGATTACCGATGCGGGGCTGACTGCAATCGAGGATCTTCGCACGCTCGAGGTTCTGTCGTTGCACGATCTGCCCGAATTGACCGACGACGGCTTCGAGTCGCTCGGTCGATTGACGGGATTGAAAGAGCTCGATGTGTTGAAGTGCAATATTGTGACCGACGCCGGGCTGGTGCATTTGAAATCGCTCGACAAGCTTGAGAAGTTGCGGCTCTCGACCGCGGGGGTCACCGGCGCCTGCTTTCAAGAACTCGAATCGTTGACGGCGTTGCGCTGGCTGGCGGTGCGCAGCATCGGCCTTACCGACGACGGGCTCAAGGCAATTGCGCGGCTCGACCGTCTCAAGTGGCTGGAAATCGATGATTCGAGCATCACCGATAACGGCCTTGCGAACGTTGAAAACCTGAAGGACTTGGAATTCTTGAGTTTCACGAATACTGCAATCACCGACGCCGGTCTGGAACACCTCAGATCGCTGAAGCATCTGAAGGGGTATCTCTATGCCGGATCCAAAGTCACCGAGGAGGGCGTCAGTCGCTTGCGAAACGAGATGCAACTCGGACAAAGTCGATAGTTTGGAAACAAAAAAACCGCTGGCGGGGTGTCAGGCGCCAGCGGCTAGGTCGATGGTCCTGCCCTTGTATCAACCGTCCGTGAAGATATTTCTCGGCTTTCACGGGCCAGGGGCTTTACCCTTTTTGAGGGGTTGTTGACTTGCCAATTCGTAAGCCATGCGAGCGTGTCCGCGCCACGGCCCGACCTCCAACCGCCCGGCGGAGATCTGGACGCGGACGGCGCCGCATTGGGCCGTGTTTAATACGCGAGCGTGATGGCGAACGTAGGCCGCCGAGACCTCGGGCCGATCGTCGCTGTGACCGCCGCTCACCACGACCCACTCGGGCGTGCTCCAGGCGGCGAAGCCGGGCGGATCGCTGCGGGCGCTGCCGTGGTGCGGCGCCAGGATCACGTCGCAATCCAAGGGCGACTCGGCGATCACGTCGTCCATGCCGGGCGACTCCAGGTCGCCGGTCAGCAGAATGCGGCGGCCTTGATACTCGACGGCCAGCACGATGCTGTTGGCATTATCGCTGGCCGCCGGCCGCTGCGTCGTCGGGTGCAGCACTTCAATGCGGCAGCCGCCGGTCGAGCGCAAGCGATCGCCCGCCAGCGCCTCGCGCAGCGGCACGCCGGACCGCTCGATCGCCGCGCGCAGCTTTTGCACGGCGGCGCCGTCGTCGGCCAGCATCAAGGGCGAAGCGTAGATCACGCCCACCGAGAACTTTTCCAGCAGTTCGGGCACGGCGTTATAGTGGTCGACGTCGGCGTGCGAGAGCACGATCGCGTCGAGATGCGTGATCCCGCGCGACCAGAGAAACGCCGCCACCGACCGCGCCCCGCCGGCCGGCGAGCCGAGCCGCCCCGCGTCGTAGAGCAGCTTCTGGCCGCCGGGCAACTCCAGCACCACCGCGCAGCCGTGGCCCACCGACAAGAACGTGCAATCGAGCCGCTCACCCGGCTGCGAGCGAATCGCCGCCGCCGAAAAGCCGACCGCAATCCAGCCCGCCAGAAGCGCCGCGCACCAGCGCGGCGGCGGCCGCAGCCGCGGCGCGACGGCCCAAGCGGCGAGCAAACCATAAAAGCCCCACAGCCACCATGCTTCAGGCCCCGGCGCCCAGAGATGGCTGCCGCGGCAGTGGCTGGCGAAATCGACGCTCGTGTCGACGATGGCCAGCGAGCGATCGCAAACGTAACCGCAGAGCGAACCGAGCGGCGGCAACAGCCAGCCCAGCGCAAGCGTCAAAAAGCCCGACATCAGGCCGACCGCCACCGGCAGCGCCAAGAAGGGCGTGAGCAGCAGCGTGGCGGGCGAAAACAGATGGAACTGCGCCAGCACCAACGGCGCACTGACGGACCAGACGCAACACGACAGCGCGGTCATTCCCCAGACCTTGCGGCCCAACCAGCGCGCGCCGCGCTCGGGCCAGGGCCGCGTCTCGGCGATCAATCGTTCGAGCGGATCGAGACTTCGCCGCCGCAGCCGCGGCCCGAACCAGGCCAACGCGGCCACCGCCAAGAACGACAATTGCGGCCCGGTGCGAAACAGATCTTCGGGGTTCCACGCCAGCACGACGAGCGCCGCGGCGGCCAACGCGTTGAACGGCGACAAGCGGCGCGGCAAGGCTTGCGAGAGGCAAACCAAAAGTACGATCACGGTCGCTCGCACGGCCGGCGGCTCGGCGTCGATGAGCAGCGAGTAGCCCAGCGTCGTCAGTGCGATCGCAGCCAGCGCCACGTTGCGCGGCGCCAAGCCGAGCCGCATCAGTCCGAACAGAAACCCGGCCAAAATGCCGACGTGCAAGCCCGAAATCGAGAGCAAATGCACCGTGCCGGTTTTGGCGAACGCGGCGTTGGCGTCGGCATCCAGGTCCGCGCGCACGCCGAGCAACAGCGCCGAGGCCAGGCCGGCCTGGTCGTCGGCCATTTGCTCGAAGAGCCGAAGCCGGCCGCGCTGGCGGAGCGATTCCAATTGCCGCCAGGGGTTCCAGCGGCTGGCTGCTGCTTGCACGCTGACGCAGTCGGGAAAGTCGGCCGAGAGCAAGCTCAGCTCGCGGTCGCCGCGGGCGTGGGCGGCGAAATCGAACTCGCCGGGATTGTGCATGCCGCCCGGCGCCGAGAGTTGGCCGAACACGCGCAAGCGGTCGCCCGCGTACACGCCGAGCAGGTGGCCGTCGACGAGCAGCCGGGCCCGGCCCGAGGCTGCTTGCCAGCGATCGCCCTGCCGCAAGCCGGTCAACAACACTTCGAGCCGGCTGCGGTCGCCGCGGGGAATGGCGCACAACGGATCGTCGGGCGGAGCGGGCAATCGCTCGACTCCGCTGTCGGCCATCGCTTCGACGCAAACCGGGTGCGGTTCCTCGCGCGCGTACAGCCCCAATTCGTCGCGCGCGAACAGCGAAAACCGCAGATGATGCCAGGCGCCGCCCAACGTCGCCAGACAAACGGCCAATGCGACGGCCGCCAGCCGCTCGCGGCCCCGGCGCCAGAAAACGAACCAGCCGCATAAGCTCGCCGCCGCGATGATCCACCAAAGTTCGGCCGCCGCCGGCGCACGCCGATCGAGGTAGATGCCCGTTGCGACGGCGGTCAGCACGACGACCAGCGGTTGATAGCGCGGGGTCGTGGGGCTCTGCACTTGAAGGTGAGCGACGACGGGTTTCATCGGCATCTTCAATTATCGTGTACGGGGCCAACTCTTAGCGAAGCCGAAAACGCCAGAAGCGCGCCTATGAATCGGCCGGGCGTTGTGCCTCGCCGCTTGGCACGGTCAAAACTCTACTTTTGCGATGCGCATTTGCACATTCGCCTGCCCCCTAACTTGCGCCGGACGACATTATTATTTTTGGGTTTTTGGATTTCAACTCTTGTAACTGCCCGTCAATGCCGCTAGGATTTTCGGTGCGTGGATCGTGCAAATCTCTTTCGCTAAAAGAGGAGGGTGGTGTCATGTTTCGCACGTCGCATCTCACGTTGATCGCCGGAATCGCGGCGATTTGCTCTGCATTTCTTGCCGGTTCGGCAAGCAACCGATCACCGCGGACTCTCGACCGTAGCGATCTTTGGGCCATACATGGCGGACTCGACAACTATTGCTGCGGTGATGTCGCGAATTGCGTCGCAGTTGCGAATTCGTGCTCGACTTTCAACATGGCCAACTGCACGGCGCCAGGAAACGACGAGATCCAGGTTTTTGGGGGAAATCGAAAGGGTTGCGTCTCTTTCATGCAGGGGAAAACTTGCACCAATCCGATCAACACCTCGCACGTCTGCGTGTCCGAGTACTCGTGTGTGTGGGATACAATGCTTAACATGTGCCTCACCGGCACGAAAGTAAGCGACAGCTACGCACCTGATCAGTGCCAGGATAGTTGCTGACCCTCCGCCCGCCGCAACTGCGATCATAATCTGCGCTCTGTTTCGGCGTATTGGCGGTGTTTAAACCGGCGGCTCTGTCCAGTAGCGAGTAATTGCGTCGCAGTTTACTGCACGTATTCGCTCGCCATCGGAACTACTCTCCCTGCGGCAAGGATTCGCTCGATTCCGTTTCTATTTCCTCGGGCGATTCCCTCGCGATTATGACGGAGTCCGCGCATGATTCGGATTTGCTTGACGTTTGGATGGCTGGGGTTCGCCGCCGCGCTAGCGTCCGCGGCGGAACCCGCTGATAACGAAATCCTAAAACTCTTGGTCGCCGCACAGGAGACGAATCGCGCCGGCTTCGACAGGGGGAGTCAGACCGCCGAAATCCACACGTTATGGGACGGCCAGCAGACCGATTTTACCGTGGATATGACCTGGGCCGAAGCGGGCACGTATTGGAAATACGCGATGGCACAGCAGGATGGTGACAACCGTACGCGGCTGAATTGTGAAATGATCGAGACCGCCAAGGAGATCATCTTCTACTGGCCGGACGTCAAGCACGTTCAGAAAGTGCGGGATGACATGCTCGGCTATCCAGAGCAGCTTGAAATACGCCCCGATCAGGCCTGGTTTCGGATCGAGGGGCTAGCCGAGTGGTCTGCCTTGTTCGATCCGGAAAAAGCACGCGCGGGCGGCGTCGTGGTGAAAACGGCGCGCGATGGAGATCTGGTTACGGTCACGCACGAATATCCATCCGGCGAAACTTTGCGCGTATTCGCCTCCTTGGGGGCCAGCGGCAACGTCACGGAATACGAGGGCCGTCCCGGACCCAAATCAACCATTTGGCGTGCGGGCAAGTACGAATGGTCGCCGCTCGGCGACGGGAGATCGTATTTGAAAAAGTACGATTACCGCCGGTCCCTTACGAACAACAAGGCGCACCCCGAGCGGACGTACTCGCTTATGATAACGTCTTTCGACCCAACTCCGCGGATTCCCGGCGACCGATTCGCACTCTCCTCCTTGAGAATTCCGAAAGACGCGCTGATCGAAGAAATAAGCGCCGCGGGCACGCGCAGATACCGGCTTGGAAAAGAGGTGTCGGTCAGCGACGAGAGACTGCACGAATTGGGCCGCAAGCTAAAAGAGAAAGGATTTGCGGCGGAGAAACATTGAATGGCGGCGATCATATTGAATATGCTGCTGATTGGCGGCGCGACCGACGTCGAGCCGGACGAACATTGCGGCGCCTACTGCTTGTTTGTCAGTCTTGCGGCGCTCGATACGCGCGTTGGCACGTTTAACGAATTGGAAAGACAGCTTGGCGCCCCTGGGCGGGGCGGTTACTCGCTAGGGCAGTTGGCGGACTTTGCGGAAAGCAAGGGGTTGAGCACGCTCGGCGTTGTTACCAACGTCGATAACCTACAGCGGCGCGAGGGGCCTTTCACGTGTATAGCGAAGGTCGACGACCACCATTTCGTGAACATCGCAGGCGTTGGCGATGGGCGCGTTCAGGTGATTGATCCGCCGCGCGAATACGCCATTCCCATCCCTACTTTTGCCGCGCGCTGGGACGGGACCGCCCTGTTGATTGCCAGAAACCCCTTGGTGCGTGAAGAAGACTTACCATCCGGCAATTCGACGTCGCAATGGGCATCCGTCTTCTGGGTCATGCTTTCGATCGCTTGTGCGGGGGCGTTGGCAATCGCGTGGAGATTGGCGCGGGCGAAAGGCGGAGCATGAGCATGAGGTCGCAACGGGCGATTTTGCTGCTGCTCGTGATCACTGGATGCGGCCCTCGCGTACCCGCTGCAGGTCCGCCGAGGATTCATGTCCGTCAACGAGAGATTGATTTAGGCAATTTGCCAGTTGATCGCGACGAACCTTATTCCGTTGAAGTGCGCGTCCAAAATCAAGGCGAATCGCCGCTTCGCATACTCAAGATTTCCGCATCCTGCGGATGCACGAGCCCGGCGATCGATAAGGCGATTATCGAACCTCGCGGCGCGGCCTTGCTTGGCGTGAAGGTGTCTCGCAAAGTGCCGGAGAAGCGCAGTGCAAGCGTAACGATCGAGACGAACGATCCAAACGCGCGCTACACGCGCATCGTCTTGTCGTGGCGCGCGGCGGCGGCTGTTGAGTTCAGACCAAACGTGCTGGACTTTGGCGCCTTGGCGCCCGGAGAATGCGGCGAGCGCGAAGTCGAGTTGATATCCCAGGATCTAGGGGACGGACAGAGTTGTGCGGTCCTGGATATTGTCGATGCTCGGCCGTCTCTCAGTGCGTTTTGGAAGAACGACGCGCTGCGGCATGCTCAATCTCGGAAGTTGGTGGTAAGAGTTGTTGCGGGTGATGCATGTGGCAGCGAAAGCGGGCGAGTCGTCGTCAATATCGGCGGGTGCAAACAGACGATGGCCGCGGTCGCCGTTCGCTGGCGCGTTCAGGAATTGCTGGAGGCTTTTCCGCGGTCGTTGTTTCTTGGGACCGGCAAACCCGATCAAGTGTACGCAAAGTCGATCATGGTCCGGTCGCAGTCGGCAGACGGACTCGATATCGAAAGCTGCATCGTCACCGGTCCCTCGCCGGCGCCAGGGGTAACGCCTCATCGAATCAACGACCGCACAGTGCGTCTGAGCGTCGTCTTTACCGCGCCGGACGTCGATGGGGCGCTTTCCTGGGTAATCAAGCTTCGGCATTCCCGGCCGGTCGAGGGCGAGCTTGAGATCCCTGTGTCGTTATTCACGAAATCCGGCAGTTGAGCCGGGTGCAGCAAAGCGCCGACAGTATGAGAACCAAGCCGCCACGCGCGATGACGACATTGGAAGTCCTGGCGGTCATTGCGATTTGCGGCTTATTGCTGGCAATGATCCTGCCGGCCCTCCAGGCAGCACGAGAGTCGAGCAGACGAATCCATTGCGCGTCCAATTTACGCGAGGTCGGTTATGCACTGCACGGATATTTATTGGCAAATCGAGTGTTTCCACCGGCGCTTCCCGCGATTGATGGCGATCCGCGTAAAGGCGGGAATGCCTGGTACTCGCCCCAGGCGCAACTGATTCCTTATATGGAACAAAGACAACTGGCCTCTGAGTTCGACGTTCGCGTTCCCATTTCGCCGTCGTTGTTGGGATCGTTTTCGGGCGGCGCAGCCCCGGGTAAACCCGAAAGAGTGCGGATCGACGTATTTTTATGTCCTTCCGATCCGGCGGTCGGCAGGTCCGGGCCGGGCAACAGCTTCCGCGCATGCACCGGGCCTGGCGCGTACGCGGCGGAAGGCAGTACACTGTCGCCGGGCGGCGGCCTCGGCGCGTTTACGCCGCTGGTTCCGCACGCCCCGAGCGACTTCACCGACGGGCTGAGTGCAACGGTCGGCATCAGCGAGAAAGCCATCGGTTCGGCAGACCTGGTTAAATTCCGCATGAGAACCGATTTTTGGTATAGCGGAGCCGGCCAGTTCGGATCTCCACTGGCCACCGATGCCATGGTGGCGCTTTGTGGCGCCGCATCGACCTGGACGCCGCCCAGCTATTCTGCTTTTGCCGGCAGCACTTGGCTCTATGCAGGCTACGACAACAGTTGGTACAACCATGCCGTTTCGCCGAATCAGCCGATTCCAGATTGTTCTTCTTTGCCTGGTCCGATGTCGGCCGCCGCATCCATCGGCGGAGTCTTCCGGGCAAGCAGCTATCATCCCGGCGGGGTGAATTGCCTGCTCATGGACGGATCGTCGCGATTTATTGCCGACGGAATCGACATTTTTGTCTGGCGAGCAGCGTCGACCCGGGCCAATCACGACACAGCGCCCCTGTGACGCGGCTGGATTCCAGTTGATCCTTCCGGCCACCACGTCATCGAGGGTTTACCGGCGCTCCGCCAAGCGGCAACAATTCGCGACTAGTGCGGGCGCATTACGTTAATTCATGGCCGCACCGCGCGCCAATGCAGGCGCCAGCGTATCAACACGAGCGCCAAGGCCCAACGGCTGCCTCTAGCCAGGCAACGATTCGATGGGCTATCTTTGTCGTCGGAAGCTTTTATCCGGGGGAGATCGCTGAAAATCGCCGCTTTTGGGAGGGCGTTGCCGAGATGAAACCGAATCCGATTCGCAGGGCCGCGTTGGCCGTAGGGGTCGCTTTGACGCTGGGCTGCAACCCGGCGGCCGATAAGCCCGCGGTAGAACCGGTCGCCGCCAAGCCGCAGCCGGAAGCCGTCGAAGCTCCGCCGGCCGAACAATTGCCCGCGGCGCCGACGCCTGAAACTTCAGCGGCCGCCGAGAAGCCGGCGCCCGCCAAGCCCATGCCGGCCAAGCTTGCTGCGCCCGACGAAGCGCCGCCCGCCGCCGCGGAACGCAAGCGCAAAGCAAGGACCGCCGAGGAGCCCGAAGTGAGCCCAGCCGCCGAGCCGGACTATCTTAAAGACGCGCCGCTGATTCCTCGCGAAACGTTGTTCGGCAATCCGGACCGCACGGCGGCGCGCGTCAGCCCCGACGGCAAGCAACTGGCCTATCTGGCGCCCGTGAATGGCGTGCTGAACGTGTGGGTCGGACCGATCGACGAGCCGTCGGCCGCACAGCCCGTGACCGAAGACAAGCTGCGCGGCATTCGCAGCTATTTCTGGGCCTACACCAACGAGCACGTTCTTTACGTGCAAGACGCTGGCGGCGACGAAGACTGGCACGTCTACCGCGTCGATCTGGCCACGCGGAAGACGCTCGACCTGACGCCGCTGAAGGGCGTCAACGCGCAGGTGCAGGGGGTCAGCCATCGCATCCCCGACGAGATTCTCGTCGGGCTGAACGATCGCGATCCGCAAGTCCACGACATCTATCGCGTCAAGCTCGACTCGGGCGACCGCGAGCTGATCGAAAAGAACACCGAGCAATTCGCCGGCTACGTGACCGACGAAGATTTTCGCGTCCGTTTCGGTTCGCGGATGTTGCCCGACGGCGGCAACGAACTGCTCGGAAAAGAAGGCGGCGCCTGGAAGCCGTTCGTCTCCATCCCGAGGGAAGACACGCTCACGACCTCGCCGCTGGGTTTCGACAAAAGCGGCGACGTGCTGTATTTCATGGATAGCCGCAATCGCGACACGGGCGCCTTGACGGCCTGGAACTTGAACGACGGCAAGCAGTCGGTTCTCGCCGAGAATCCCCGCGCCGATCTCGGCGAGTTGCTGTTGCACCCGACGGAAAACACCGTCGAGGCGGTTTCGTTTACCTACCTGCGCAAGGAGTGGAAGCCGCTCGATCCGTCGGTCGCCGACGATTTCGAATATCTCCGCACGGTGGCCGACGGCGACATTTCGATCGTCAGCCAGACGCTCGACAACCGCCGCTGGATCGTGGCCTTTCTGCTCGACGACGGACCGATCAAATATTATCGCTACGACCGCGGCGAGCAGCCGCAGGCGACCTTTCTGTTCAACAACCGCGACGATCTCGAAGGCTTGCCGCTGGTCGAGATGCACCCGACGGTGATCGAGTCGCGCGACGGCTTGAAGCTGGTTTCTTATTACACGCTGCCGCCCGGCTCGGACGCTGACGGCGACGGCCGGCCCGACGAACCGCTGCCGACGGTGCTCAACGTCCACGGCGGTCCCTGGGCCCGCGACGACTGGGGCTTCGACGCCGAGCACCAGTTGCTGGCCAATCGCGGCTACGCCGTGTTGGCGGTCAACTTCCGCGGCTCGACCGGCTTCGGCAAGTCGTTCGTCAACGCGGGCAACCAAGAGTGGGCCGGCAAGATGCACGACGATCTGTTGGACGCCGTCGACTGGGCCGTGAAGCAAAAGATCGCCGATCCGAAGCGCATCGCCATCATGGGCGGCAGCTACGGCGGCTACGCCACGCTGGTCGGGCTGACCTTCTCGCCCGAGGTGTTCGCCTGCGGCGTCGATATCGTCGGGCCTTCGAACATTCTCACGCTGCTCTCCTCGATTCCGCCCTATTGGCGGCCGATGCTGCAGATGTTCAAGGACCGGGTCGGCGATTTCGGCAGCCGCGAAGGCAAAGAGTTCCTGACCCAGCGCTCGCCGCTCTCGCGCGTCGAGAGCATCGCCCGGCCGCTGTTGATCGCCCAAGGCAAGAACGATCCGAAAGTCAAGCAGGCCGAGGCCGATCAGATCGTGGGCGAAATGCAATTGAAAAAAATCCCGGTGACTTACGTGCTGTATCCCGACGAAGGGCACGGCTTCGCGCGGCCGCAGAACCGGCTGTCGTTCAACGCCGTGAGCGAAGCTTTTTTGGCCGAACACTTAGGCGGCCGCTTCGAGCCGATCGGCTGGGCGTTCCACGGTTCGACCATCACCGTGCCCGTCGGCGCCGAGCAGGTGCCGGGGCTGAAAGAGGCGCTCGATAAACATCAGGCCGCAGCCACGGAGTAGGCCGCCGCGGGCGAATGCAGCCTTTTTTGGAAGGGGGATAGGGGGATGAAGAGGAGATGAGGGAGATGGAGAAAGAAGGGATAAAGAACGAAGGGCCTCACGCGGAGGCGCGGAGAGGAAGAAGAGAAAAGACTTTCCGCGGCTCCGCGCCTCCGCGTGCGCGTCTGTCTTCGTCCCCGCTAAACGCCTTGAACACACGTTGGTTTTCCCCGATTCGCATCTCCCGATCTCCTCCGTATCTCCATATCCCCTTTCAGAGAACGTGCTAATCCTCGACGAACAATCCGCCGCCGAATACTTGCGGGGTCGCGGCTGGGTGCGAGGCGACGAGCGCGTGGTGGTGCGCGAGCTTGCTGGCGGCGTGTCGAACGAGGTGCTCTACGTTTCACGGCCCGAGACGCCCGAAGGCGATTTCGTGCTCAAGCAGGCCCGAGCGCAACTGCGTACGCCCGATCCTTGGTTCTGCGGCGTCGAGCGCATCTGGCGCGAAGTCGAAGTGCTGCGCGTGTGCGCGGAATTGCTCGACGCTCGCCAGGCGCCCGCCGGAGCAGACGAACCGCTCGTGGCGGAAACTCCCCGCATTTTGCGCGAAGATCGCGAGAACTACGCCTTCGTCATGTCGGCCGCGCCGGAAAACCATCGCGTCTGGAAGGCCGACCTTCTCGCCGGCCGGGCCGATCCGGCGATCGCGCGGGAGTGCGGGCGTTTGCTCGGGCGATTGCACGCCGGCAGTTGGCAAAACGCCGCAATCCGCGGGCGTCTCGAAGATCGCCAGATTTTCGACCAACTGCGGCTCGATCCCTACTATCGCACGCTGGCCCGCTCGTTTTCCGGCGACGCGCCGCTCTTGGAGCAATTGATCGAGTCGGTCCTCGCTCATCGCCGCTCGCTGGTTCACGCCGACTTCAGCCCCAAGAATCTGCTCGTCTATGAAGGCGGGCTGCTGTTGGTCGATTTCGAAACCGGCCACTTCGGCGACCCGGCCTTCGATCTGGGGTTCTTCTTGAGCCATCTGGTGCTGAAGGCCGTTTATCATGCTGCGGATCACGAGCGTTACTTGGAGTTGACCGAGGTTTTCTGGAGCGATTATCAAGCCGAATTGGCCGCCGCGGTCGGCGACGCCGAATGGCGCGATTTGCAGCGCCGCGCGGCGTTGAACTTCGCCGGCTGCGCCTGGGCGCGGCTCGACGGCACGAGCAAGGTCGACTATCTCACGGACCCCGGCCGCCGCGAAATGCTGCGCGGCTTTTGCCGCGGTCTGCTCGCCCATCCGGCCGCCGATTGGCCGGCCGTGCTCGGCGGGTTGCGCGAAATGCTGCGGGCTGGCTGACGTTATCGCCTCGCTGGCCTTAGCCATCACACTACCTCAATTTCCGAAGGCGTCGGGTCAAGTTTACGGGGCTCAGAACGCCTTCTCGAATGCAGCAGAGGGGTCGGCGCCGTCAACGACATATCAAGTTTGCGGCCACATCGCCGGTGGGCCATTGGATGCCGAACCGACCAGCCCCGCCACCAATCTACGTGTTCCGCTCGTCCTGCCTGGATCGGGCTAACTGCATCGGTCGATGTGACTGGAGCGTGCAACGGCGCCGGCAGCAATGATCGATCCTCCGGCCGCCACGTACGGCGGCGGGGCGCGACCGTTCAAGCGGTTCCGGAGAATATTCTCGATACCTCTTGACACGTTTATCACATCTGTAATAATCCCGATTACTACAGCCGTGGTCATTCAGGAGTGAGGCATGACAAAGGACGCAACGATCTCCGAAGCCGAGTGGCAAGTGATGGAAGCAGTGTGGTCGCTTGGCGGAGCGACTGCCGCGGCGATTATCGAGGAATTGGCAAAATCCACAGCCTGGAATCACCGTACCATTCGGACGCTGCTCGGCAGGCTGGTGGAAAAGGGAGTCCTCGAAAAGCAAGGACAAGGCGCTGGTTCGGTTTATCGTGCTTTGGTTCCGCGCAATACGCGCGTGCGGTCCGAAGGGCGCAGTTTTCTCAAGCGCATGTTTCAGGGAGACACGACCTCGTTGCTGCTTCACTTCGCCAAAGAAGCAAAGTTGGGGCCGGAGAAGCTGGCTCAACTGCGTGAGCTGCTCGACGATGAGTCAGGCGAATCCAAGAAAGGAAACCTGTGATGATCGATGTCTTTGCCTCGTGGTCGCGCAGCGTGGATCCTATTTGGAAGCTGAATTTGCAGGCTGCACTGCTGGCTGTGATCGTCGGAGCCGTCTCGCTGGTTGGTCGACGACGGCTTACACCGGGATGGCGCAGCATGTTGTGGATGCTCGTGTTTGTGAGGCTGATCGTTCCGTTCGGACCATCGTCGAGCTTCAGTTTGGCGAACGCCATCAATGCGGCGTTCGCTGCACGCTCGTCCGCTGTCAACCCAGTCGAGGCAACACGGCCCAACCATGAAACAGGATCCGTCAGGGTTGAGATTCCGGTTGAAAATCGGCCGGAACTGCCCGTTTCTGACATCGGAATGGCGCCGGAGAGCGTGCAAACGGCCATCGTCAGCGACCCTTCGCGATGGTCGGCACTCGAGGCGTGTACGGCGATCTGGTCCATCGTCGCCGCGGTTCTTCTCGGCAGACTTGGCTGGCTCAGGATTCGGTTGTCACGGTACCTCTCGCGCCTCGAAGTGATTCGCCAGCGGGAAGTGGTCCAACTGGCGAAATCTGCGGCATGCAATGCGAAATTGACTCGTGTACCTCGATTGCTTTGGGGATCGCCCGAGTGCAATCCGGCGGTCTGCGGTTGGTTGTTTCCCGTCCTGATCCTGCCAAGCGACTCGCCGATTCTCGGACCGGCCCAACTACGTGCAGTACTGTTGCACGAACTTCGTCACATCCGGACGGCGGATACGTTGCTGACTTGGCTGCCCCGCGTTTTGTGTGCCGCGTTCTGGTTCAATCCGCTGCTCTGGTACGCCAGCCGCAAGTGGCACGAAGAACGAGAATTGTCGTGCGATGAATGGGTGCTCCGGCAGATTGGGCAGGACCAAAAACGTTCGTATCTCGAAACGCTCGTGGCGATCGCCACTCGAACGTCGCGAAGACCCTCGCTTGAGCTCACGGCCAGCATTGTCTCGTCCTACGCCACTCTAGAAAGGAGAATTATTGCCATGAAACGTTTCCATCCCCCGACGTGGACCGGGCTGGTTGTCGGTTTGCTGCTGACCCTGCTAGCAGGAGCCGTCGGCCTGACCGATGCGGCCCAGGCACGGAATGAACTCGTTGCCGACCCCAATTCTGCCCAAGTTCCGACTACCAGCACCGATAAGGACACCGGCACGCCAGTGGCCAATCAGCCCGACGTTGATGCGGCGCCGGTAACCCCCGTCGCCGAAATCGAGGTCGCCCTCCAGGAAGCCGGGCTGATCGCGGAGCTCAAGACGAGCGAGGGTTCTGAAGCCCGGCAAGCGACCAACCAAGCTGCGCCACAGCCCAAGACGCTGAAACCGAAGATCATCTTCGCCCAGCATGTGATTCTTTGGGAGGGGACCGAGATTCTCACGCGAGACCAGCTGAAGCAGCAGCTCACAAAACTACGGGCCGCGCAACCTGTCAAACCGAAAGTGTATCATTCGTTGGGATTCCTCCGGGACAGCCTCGGGTCGGTTTCGCAGGCGGAAGCCAACGCGCGCGCCAATAAAGCCGTCGGCGAGAGCCTGGAATTGATCGGACGCGACCAGTTGAGCTTCGTGAGCTTTCTGTCGCGGCGCGGCAGCGGAGCCGTGGATCGAATCCGAAATGAGGACGATCTGAAAATCAACCCCGTGCGGAGTCTGAAGGGGCGTGTTACTAGCGAATGGATGCGCGGGGAAATCATACGCGCCGCACTCAAAGACGCTGCAGGCAAAGAACGCGTTGAAGTAGTGGTTCCGCTGGGGCCGCTTCCCGTCAAAGGAGCCCAGGTGGTGATCCTCCCTCTCGGCGAACCGTGTGTCGTCCGTCTGCGAGACGGACGCCTTCGCGAGCCGGAGGAGGAGATCTGGTATGAAACGAACGCCGACGGGACGTTTCAGGCCGATCCCGCATCGCTTGCGTTCGACCCAGTGCTTCTTTATGGCGATGGCAAGTACCTGGCTCTCATTCTCCACGAAACCGGGTATCGCGTGATCAACGGCCAATTGGCCGCCTCCGATGCAACCTATGAGCTTCTACCCTGGCGCAAGTTGAAGATCGACACCCGAAATCTAAAGGAGGATGAGCAGGTCGAAATCTGGATGACGCCGGAAGGGGCCCACGAGAAGTTTCCCGAACTCTCGATCGGCTGGGTAGGCCGCAGCGACCAACCGGTCATGTTGAAAGTGCCGCGAGGAAAAGGGCTCGCTGCCTACTGGAGCAAAGTGAATGAACAGTGGAGCGACGCCAAATTCCGGCATCCCATCCAGTTTACGGCCGACGACGGCCCTACGGAACACATCCCCAAGGAAATTACCTTGCCGGCCGTTCCCTGAATGGCGCCGCTCGATGGTCGAACCGGCCGATTCGGAATTGGCCAGCTTAAGACCGAACCGGTCCTTCCCACGACCACCGAGGAAAAGCCAGAAAACCTTCACCGGACTGCCTGCGTTGTGGCGCGATGCGCCGCACGATGACTTCCACCTGCTCTCCGTCCGAAATCCCGGCATCGTCCTCTAACTCGATGACATTGCCGTGAACGACGCCGCGCAGCACTTTATTTCGCAACATCTGCTTCTCCTCTGCGACCTTCTGATGTTCGACCCAACCTCGCTGACGCTTCGGGTTGATATTGGCAAAAGAAGCGATTCTTAACGCCGCCAGCGGAACGAGCGCACGCGCCGCACGGCGCTCGCCAGCCGCGAACCGAACAGCACCGCCCCCAGCGCCGCCAGAATGCCGATTTCGCCGCCGCTCAGCCGGCCGGGCGAGGCGAAGAGCACGAAGCCCAAAAACGCCACGCCGAAAATCGCCAACGCGGTCAAACCCGCAAGCTTGACCAGCCGCCGCCGCTGGCGCAGCGCCCGTTCCTCCGGCGAAAGCGGAGGACCGAGCAAGTTCAACAGCTTAACCTTCCACTGCATAGCCTAGCGCTTCACCGGCCGCTGGCCCCAGGGAATCGGCATCGTGGGCGGCGTGCGATGGCGGTCGCGGCGCACGTCGAGCGGCCGGTCTTTGAAATAGGTCACGAAGCGGGCGAGTTGCTTCACTGCTTCGTCGTAGGCCCGTTTGCCTTTTTCGGCCGTGGCCAGTTCCGCCTCGCCCAGCACGCCGGTCTCTGAATAGCTGCTGGTCCACGAGATGATCGTCGCCGGGCCGGCCGCGAACAGGTCGACCCAGTTGAACGGGCTGTGCTCTTCGTTGAAGCTGATCGCGCCGTTTTTGATCTGGTCCTTCCGCACGTTGTCGCCGTCTAGGTACAGATACAGCGACGTTTCCAACTCGCAGGCGTGCGCGCAGCCGCCAGGGAACTTGCTCTCTCGCCAACTCGGCATGAACTCCTTGTCGACCGTCAACAACTGCCACCACGCGGCCAGAATGCACTCGGCGTCGGTCTCCAGGTTCGTCCGCCGCGCGACGAGGTCCAAGTTCGGCATGTTCGAGCCGTGCCCGTTCAGCAGCACGATCTTCTTGAAGCCGTGGTAGGCCAGCGACTTGGTGATGTCGAGCACGTGGTGCATGAAGTGCTCGAAGTCGTTGTTGATCGTGCCGGGAAAATCCATCACGTGCCCGGTGTAGCCGTAACAGACGGTCGGCAGCACGAGCATTTTGTCGGGAACCTGCCGGCCGGCGCCGCGGGCGATCTCGGTCGGGCAAATCAGATCGACGTCGAGCGGCAGGTGCGGGCCATGCTGTTCGACCGCCCCGCACGGCACGACGCAGACTTTGCCCAGTTCAATCGCGTCGTTGATCTCGGGCCAGGTCAGTTTTTCGTAGCGGTATTCGGTCTGGGCGCGGCTGGGCATGGGCAGGCTCTCGCAGGCGGCTGGTGGAATGGATTGAATCGCAGGCGGCTGCAAACATTCTGCCAGATCGCCGCGACGATTGAAATACGCCGCGAACGCAGGTAGGGTGGGGCGCGAACCCCACGCGCCGATCTTTAGCCACGGATGAAACACGGATGGAACACGGATTGATTGAGAATTGCCTGCTTGCGTGCTGTCGAAATGAGGTTCCGCGCGGTTTTATCCGTGTTCGATCGGTGTTTCATCCGTGGCTTGCTCTGCCTGCTTGTATCCGGGCAGATTATTTCTGACGCTTGACGCCTTTCGAAAAACATGAAAATCACCGAAGTTCGCACCATCGCGCTCCGCGGCGCCACGCACGACCATGGCTGGCCGGGCGGAACCGATCCGAACGTTCAATACAATACGCTCATCGAAGTCTCGACCGACGAAGGACTGACCGGCTTGGGCAGTTGCTATACGACGCGGCCTTTGGTCGAAGGCTCGCTCGAACTGCTGCGGCCGCACCTGATCGGCGAGAGCGGGCTGGAGGCGGAGCGCGTCAGCGAAAAGCTGCGGCAGTCGATGTTCTGGCTGGGCCGCGGCGGTTCGGTCGAACACACGATCAGCGGCGTCGATATCGCGCTGTGGGATCTGCTGGGCAAGGCGGTCGGCCAGCCCGTCTCGCGATTGCTGGGGGGCAACTATCGCGATCGGATCAAGCCCTACGCCTCGATGCTGTTCGAAGAACCGGGCCTGCTGCGCGAGAAGCTCGTCGAACAGTTGGAACGCGGCTTTCGGGCGATCAAGCTCGGCTGGCGCCCGTTCGGCCGCGTCAGCCGGCAGTACGACGAGCTGCTGATCAAGACGGCCCGCGACACGGTCGGCGAGGCGGTCGAGATCATGGTCGACGCCGGCGGCAGCGAACAGTTCTGGCCGCACGGCGTCAACTGGGCCAAGGAAACGGCCAAGATGCTCGGCGAGTATGGCGTCATCTGGTTCGAAGAGGCGCTCAAGCCCGACGACGTCGAAGGCTTTAAAGAGCTAAAGCAGGCGTCGCCCGTGCTGATTGCCACGGGCGAGGTGCTCACGCGGCGGCAATCGTTCCAGCCGTTCATCACCAGCCGCGCGCTCGACATCATCCAGCCCGATTTGACCAAGTGCGGCGGGCTGAGCGAAGGTCGCCGGCTCGGCTGGATGGCCTACGATCACGGCGTGTTGCTCGTGCCGCACGGCTGGAACACGGCCGTCGGCGTGGCGGCCGATCTGGCCCTGACCGCCGCTTTGCCGGTGGCCCGCTGGGTTGAATATCAAACCGGCGTGCCCTACATCGAAGAGATCATTTCGCCCCCCTTTGCCCTCGACGCCGACGGCATGCTCCGCGTGCCGACCGGGCCGGGGTTGGGGATTACGCTGAATCAGGACGCGATTTCGAGGTATGGCGGGTAGCCGTAGGTGGGCACTGCCCACCGGGCGCGGTGATGCCATTTGCCAGAGTGAAGGAGAATAGTGAACGACGAGTTGCGTTGCAGCGGTGAGTTGACCCGCTCCGTGTTTGCCGCCAGCTTTAGCTGGCGGTCAGCGACGGCCGCGAAAGCGGCAGGCTGCCGCTTCTACGCTCGGCGGCGCCGCTGGACGGCCGGCGCCGCCGAGTCATAATGACGCGATACGAAAACCTTACGGCGGCCTCGTGCCGCGCAACCGTCCAAGAGCCTTGGGGAGATTCGCATGTCGCAGTCGTTTTCACGCAGAACTTTTTTGGGCGCCGCAGCCGGCGCCACGGGCATGGCCTTGCTGCCCGGCGCCTTACGCGCCCGAGCCGCCGCCAAAGACACGGGGGGCTTCTTGCTGGGCATGCAAAGCTACTCGCTCCGCAATTACAAGGTCGACGAGGCGCTCAAGCACATGCAGGAACTGGGCGTGCAAACCGTCGAGTTCTCCACCGGGCATTTCAGCGTCGGCAGCACGCCCGAGCAGATCGCCGCGATGAAAAAGAAGGCGGCCGCCGCGGGGATCAAAATCCTCGGCCATGGCGTCAACCCGTTCACGAAGAACCATGAGGCTAACCGCCGCATCTTCGAGTTCGCCAAGCAAGCCGGCGTCCGCAACCTCTCGGCCGATCCGACTGAAGACGCCTTCGAAAGTCTCGACAAGTTGGTCGCCGAATACGAGATTCGCATCGCGATCCATAACCACGGCCCTGGCGCTCGCTACGACAAGATCGACGACGTGCTCAAGGCGATCAAAGGGCACGACGAGCGGATCGGCGCTTGCGCCGACCTGGGGCACTACATCCGTTCGGCCGAAGACCCGGTCAAGGCGATCACCCTGTTCGAAGGCCGCCTGTACGGCGTCCATCTGAAAGATTTCGCCGAACCTCGCAAGGACGCCCCCGGCACGATCCTCGGCAAAGGGCAGCTCGACGTCGAAGGCGTGTTCAAGGCGCTGAAGAAAGTCGAGTTCCCGGCCGACGCCGCGCTCGCGATCGAATACGAAGAACATCCCGACAATCCGCTGGCCGATCTCAAGGAATGCATGGCGGTGGCCGCCGAAGCGGCGAGGAAAGCCGGGTGACGTGGTAGGCGGCGGGTGGCTGGGGCTGAGCCTAGGCGAAGCCTCAGAGTTTCGGGGTAGCGTTTCGCTCCGCCGCTAGCCAGGATTATTCATCAGCCCAACTATTACTTGACAAAGCGCTCCATGCAAACCCGAAGCGCCAGCGAGGTAAGTGCGTTGCTCCGCCTCGCTTGCGCTTCGGGTTGGTGTGGGCTGATGAATAATCCGGGCTAGGCGTCCAAGCAGCAATCGGGATTGCCAATGCTCAAAATCGCGGGCGTGCAGATCAACGTGGCCTTCGGCGATGCGGCCAAGAACCTGGCCCGCGTCTCCGACGCGCTGCGTGAAACGACGCGAGAGGGCGCACGGCTGACGGTGTTTCCGGAGTGCGCCTTGCCGGGCTATTGCTTCGAGAGCCTCGCCGAAGCCCGGCCGCACGCCGAGCCGATCCCCGGGCCGAACACCGAGAAGCTGGCCGCGCTGTGCCGCGAGTTGGATACGTTCGCCGTCGTCGGGTTGCTGGAGGCCGATGGCGAACGGGTGTTCAACGCCGCGGCCTTGATTGGCCCCGAGGGAGTCGTCGGCACGTATCGCAAGCTGCACCTGCCGTACTTGGGCGTCGACATGTTCACGACGCCCGGCGACCGGCCGCCGGCGGTCTGGTCGGCGGGCGAGGCGCGCGTCGGCCTGAGCATCTGCTACGATGGCGCCTTCCCCGAGCCGTCGCGGGCAATGGCTTTGGACGGCGCCGATCTCGTCGTGCTGCCCACCAACTGGCCGCCCGGCGCCGAGTGTACGGCCGATTTCGTGATCAACACGCGGGCCATGGAGAACCACATCTACTACATGGCCGTGAACCGCGTTGGCGAAGAACGCGGTTTTCGGTTCATCGGCAAGAGCAAGATCTGCGGCCCAAGCGGCGACGTGCTGGCCATTGCGAACCACGCAGACGAAACCATTCTCTACGCCGACATCGACCCGCTGCTCGCTCGCCGCAAGCGGATCATCCGCGTCCCCGGCAAGCACGAGATCGATCGCTTTGCGGATCGTAGGCCGGAGATGTATGGGAGGTTGATGGCGAAGTAGGGGGGAGTCGTTGAGGGCAACGCCGCTAGCCCGGATTATTCACCGGCCTACACCAACCCGAAGCGCAAGCGAGGAATAGGAACGCTTTTACCTCGCTTGCGCTTCGGGTTAGTGTGAACGCGCTGTGTCAACTCATAGCGTGGGCCGGTGAATAATCCGGGCTAGTGCTCCGTCAGTCGTGAATTGATGCAAGCGCAACTGATGGGTGGCTGGGTCTGAGCCTTGGCGAAGCCCCAGTTTTCTGGGGCATCGCTGACGCTCTGCCGCCAGGCGCCCGGCCCGTCGGCATTCATCCAAGCATGGCTGACAAAGCACTAGGCATTGTCACTGCTGCGGCGTTGGCGGATCGCGTCGCAGCCGGGCGCATGCCTTTTGAAAGGTTTTGCTTTGGCTGAAACCTCCGATCGCCAAGCACGCTCCGGCCCATTGCACGTATACCGCGACGCTGACAATTTGTATGAATGCCTTGTAGCTGTTTTCGAAATCCGTAGCGTCGGGCGGACCGATATCCGCCGCGTGCCACATATACAGCCACGTCGCCCAAACGAAACCCCAAGTCCCGACAAACAGACTGGCGCCGAACAGGGCGATATGGCCCGCTCGCAAGCGGCGTCGTGGCTGGGCGTGAGAATCGCCCGATTTCGGCGAAGCGTAGGGATTCGCGTCCATCATTGAATTATGCTGAGTGGCTCGCACGGATGGCGAAGGGATGGAGACTCGTCCGCGGGGGTCGCGACACTCCCCTATTGTCCATTCGAGTTCCTCGCGCGCTTCTCGCGTCAGTTGAAAACTTCTGCGAGCGGCATTTTGAAGCCCGGAATCAGCTCGGGCAATTCGACTGTTTCGGCGGCGGTAAAGAGGCGAGGTTCGCTGTCGCGGCGGTGCTCGGCGAGGGTGCGGGCGACGGGGTCGGCCACCCAGACGATGCGCACGCCGGCGAGCAAGTAGTCGTCGACCTTGCGCCGGACGTAGGGCCCCGTGTCGCTCTTGCTCACGACTTCGACCACGAGGTCGGGAATCGTATCGAGATAGCCTTCCTTGGCGAGCCTCGCGGGCAAGTCGGCCGCGCGGATGAAAACGACGTCGGCGCCGGCGACGCGATCGGGATTTCGCCACAGCAAAATCCCCGAGTCGCCGCCCGAGACTTCGCCGTGCCCCTGCCTGACGCTCGCCTCGCGAAGCGCCGAGGCGAGCGCCATTTCGACCTTCCCGTGAAGATGCCCCGGCGGCGACATGGCGATCAGGCTCCCATTGTCGAGTTCGTAACGCACCGGGCCGGAAGGCAGCTCTCGCGGCATTTCGGCCAGATCGGCGGCCGTGAACAGCCGCCGGCTCTCTTCTTGCGGCGGGCGAGATTGGACGGCAGTCATGAGCAAGACTTTTCCGAAGGAAATAAGCGAAAATCAGCACGGTCGAAGCGAAAACTGCCCTTGTGCCGATTATAACATCTTGCGATCGCTAGCCGCAAAGCTGCGATCATTGGATTATACTGGCCGGGCCGGCGACCGACGTCGACGGGCGGTTCTGGCTGCGCTATCGCCGGCAGCAGCCCGGCGTGGGTGAATTACGAGCCGAAATAGCTGCGACGTTCAGGCCGGACGATTCGTTGACGCGATACAAACGCGAAGTGTAGCATGCCGTTACGCTTGGACGATGGCGAGCGGCGGAAAAGAGTTGGATGCCCACGCGGCCGCTCACGGCTTGGCGCCGCAGCGGTCGGCCCAGCGCTGCCATCGCTCGGTCAGCTCTTGCACGAGTTGCGGATGTTCGGCGGCCAGATCCGTCGTCTCGGCGCCGTCGGCGGCCAGGTCGTAAAGTTCCCAGGCTTTGCTCGCCGGCGATTCGACGAGTTTCCAATCGCCCGAGCGAATCGCGCGATTGAGAGGCGCGCGCCAGGCGAGCAGCTCGTGGCCCCGCGGCGATTCGCCGCGGAACGCCGGCAGCAGGCTCTGGCCTTCAAGCGGCAGCGGTTTGCGACCCTGGAACTCCGTCGGATAACGGGCGCCGGCGACTTCGGCGAAGGTGGGCATGAAGTCCATCAGGCAGCCGACCGTGCCGGCGATCCGCCCGCCGTCGCGGATGACCGCGGGCCAACTGGCAATCAACGGCGTGCGAATGCCGCCCTCGTAGGCCGTCAGCTTCGTGTTGCGCAGCGGCGCGTTGCTCACGCCGGCCCAGGCAAGTCCGTAAGCGGCAAACGTGTCGGCCGGGCCGGGCAGATGGTCGGGGCCGCTTCCCGCGCGAATCGCCCCGCCGTCGAGCCGCCAGGCGACGCCGGGCCGAAAGCCGAAGCCGCCGGTCGTGGGCTTCACGTCGCCGTCGGGCGCCGCGCCGTTGTCGGAGAGGAACAGCACGAGCGTGTCCTGCTCGGCGCCGGCCTTCCGCACCGCCTCCATCACCCGGCCCAGGCTCGCGTCGAGCGAGGCGACTTGCGCGGCATACACAGCCATCCGTTCCGCCTGCCAATCGGTCAACTCGTCGCGATGCCAGGCCGGGATGGCCCGGGGCCGTTCGCTCAGCTTCCACGACGCCGGTACAAGACCCATTTCGCGCTGCTTGGCGAAGCGCGCGGCACGCCATTCGTCCCAGCCCTTGCGCCGATATCGCTCGCGATGCGGCGCGATATCGGCCTCGCGCGCGTGCAGCGGCCAGTGCGGGGCGATGTGCGCCAGGTACAGGAAAAACGGCGCGCGCGGCTCGCCCTGCCGCTCGGCCAGCGCTTCCTCGACGAACTCGACGGCGTAATCGGTAAAGGCGTCGGTCAGGTAAAAGCCTTCGGCCGGCACGGTCCAGCGAGTCTCGTCCAGGTAAAACGGGTTGGCCTGCACTTCGTTGAAGTAGCTGATCTTCCCGGCGCACTGCGGCCCGAAGAAGCGATCGAAGCCGCGTTTGGCGGGCAAGTCGCGCTCCTGCCATTTGCCGACCAGCAACGTGCGATAGCCGGCCGTTTTCAGCACCTCGCCGAGCGTGACGCACTTCGAAAAATCGGTGGCTTCGTTCCAGTCCTTGCCGCTATGGCCGACTTGCTGCGGATACAGGCCCGTGAGCAGCGCCGCACGCGACGGCCCGCAGACGGCGCAGTTGTAGAACTGCGTGAACCGCAGCCCGGCGGCCGCCAGCGCGTCGATATTCGGCGTAGGGATTTCGCCGCCATAGCAGCCCACGTCCGACCAGCCCAGATCGTCGCAGAGAAACAGCACGATATTCGGCCGCCGCGCGGCGGCGGCGCCTTCCGCGGCCTTGGCCGCAGTTGGCCAAAGCCAGAACGCGAGCAGCAGGGCGAACAGGCAAGGCAGGAATTTGATGTTCATGGCGAGTTTCTTGGGGGGACTCTACGGGGACGATACGCGATACATGCGTTTAGTCGCCTAGTCGCCTCAGTCCCACCAGAGGAAGACCGCCTTCGTTCGGGCCACTTCTTGTTCAAGTTTCTCGACCGTGCCGACGCCTTGATCCACGATATCGGGGCAGAATTCATACAAGTCCTGGCAAAACGCCGATAAATCGTCGGGCATCGATCGGAAGGCGAACTCGATCGTGTCGGTCTCGGCGTGGAAAATGTCGATGCCGTATTTCGCATCGTACTCTTGCAGCTTCCGCACGAGGTCTTCGGTTTCCATGTCGAAATTCACGGCGTCCGACTGAGCGACTCGCAAAATCTCGAATTGGTCGTCGCCCGCGGCCACCACGATTTCGCTCCCCTTGTCGGGCGGATCGGCGAGCGACCGGGTGCAGCCGATGAACGCGAGGAGGCCGGGGCCGAGTTCGCGCCGCAAATCATCCAGCACTCGCCGGGCGTCGGCTTCGCGAACCAGCGCCGACCTTGCGTCGGGATTCTTCTCGCGTCCGAAATCCCGGGTGGCGAACGGACGAATCGACTTGCCCGAGATGCGCACAAGTCGCGTCGCAGCCTCTTCTAGATTCATGGCTTTCCCCACGGGCGGCGCCGGCTGGGTTGAGCAGCCCGGTGCGATGACGCTAACGATCAGGGCAAGCAGACGACGCATGTTGCGAATCCCTTGCGGCACATGAATGGACGGCTCAAGAATAAGCCCGAGCCGCCGAGATTGCCATCCATGCGATCCGTGAAAACCGAGTTATTCTTGGTTCGCCCTTCAGCCGGCGCAAGCCGGCCCGCATCCTGAAAAAACGCAATCGGCCGCCAAGATCGGCCGAGACGAGACGAATACCGAGTATCTCGGGCGGATTGTTTGCACCCTGGCCCATGAAAAGGCCCATGAAAAGGTGTCAGGAACCCATATAAAATTGGTTCCTGACACCTTTTCATGGCCTGTTCACGATCGCGGACGAATTGGCGCGCGTACTGGCCATTCGCCACGCTGCTCAGGACCGGTTGCAACCGGAAAACCTCTCGAACCAACCGGCGTTCGATCGGAATTCGTCGCCTCCAATCCGTGAAATCAGTGTAATCCGTGGTCTGTTCTTCGGCCGGCGGATGAACCACGGATTTCCCAGCGCGGCCTTCGGCCGCAACCAATTGAGCCTTCCCAGCGCGGCCTTCGGCCGCAACCAATTGAGCCACGGATGAAACACGGATAAAACACGGATGAAATGCAGAATGAGGCTCTTCCGCAGAATCTATGAGTGGTTTTATCGCCCCTTAGCAGGGTTGGGGTTGCGTTTTC
>DATKRK010000297.1:0-17436 GCA_035532215.1 Pirellulales bacterium | reverse complement strand
CCGGTGAACGGCAAAATCGGCATCGCCCCGATTCTGGCCGCCGCCGACCGCTATTTCGAGCACACCGGCCGGCGGTTGACGTTCGAATACGTCTTGCTCGGAGGCTTGAACGATCGCCCGCAGCACGCCCGTGAGCTCGTCGCCCTGCTGCGCGGCAAAACGGCCCTGTTGAACGTCATTCCCTATAATCCGGTGGCCGGCTTGCCCTATCGGACGCCAACCGCCGCCGCGCTCGAAGAATTCCGGAACATCCTGACGCGAGGAGGGATCAACGTCCAAGTCCGTCAGCGCAAAGGCGATAAAATCGACGCCGCCTGCGGGCAATTGCGACGTTCGCGGCTGGCGATCGGCGGCTTGGCCGAATAGCGCGTGAAACTTGCCGGGCGGCTCAGTCCTCGCCGCCGACGGCCAGCGGCGGCAGCCAAGTGCAAAGATAATAAGCCCGCGGCGCGGTCAGCTCTAAAATCGCCGCGAGTTGCGAAACGCCCGAGGGCGGGGTCGAGCGGCTGTGGGCGGTCGACAAAAAGAGATCGACCAGGCCGCCCGATCGTTTGTACTTCACCGCCTTGGTCTTGTCCTTGTCGAGCCCAGCGAGAGCAATCGCCCGCTCGATCGCCTCCTCGATGAATCCTTCCTTGTCGACCAATCCGTTGTCCAGAGCTTGCCGCGTGGTGAAAACCTGACCGGTGGCCACCTTGGTCAAAGCTTGCTCGTCGTTGCGGAAGGCCGGCCGGCCGGCTTTGACGATCTGCTTGAAGCGATCGAAGCTGTCATTGACCAAGGCCTGGAAGATTTGCCGCTCTTCTTCGGTCATGGGCCGCGTCGGCGAGCCCATTTGTTTGAGCCGGTGGCTTTTGATCGAGTCTTCTTCGACGTTCCACTGTTCCATCAGGCCCGCCACGTTGTAGTGGGGGATGACCACGCCGATCGATCCGGTCCAGGTGGTCGGCTCGGCGAAGATCGACTCGGGCGTATCGCCCACGGCCATCGAAACGTAATACCCGCCGCTGGCGGCGATGCCGCCCATGCTGACCACCAGCGGCAACTTGCGTTCGGCGGTGAGCCTGGTCAGGTGGTGGTACAGATAGTCGCTGGCCGTGACGGTTCCGCCCGGCGAATTGACTCGCAACACGACGGCTTTCACGTCGTCGTCCTTACGGATTTTATCGATTTGCTTTTTGACGAAGCCGTCGCCGTCGAGAATCGCGCCCTCGACCAGAATGATTGCCACCTTTTGCGTGGCATGGCGATCGAGCGAGTGATATTGCTCGTGGATGCTATCATCGCCTCCCACCGAGACCAAGTCCCCCAGGCCGGCCAAGCCCAAGAACATCAAAGCCGCTACGGCTAAGATGGCCAGCGCGATGAATCTCGCAGCCCAGCGGAAGGCGCGCGACGGCCGCGCGGGGCGCGGATGCTCGCCGCGGCGCTCGTCCGGCGCCAAAGTTGCGGTCATCGGGGGAGACGGCGGTTCGTGGGCGGATTCCATGGTTCGCATACCTGCAGTTCGAAAACGTCCATTCTATTGCGTATCTCGTTGCCGGGACAACGGCGCTTGGTGCTGTTGCCAGGGTAGGGGCTCGGCCGTTAAGCTACGTGTCGTGAACGGGCGCGCGGTCCTTGGTCGATGGTTCGAAGGAGTTCAGGAGTGTTTGTCGCAGCCTCCACCGATTGTTTTCCCACTCTCCCGCTGGATGCGGCGCTCGGGCGCTTGGTTGATCTGGAGTATTCGCGAGTCGAAATTGCCCTGCGCGAATCGGGCATGCAACTCAAACCGTCGGAGGTCCACGCCAATCTGGAGCACGCGATTCACGTCTGCCGCGATACGCATCGGCTGACTCCGATCTCTTTCAACGTCGAGATCGAGGCGCCCGACGACGAATATTACGCGCAATTCTCGTCGATTTGCAAGCTGGCCAAGGCCGTCAAGGTCGTGACTTTGACCGTGCCGTCGGCCGAGCTGGGAACGCCGTTCAACGCCGAGGTCGAGCGGCTGCGCGAACTGGTGCGGATCGCCACGTTGGAAGGCGTGTTGGTCGGCCTGAAGACCGAGACCGGCCGCATGACGCAGACCCCCGACACGGCCGTCGTGCTGTGCGACCACGTCAAGGGGCTGTGCATCACGCTCGATCCGAGCCATTACATCTACGGCCCCCACGCCGGCGGCAATTATGACCAGGTGATGAAGCACGTCTGTCACCTCCAGCTTCGCGACACCAGCCGGCAAAAGCTGCAAGTCAAGGTGGGCCAAGGGGAAGTCGAGTACGGGCGGCTCGTAACCCAGCTTACCAAGCACAAGTACAATCGGGCCTTGTGCGTGAACATCGTCGATCTCGGCGACCCGGAAATCGACCACATGGCCGAGATGCGGAAGATGCGGCTGTTGCTGGAAAGCCTGCTGTAGGCGATTTTATGTTTTTCCAGGTCGCCGGCACGGTGTAAACTTGTCAGTCGCCGTCCGACTTACAAGTTTGCGAAACCGTGAGGTGATTTCATGAGGTTCTGGGTTCGTGCATCGATGCCCGCCGCGGTTGCGGCGTTCTTATTTGCCGCCGGGGGGCTGTCCCGCGCCGAGGAAAAGGCGCCCGCCAAAATTCGTTTCAAGCGCACCCAGTTCGACGCCAAGTTCCGTAGCGAGGGGGCGGCCGTGGGCGATTTCAATCACGACGGCAAAATGGACATCTCCGCCGGCAGCGTATACTACGCGGCGCCCGACTGGAAAATGCACGTCGTCGCGGACAAGGCCGAAGAATACGATCCCGTCCACTACAGCAATAGCTTCTGCAACTTCGCCGACGACCTGAACGGCGACGGCTGGACGGATTTGCTCGTCGTCGATTTCCCCGGGCAGCAAACCTGGTGGCTGGAGAATCCGCATGGGGCAGCAGGCCCCTGGAAGCGGCACGTCGCCACGCCGGTGACGAACAACGAAGGCCCCCTGTACCTGGATATCGACGGCGACGGCCGGCGCGAACTGGTGGCGGGCTTCTCGCCCGACGCCAAGGACACGGACGGTCCCTTGCGGCAGATGGGGATCATCCGCCGCGGCGCCGACGCTTACGAGCCTTGGAAGATCCAAGCCATCTCCGTCAAGGCGGCGCCGGGCACGGTGAAATACGCGCATGGCCTGGGCGTGGGCGACGTCAACCGCGACGGCCGCAACGACGTGCTCGTGCCCGAGGGCTGGTGGGAGTCGCCCGCCAAAGACGACGGCGGACCTTGGCAATTCCATGACGCTCCGTTCGGACAGCCCTGTTCCAACATGTACGCTTACGATTTCGACGGCGACGGCGACAACGACGTGCTCAGTTCGGCCGCGCACCAGATCGGCATCTGGTGGCACGAGCAAACCGCCGACGGCTGGAAGACGCACGAAATCGACCGCAGCTTCTCGCAAACGCACTCTCTGTGCCTGGCCGACATCAATGGCGACGGGCTGATGGACTTCGTCACCGGCAAGCGTTGGTGGGCCCACGGCCCCAACGGCGACGTGAATCCCGGCGACCCGGCGGTGATGTACTGGTTCGAATTGACGCGCAAGAATGGCAAGCCGGTCTGGATTCCGCACGAGTTCGATCACGACAGCGGCGTCGGCACCCAGTTCGAAGTGGCCGACGTGAACGGCGACGGGCTGTTGGACGTCGTGACGTCGAACAAAAAAGGCGTCAATTACTTCCAGCAGGTGCGCGAATAAGTCGGCCTATTTCTCGGGCGACGGGTTGGGCTGAAGTTTGTCGACCGCTTGCTGCAACTGGCGGAGCTGTTCGCGGATTTCTTCTATTTGCCGTTCGAAGCGGCCGTCGGCGTCGTCCGACGATTTTCCGCGGGTCCCAGGCTGCGCCTTGTCTCGCGGCCTGGGGAACTCTGGCCAATTCCTCGAATCGCCGCGATGGTCGTTCAAAATATTGACGCTGAATCGGGCGCGGCCGAGCATCCGTTCGACGGGCAAGCGCACGTCGTTGGGCAATTCGTCCAACTTGTCTTCCGTGACTTCCCAAGACCGCTCGCCCTGCTTCACGCTGATCTTGGCCGGCTCTTTGCCCTGCTTGGAAATCGTCACGCTCATGTCGTCGGGCAGTCCGGCGTCGGTCGAAGCCTCGGGCGGAAGCACCATCCCTGGGTGGAAAAACCGCAGCGCCGGCGGATAGGGGCCCATGCCCGGCCGCAGCCGCTCGAGCCAATTTTGGATCAACGCCTGGTCGCCTTCGGGCACGACCCAGGAGTTGAAATCCATGTGCGAAGGCCGCTCGACCGGCGTGACTGCCGCGGTCGCCTCTTTGCCTGCCCGCAAATACCGCACCTTAAGTTCTTTGCCCTGCGAGCCGACCACCAATCGTGCGAGTTCTTGCTGGCTGGCGACGGGCTTTTCGTCGATGGCCGTGACAACGTCGTATTGCTTGAGCCCTGCCTTATCCGCGGGGCCGTCTTCGACCACGTCTTCGAGCAGCACGCCTTCACGCTCGGACAGGTTCAACTGCGCTCGCAAAGACTCAGGCAGCGGCTCGCAGGCGACCCCCATCCAATAAGCCACGTCGGTCTTGCGCTCATCGCCCTTCTGGCCGGCAAGCAGGAAACGCACCGCCGGGCCGAATTGCTGTGCGTGAAGCGCTGCGCCCGAGAGCCAGATGCCCGCGGACAAGGCGAGGGCGCCGAACTTGAAAAACCAGGTTTGACCGTTCATGCGCATGGCAGTTCCCTTTCCTGTTTGAATGTACGAAGCCTACGCCGGCAGGCGCCGGCGAAGGCATGCCACCCACCGCACGCTGACGCTTTATTGATAGGCGCGATTGCCCACCGGATGCACTTCGACCTCGTCGACGGGCACGATCAACCGCCGGCCGTCCTGCATTCGCAAAGGCACCAGTTCGCGCCGCTGTTGCACTCGGTGCCCCATCCGTTCCAAAACACGCTGCACTTCGAGCGGCATCGCCGCCGGCTGGCTGCGTAGAAAATCGGCGTCCGCCGCATTCCCTTCGACGACCGGCAACTGAATTTCATCGCTTGACCCGTTCGGACCGTCCACCACCAATCGCACCTGGCCCAACGCTTCTTGCGACCGGGCCGCGGGAATCTCCCCAGGCGCCAGGCCGCCATTCAGCGCGTCGTGACGAAGCTTGTCCATCAATTCCTGCTCAGCCGACTCTTGCTCTGCGATCATCTGGGCGGAAACGGCGCCGGGCTCGTCCGAAGAAGATTGCAGCCAACCGCCGCGAGCCCAAAGCCCCAGCGCGAAGGAAACCAAAAAGCTCGCCGCCACGGCCAAGGACCATCCGACGACTTTCCAACGCGGCCCGGCAAGCGGCGAACCGAAGGCGCGAGTCTCCGCTTCGTTTCCAGCGATCGGCGAGCCGGAGGCGTCAGCCTCCGGGTCGTGGGGCAAAGCGCCGCGGCCGAACGGAACAGAGGCTAACGCCTCCGGCTCGCCAATTGACGCCAGCTCTTTCGACCAACTCTGCGCCTCGAGAAACGCCAAGGCGCAACGCCGCCAACCTTCCGGATCGCGTTCGCACCAGAGCAACAATTCGCGACGATCGGATTCGCTCAGTTCGCCGTCGACGAGCAGATCCAACAAATGTTCTTGCTCGGCTCGCATCGCATTCATGATCGCGTTCAACCTTCTATTTCCGCCACATCGAGCGCGGCCAACTCGCTGCGCAGCCGCCGACGAGCGCGGTGCAATCGCGCCTCGACCGCGCTGTGCCCGATGCCCAGATGGGCCGCGATCTCGTGGTAACTCCAGTCCTCGGTATATTTCAGCAATAAAATCTCGGCGTCGCGCTGCGGCAAGCGTTCGAGCGCCGTGCGGACCAACTTGCGGCGCTCGTCGGCCAGCAGCCACGCCAATGGGTCGCTGGTCCGCGACTCGCCCTCGGTCGGCCGCACGCGTTCGGCATAGCCCTCGGTCAACTTGCGGCGCCGGCCGATCCGCCGGCGGTAGAGCAAGGCTTGCGTCACCGTCAGGCGATACAGCCAAGGCGCCACTTTTTCCGCGTCGGCCAAAGGAGCGCTTTGCCGGACGACCGCCAGCGCCACCTCCTGCATGACCTCATCGACCGCCTGCAATTCGCCCAGCCGCGCCAAGGCAATGGTTCTCAGCCAACGATCGTGGCAGGTCAAAGCGGCCTGCCAATCAATCGCAGCCGTTGAAACCGAAGCGTCGCATCGGGCCTCGGGTGTCGGTAAAGTCATGACAGGGGAATTAGTTGCCGCCAAAGCCGAATTCTTTCGCCCGCTCGCCGCGCGGAATCGCGGAAAGAATACACTTGCGTGATCGCAACCTGTTAATAGATATTAGCTTATCGCTTCCAACGAAAACTGAACGGCGCGCAGAAAAAACGCGTTCCCGGTGTTTGTTACGAGCATCGTGCCGGCGCGGTTCGCTCCAAACGCCGGCTGGGAGTTGTCCGAAATCTCGGCGCCGGGCGGTTCATTAACTCATTGGTATTTCTTAAAATGCCCGCCATGAGCCGCGCAACGCCAAAGAAATCGACGCAAAAGCAATACTGGTTGCTGAAAAGCGAACCGACGTCGTTCTCGATCCACGATCTGGCCGCCAGCCCGAAAAAGACGACGTTCTGGAGCGGGGTGCGAAACTATCAGGCACGAAACTTCCTGCGAGACGATATGCACGCGGGCGACGAGGCCTTGTTTTATCATTCCAACGGCGATCCGCCAGCCGTCGTCGGCACGGCGGTCGTCGTCCGCGAGGGGTACCCGGACCATACGGCCTGGGATGCGAACGATTCTCATTACGATGCCAAGGCCAGCCCGGAGAATCCCGTCTGGCAGATGGTCGATATCCAACTGCAAGAGATTTTTGACGAACCGCTCTCCTTGGAATCGCTGCGGGGCGTGGCCGCCTTGCGCGACATGGAATTGCTGCGCCGCGGCTCTCGATTATCGGTGCAGCCTGTTAAGAAGAGCGAGTTCGAAGCGGTCTTGAAGCTCGCGAAGCGGAAAGCGTAACGGCCATGCCCGCCGATCCGTTAGCCTGGCTCGACGCGGAACTCGACGCGCTCGCGCGGCGCGATCTGCTGCGGCGGCTTCGCACTTACGACGGCCCGCAGCGCTCCGCTTTCAAGCTCGACAACCGCCAGGTGGTCAATTTCGGCTCGAACGATTATCTCGGCCTGGCCGCCGATGGGCGGCTGGCCCTAGCCGCGGCGCAAGCGGCGAACGAGCAAGGTTTTGGGGCCGGGGCAAGCCCCTTGGTGGTCGGGCACTCGCGAGCGCTCGAACGGCTGGAGCTGCGGCTGGCCGAGTTCGAAGGGACCGAAGCGGCGCTGGTCTTCGCCTCGGGTTTCGCCGCCAATTCCGGCGTGATTCCAGCGCTGGCGGCCGAGGGCGACGCGGTTTACAGCGACGCGCTGAACCACGCCAGCATCGTCGATGGTTGCCGCTTGTCGCGCGCCGCCGTGTACGTCTATCAGCACGCCAATGTGGCAGCGTTGGAGAAGATGTTGCAAGCCGGTCGAGGCTTCCGGCGCCGGCTGATCGTCACCGACAGCTTGTTCAGCATGGATGGCGACCTGGCGCCGCTCGCCGAGTTGGCAGAACTGGCCGAACGTTACGATTGCATGCTGATGACTGACGAAGCGCACGCCACGGGCGTTTTCGGAAGACAAGGACGCGGAGCGGCCGAGCATCTGGGCGCCGAAGCGGGCGTTCACGTTCGCGTCGGCACGCTAAGCAAGGCCCTGGGCGGAATGGGCGGATTCGCGGCTGGGCGGCGGTCGCTCATCGAGTGGCTGGCCAACCGCGCCAGGTCCTATGTCTTTTCGACGGCGCTGCCGCCGCCCGCCGCCGCTGCCGCCGTCGCCGCGCTCGATATCGTCCGCGACGAACCCGCGAGGCGCCGCGAGTTGCTGGCGAGATCGGCCGATCTGCTCGGCCGATTGCGGGTGCAAGGCTGGCGGATCGGACCGACCGCAGGCCAGATCATTCCGGTGATCGTTGGCGAGTCGGCGCGCGCCGTTGAACTTTCCGCTGCCTTGGCCGCCCGGGGTTTTTGGGCGCCCGCCATCCGGCCGCCTTCGGTGCCCGATGGAGAGGCCCGCTTAAGGATCAGCCTGAGTTGGGCCCACGACACGGAGATGATCGACGGCTTGGTTGCCTCGCTGGGCGAACTGGCGATGTGATGAGGCTGAGCTCCGCCCGTCGATCGGCGACCGCTCAGTTCCGCTCGTCGGACTGAATCAGACCGTCGCGCAGCCGCACGATCCGCCGCGCGCGCCGGCCGACGTCTTCTTCGTGGGTGACGACGATGATCGTCTTGCCGTCGGCGTTGAGCTGATCGAGCAGGGCCAGGATTTCGCCCGTGGTGACCGAATCGAGATTTCCCGTCGGTTCGTCGGCCAGCATGAAGTAAGGGTTGTTTGCCAGGCTCCGCGCGATTCCGGCGCGTTGTTGCTGGCCGCCGGAAAGCTGCATGGGGCGGTGATTGAGTCGGTCGCCCAGACCTACTTGCGCGGCCAGCATGCTGCAGCGATCTCGGCTCTCGGGCGTCAGTTGCCCGAGATAATAGAGGGGCACTTCGATGTTTTCCTGGACGGTCAACTGGGGAATCAAGTTGTACGACTGAAATACGAAGCCGATCCGCGCCGCCCGGATCTCGGAGAGTTCGTCGTCATTCAACTGCGCGACGTCCTGATCGCCCAAATAAAAGCGGCCGGAAGTCGGCCGGTCGAGACAGCCCAGCAGGTTCAACAAAGTGCTCTTTCCCGAACCGGAAGGGCCCATGATGGCCACGTAATCGCCTTCGGGGATGTCCAGCGTCACGCCGCGCAGCGCTTGGACGGTTTCGCCGCCCAGGAAATAGTGCTTGTGCAAATCAATGATCCGTGCGGCCATTTTCATGGGCATCGTTCTCTCATGGGCATCGTTCTTCGTGATCGCAGAACCATCCGCTCGTCGCAGCGGACGGCTTGGATTTTCCATCGAGATGCTTCCAGATTAGCCGACTCGCCAGGCGATGTCACCTGGGGCAATTTGGGTAAAGCGAGAATTATGCATTTCTTATCAGAACGAAGGTCAACTTACGACTCTCGCCGGTCCGATTTAATCCGAAGAGCCGGATTCAACCGCGCTACGCCGCGTGCCCAAGGTTTCCCGACAGGAGCCGGGATGGACCGCGACGGTCACCGGGAAGGTTACCCGTGCCACGCCTCTCGATTTTAATCCCCTTTCTAGGGGACCGCGATTCGCTGGAAAACACCCTCGCCTCCGTGCTTCAGAATCGCCCGGAAGGCGCCGAAATTGTCGTAGCCCTGAGTCAAGATTACGAAGATCCGTACCAACTCGGCGAGGAAGTGCATTTCATCCGCGTCGAGCCGGAGGCGTCGCTTGTGGCGACCCTGAACCAGGGATTCGTAGCCTGCCAGGCGCCGATCATCCACACGCTGGCCTGCGGCGTCACGGTGGGCGAGGGTTGGGCGGATCACGCGCGGGCTCGTTTCAATGACCGCCGCGTCGCTTCGGTCGCGCCTCTGGCGCTCCAAGCCGACGACCCCGAGCGAGTTTGGGCTGCGGGGCTAGAGTACCGCCCCAGCGGCGTCGTCCGCCGACGCGGACACGGCCTGTTGGCCGAATCGGCGGCGCAGCTCGGAGGCGATCTGGCGGGCAGTGATCTTGCAGGGCCGAGTCTGGCTGCGGGATTCTATCGCCGCGCGGCGCTCGGCGGCGTCTCGCCCGTTTTCGATCCGGTCTTGGGACCAAATTTCTCCGACGTCGATTTGGCCCTGAGGCTGCTGGCGGCGGGGTACACGAACGTCTGCGAACCGTCGTCGCTCGTGTTCCAACCGCGGCTTGCCGCGCATTCGATCGACGGCTGGGCGCAAGCGCGTCAGGCAGAGCGGATGTTTTGGCGGCATGGCTCAAGGCACGGCTGGTTGCACTCGCTGGCCGCTCATTTGGCTTCGGTCTCAGGCGAATTCGCTGGAAATCTTCCGCGTGCGAAGGCCCTCGTACAATTAGCCGGAAGATGCCTGGCCGGTTGCGAGTGGGGCTCGGCGCGCCGTCGAAGTTTGCAGTTGGCGCTGCCCCGCTTCGCAGCACCCTCGGAAATGATCGACGCAAAGCAGTCAGGCCCCGATGGGCCAGGACGCCGGCTGGACCGCCCTCATTTCGAGCTTGAAGCGCGGCCCGGTCGCGCGGAATCGCGTCGACAGCGAACGCCGCTTCCGTCGGTTAACGATAGACCGTCTTCGTGAGCGATTGAAAGCCGCTCGACTTGCGGCTGGACTCCTTGCGTCCGTTCGCGCCGCTGGCGCCGTTTGTCGCCTGTCCGTTGGAACGCGATGAATTTGCGTTACCTTCCGCCGCCGGCAGATCGGCCTGAGCCGCATGCAGCGGAAGGGGCAAGTCGTTTCCTCCGGTGACGAAGAACAGTTCGATCGCCGCGTCCAACAATTCCAGCGTCGCCTTGTCGGCGTCTTGCGACGCCAGTCGCTCGCGCAAGCTGGCGACCAGCGCCTGTCCTTCGGGCCAGCGCACCTTGACGATGGCGCCCGCTTCGCCGAGCAACTGATAGATTCTCGCGCGCGTCAAACCAAGCCGCTGCGCGGCTTGCCGCACCGTGGCGCCGCTGGGCGCCAGGCGACTTTCCGCCAGCTTGGCGATTTGGGCGCCGGCGTCGATGCGCACTTGATCGAGCAGCGGCCCAATGAAGGTCGAACGCAGTTCTTCGTAGCTGGGGGCGCCGGGACGCTGCAAGTAGCGCAGCACCCAGTTTTCCAGTTGAATCACGAATCGAGGCAAAATTCGCACGCCCATTTGCGACTGGGCACCGAGATGCACGACGATCTGGTGCAGATTGCCGAACACCTCCAGCACGGCGCCCACGCGCTTTTCTCCGTGCGTCTTCAAAGCCCTGATCTCGGCCAGCGTGAGCTCCAGGTAGGACTCCAAGGGCGCGTTCCAGATCACGCGCGGCAACTGCTGCAAGCTCGACACGTAGCGCCCCAAGGTTTCCTGCCCAAAGCCGTGCTCCTTCACGCTCGCTCGCCACTCGACCCACAGCGCTTCGGAAACGATGGTCGGATCGACTTCGGCGCCTTTCCGCTTCTGGCTGGAGGCGGGCGCCGCCGCCTTCTCGAGCTCTTCCTCGGTCAATGGCGCGACGGCGCCGGGCGGATGCGGCTGAGCCGCACGCACGAGCAAGTTGATCAGCGTGCGGATTTTCTTTTGGCCGATGCCGGCAGTCGCGAAAAGTTGCTCTAAGGGAGTGTCCAGCAGTTCGCGCAGACTCGTTCCCATAAAAGCCAGCGGAAGCCGACGGTCGGTCGCCACGACCCAGTAAGCCAGCGGTTTATCCCATCGGTCGGCGTATTTGGGTCGCAACAGCTTCTGCTTCACGCTTTCGAAGCTGGCGACCAATTTGTAGTCGATGATGACCGCTGACTTCGTGAGTTTCATACTCGATCTCCCTCGCCAGTTTTCCCCACTAATCGAAACTCAATCGCTTAAGACCTGCTCCCCAATCATCCCCTCTAAATGCGACGAGCTAGATTGAAAATAAAAAGCCCAAATTTTTTTATCATTCGTCCTTGACGATCCGGCGTGAACAGATTGTGTCCACCTCCCGCTTGCGCAGGCGCATTTTTGACCACACCAATACGAAGCGAGTCGCATTTCATTCCAGCGGCGGATCTCGGCTGCTTTGATCGTCTTAAGTACTTGTATCAAAGCGGCTTGCATCGCTGAAATAGACGCTTCCAATGCCTAGGAGTTGGAACCGCCGCGGCATTGACTTCTCCCGGTTCTTGGCGCTAAAAGCATTCGATAAGCGTTTTTTCTTGAAAAGCAATCATCGTGCCGAAGCAACCGCGAGCCGCGCGCCTGGAAGGCTTGGCAGCCGCTGGTTTTCGCGCTGCTCGACAGCTATGGTAGGGGCAGAACTGCGCGAGGGATAGGCTCTCAGCGGGCGATCGCGCTAACACGCCACAAAAGGAATGTTCGAAATGACCCCTTTGCGAAAACCGTTCCTGGCGCTTGCCATGTTGTTGATTCTGTCCGGCGCGGCCCTGGGCATGCTCAAATTCCGTCCTGCCGGCGCCGACATGGTGCGCAGCGCCCAACAGTTCCTGGCCGGTCTCTCTGAAGAGCAGCGAGCGCAGGCGACGATGGCTTTCGACGATCCTGCCCGGCTCGACTGGCACTATATTCCGAAAGACAAACGCAAGGGTCTGCAGATCAAACACATGGACTCGGAGTCGCGCAAGCGCGCGCACGCGCTGCTCGCCAGCGGCGTGAGCGCTCTGGGCTACGAGAAGGCGGTGACGATCATGAGCCTGGAGGCGATCCTTCGCGAACTGGAGAAGGAGCGGAAGGGCGGGCCGATTCGCGACCCCGAACGCTATTACTTCACCGTGTTCGGCCAGCCAGCCGCGCAAGGACGCTGGGGTTGGAGCGTCGAGGGGCATCATCTGTCGCTAAATTTCGTCGTCGCCGACGGACAGACGACTTCGGTCACGCCGGCGTTCTTTGGCGCCAATCCGGCCGAAGTCAAAACCGTGTTGAGCGTCGGTCCGAAGAAAGGCACGCGCGTGCTTCGCGACGAAGAAGAATTGGCCTTCGAACTGCTCGCTTCGCTTTCGAACGAACAACGACGCGCGGCAATCATCGCCGACAAGGCGCCGGCTGATATTCGCGCGGCCGGCGAACCGCACGCGCCCAGCGCCGCCCCTGAAGGCTTGGCGGCCAAGGAGATGCAGAACGAACAGGTGGAGACGCTTTGGGCCCTGTTGCGAGCCTATACCGACAAGATGCCCGCGGAAATTAACGAAGCTCGCATCGCCGAGGTGCGCAAAGCCGGCATCGAGCAAGTTCACTTCGCCTGGGCGGGCGCCGACAAACCCGGCGTTGGGCATTCGTATCGCGTGCAAGGCCCCACGTTCGTGATCGAGTTCAACAACACCCAGCCCGATGCCGCGGGCAACCTCGCCAACCACATCCACGCGGTATGGCGCCAGATGGCCGGCGATTTCGGCCTGGCGCGCGACAAGGCCGCCGCAAAGTAACCGGCGCTCGAGCAAGCTTACGGCATGAGAATTCGCTTGGCATGGCTGGCGGTATTGGCCTGCGCGGCAGCCGCGGGCTGCGAATCGGGCAAGGCGCCAAGCGCCGAGCCGACGGCTCGCACGCACGAGCCGCAAGCGGCCTGGTCGGCTCAAATTCAACTCGTCGAGCGGGGCGAAGCGAACGCCATCGTCGTCGAAGAGGAGCCTCTTGACGACGACGACCTGGCGCTGCTGGAAAACCTCGATGCCTTGACGGAACTCACCTTGAGAAAAGCGACCGTCACTGATCTCGGCATGGAGCGATTGCGCCGCTTGAGTGGACTTGAGAAACTCGTGCTCGGCGAAACTCGCGTGACCGACGCCGGTCTCGAACCGTTGCTGGGGTTGAATCGCTTGCGAATCGTGAATTTCGCAAGCGCCGCCGTAACCTCGGCGGGCTTCGAGCGTTTGACCTCGCTGGAAAACCTGGAACTGATCCGCTTCGGCCGCAGCCGGATCGACGACGGCGGCTTGGCTTGCGTCGGCAAATGGCCCAAATTGCGGTCGCTGATTTTGCAAAACGCTCCGATCACCGATGCCGGACTGGAACGACTCAAAGGCTTGAACCGCCTCGAATCGCTGTATCTCGAAGGTACGGACGTCACCGAAGACGGCATTGCGGTCTTGCAACAAGAGCTGCCGCACCTGCACATTCACCCACACCCGTAGCGGTCGGCGCCCTCAGTGCAGGCTTGCCCGCAGCGTGAGCAGCGACGCCTCGAGTTGCCGAAACAGTTCGCGGTCGGCGTCGCGATCGCATAAAAAATAGATCGCGACCTCGGAATTCCCTTCGAGATGGATCAACACCTGTCCGCTGCGATCGACGCGCGGCAGATCTTGATCGAATTTGATTCGCCCGGAAAACGACGCCTTGATGAATGACTCTCCGGCAAGATATCCAATCTCTGAACTTCCCGTGGAGAAACTCGTCGCTCGGACATTGCTCTGCAAGCGGTTGTAAAAACGTTCGAGCGCGGCCTTCAAGTCGTCGCCCGCCGTTTGGGCGCTGGGACATTTCGTCAGGCTGGCGACGATCAACGCCCGCCGCTTGGGTATTTCCAGCCAACTGTTTGCGAAATAGGAGCAGCCGCGCGGCAGCCAGGCCGGTTGCCGCACGGGAACCGGGGAGAACTCGCGAGGAATTCGCAGCCGATAGTGCTGAATCCCGACTTCGTCGCCCAACTGTGCGTGCAGCGCCGCGTCGGGCAGCCAGGTCGGCCGGCTTGGATCGGGGGGCAGAGGCGCAGACGCAGGGACGGGAGGCGTCGCAAGCGCCTCGGCCTGTTCCTGCCGGGCGCGTTTCAACCAGCGACTGACCTGTTGCACCGTCCATACCGTCGCGACGACAAGCAGACAGACCGCCATTCCGCCCAGAATCGTCCGCAACCCGACGATTTGTCTTTTGCGAGAGCGCCACTGAATGGTTACCTCGGACTGGCTCGGAAGTGCGGGCGCCGCCAGCAAGTCGTCGAACTTTGGCGAACTCGGAGCGGCACGCGCCGTCGCTGGCATCGTCGCCAGACCGCCGCAAGCCGAGCACCGAAGCGGCTCGCCAGAGGCCTTGTTGGGCTGTTTGATCGGCCGTTGGCAATGCGGGCATTTCACGTTCACGATTTCTCGCCAAACGTGGTCGAAGTGAACAAGGCAAAACGGGATTAGAATGACACTCGCCGATTCGGGCAATGAATCAAGGCGCTATTCTTGGCTCCGGAATGGAAATCTAACCCGATCGAAACACAGCCTTGGCAAACCGCCAGCAACTTGCAGTGTTTCTCACGAAAACCGAATCGTTAGCCAACATGCAGCAAGTATCCTCGGCGCCTGCCGCACTTGAATCGCTCGTTACGAAATTCGGCTCGCGCCGACGACTCCGATCAGGCTCGAAAAATGAATCCATCCGGCGATGACCCGACGAACGTCGACCACAACCGCGCCCGGCGCGTCAAGCACTTGTTGTTCGCCGCCCTTGCCGGCGGGGCCACCGCGCTCAACTGGCTGCTGATGAAGAAAGAGGGCTACGGCATCCCGTCGCTGGCCGTATTGTCCTCGATGATCGCCTGGGCGCTGTTCCTGGGGGCTTTGCTGCCGTTCAGCTACGCGGCGGCGCTGGAAGATGATCTCAACGAATTGGGACGCAGGCCGACGTTCGTCCGCTTGGTTTGCACGTCGGCCTTGGTGTTAAGCGTGGTGCTGGCGTTTGTCACGTGCTCTTTGCTCGGCATGCCGCTGGTCGTCTCGATGTAACGCTCGCTACTCGGGACACACGGCCACGATCCGCAGCGGCGCGCCGCTGCCGCTGGCGATCTTCATCGGCAAAGCCATCACGGCGAATGGCTCTGCGGGCAACAATCCACGCCAAAGCGAAGCCAGCCGCAGCGACCAGGAAGAATTCTCTTCGCATGGAACTCGTGCTCCCCTCAAATGATTCAACCGTAGGCAGTGAGATCGAAGATTTGAAAATATAGGGCGCGTTCGGACGAGCGCGAGTGGCGCCCCGCTTCACTCCGGCATCGCCTCAACCGGCCTCGCGGGATTTTCATCCCTCATCCTTCCGCCTTCATCCTTCCCAATGCCCGGTCGATCCGCGTCAGGCATTTCTCTTTTCCCAAAATCGCCAGGCAATCGTACAAGCCCGGCCCGACCGGTTTGCCCGTTACGGCGACGCGGATGGCGTGAATCACGGCGCCGATTTTGATCTGCTCGGCTTCGAGGAATTCGTGCATCGCGCATTCGAGCGATTCGACGTCGAACGAATCGAGTGCCGCCAGCCGATCGCGAAATTTCGTCAATCGCTCGACGGCCTCGGGCTTTTTCAAGTGCTTTTCGAACGACTCGGCATCGAACGGGTACGCGTCGTCGGCGAGGAAAAAGAAATCGGCATACGCCAGAATGTCGCCGCTGACCTTCAGCCGGTCGCCCGCTGCGGCGACGATTTTGGAAAGCGGCTGCCGTGCGGCGGCCGATTTTGATTCCTCGACCAGTCCCGCTTTGATGAGGAACGGCAGCATGCGCTCGACCTTCTCCTCGGTCGAAAGCTGCTGCATGTAACGGTCCTGGAAGGCCCACAACTTCTTGGGATCGAAGCTGGCCGGCGCCTTCGTAACGCGTTCGAGCGAGAAGCTGTCGATCATTTGCTGTCGCGTAAAGAATTCGGTCTTGTCGTCGAGCGACCAGCCCAACAGCATCAAGTAATTGATGATCGCCTCGGGCAGATAGCCGACTTGCTCGTAGAAATCGACGATCACCGGGTTGAACGTGTCTGCTGAGGTCGTCAGCCCGAGCGCTTTTGCGATCGCCAACCCGTGCTCGTTGACCAGCGCGAAGTCGCGGTTCTTCAGGTACTTGTCGAGCTTCCGCTTGCTGAGCTTGTTCTTGCTGCCCGGCTCGGCCACATAGGGCAGATGCGCGTACTCGGGCAGCAGATAGCCGAGCGACTGGGCGATGAAGATCTGCCGCGGCGTGTTCGAGAGGTGTTCTTCGGCGCGGATCACGTGCGTGATCTTGAAATCGAAGTCGTCGACGACGCTGGCCAGGTGATACAGGCACGAGCCGTCGGCCCGCTGCACGACGTGATCCTGCTCGCGGGCCCAATCGAACTCGACGTTGCCGCGTACCAGGTCGGGAATGACCAACTTCCCTTCTCGCGGCATTTTCAGCCGCACGACGCCGCTGCGCCCTTCGGCTTTGAACTTCTCAGCTTCGGCTTCGGTCTCGGCCATCCAGCGGCGGCTGTAGAGAAACGGGCGTTTTTCTTGTTCAGCCGCTTGCCGTTCGGCTTGCAATTCCTCGGGCGTGGCGAAATCGCGATAAGCAAACCCGCCGGCCAACAGCCGCTCGACCGCGGCTTGGTACTGCGGCAGACGCTGCGACTGATAGTAGGGCGCGTACGGCCCGCCGACCTCGGGGCCTTCGTCCCAATCGATGCCCAGCCAGCGGAAGCCGTGCAGGATCGGCAATAAGGCCGACTCGACGTTGCGCTGCTGGTCGGTATCGTCGATTCGCAGCAAAAACTGCCCTCCGTGCCGTCGCGCGAAGAGCCAATTGAAGAGCGCCGTACGGACGCCGCCGATGTGCAAATAACCGGTCGGACTGGGGGCAAAGCGGGTGCGAACCATCTGTGGAATAGATCGTCTAGGGTTGGGCGGCTGGGAAAGTTGCCACAAAGGCGCTCAGCTTAGAGCCTCAGGGGCCGCGGCGTCAAAGGGGCCGCGCGATCTCAAGGGTGTAAGTAGGGGTTCGTGCGGTTGATTCTGTAGACAAAATGGTTGGACCAGTCGCCCGCGTCTGGCGCGGATTACCTTTGAAATCAGGGGGTAATCCTTTTTCTCAGGCAGTGCCGCAACGAGAGGACTGGTCCAATGAAAACAAGTTTACGTTACCT
>DATKRK010000296.1:0-20067 GCA_035532215.1 Pirellulales bacterium | reverse complement strand
AATTTGTCAGCCTCGCGGGCTGACCAAGCCGCCGCGAGACCTGTCTCGCGAATTACGGCTCGCCGACTGCCGTTTTTCCGCCGCGCCCCATGCGGCGGCCCGCTCAAACTACGCTCGAAAACCGCGAAACTCGAACTTAGTATATACTGCACGCGGGCGCCCACGAGACGTGGGGCGTCTCGTGGGGCGGCCTTCTAGGCCGTCGGCGGTTGACGGCCTAGAAGGCCGTGGGCACGACCGACGGATGTCTCATTCTCAACTGCGCACGGTATAAACGGAGAATCGGCCGGAGCTATTCGCTGTTGGGTTCGGCGGCCTGTGGAGACAGCGCGACGGTTTGCAGCCGTCCTTGCCGCTCGACGAGCAGTTCGATCGGCTCGTCGCTGGAAGCTAGCAGGCGTTTGAATTCGTCGCTCGAATCGAACGTGCGTCCCGAAACTTCGTATACGCGATCGTTCTGCCGCAGCCCGGCTTGCGCCGCGACCGAGTCCGGCACGACCCGGCAAAGCACCGCCGCGTGCGGCTCGGCCGGGTCGGTGCGCCACGAGAATCCCAACCGCACGGGCGCGCCTCCGAGCGGCACATTCAGTTCCACGAGTTCGGCCACTGTGCCGCGCTCGACTGTGCCGCGTTCGACCGCCACCTTGGCCGGGCTGGCGGCCGTCCAAACCAGCGGCCGCAAGTCGGCGCCGGTTTGCACCTCTTGGCCGTTGAATCGTACGATCCGGTCTCCCGGCCGCAGGCCGCCTTGTTCCGCCCCCGAGCCCGGCGCCACCCGGCTGACGCGCAAGCCTTGGCCGGCGCGCTCGGCGGCCGGATCCCAGGCGAGGCCCAAGCGGCCGGCGAGCGGCGCCAGGGGCCGCTCGAATGCTTGCCGCGCCTGCTCCGTATCGGTGCGCCCGGCGTGGCGAAAGCCGCTGAGCTGGGGGCGGTCGGCAAGCTCGTATAACACGCCGCACAGCAGGCGCGCCACGCGCTGCATGCCCGCCAGGTTGAGTTTTTCGACGTCGTCGCTCGGCCGATGGTAATCGTCGTGCAAACCGGTGTGGAACATCAACACCGGGATGCCGCGCAGGTAGAAAGAGTAATGGTCGCTGTCCTCGCGCATCGTCCAGGAAAAACCGAGCCGCAAGTTCGGTTCGACGTTTTGCAAACTCACCAGCCGCCGCAGATCGCGGCCCGTGCGAGAGCCGTAGACTTCGACGTAGTCGTTGCGCAGGCGGCCAATCATGTCGATGTTGACCATCAGCCGCACGCGCGCCAGCGGCAGCGTCGGCTCGGCCACCCAATGCTTCGAGCCGAGCAGTCCTTTTTCTTCGCCGTCCCAATGCGCGAATAAAATCGAACGTTTGGGCCGCGTCTCGAGTTGCGAAAACGCCTTGATCATCTCCAGCAGTCCGGCGACGCCGCTGGCGTTGTCGTCGGCGCCGTTGTGGATGTAACCGGTCGGCCCGTAGCTGTTCTGCGCGGTGCCGTAGCCCACGTGATCGTAATGCGCGCCGATCACGATCAGTTCGTCTTTGAGCTGCGGATCGGCGCCTTCGAGCAGGCCGAGAATGTTGCGGTATTGGGCGCCGAACGACTGGTAATAACCGCCCGCCGTGCCGCCGCCGGCCAGCTTGTGTCGCTGAAACTCGCGGCCGATGTACCCGGCGGCCGCACGGCCGCCGCGGCTGCCGGCTTCGCGGCCTTCGAAGGTGTCGTCGGACAAGACCTGCACGTGGCGCTGCAATTCAGCGACCGTGATGGCCTCTCGCAGCGAACCGGTCGTCGCAGCGTCGGCGGCCTCGAGCCCCCGGGCGCCCGGAATCAACGCCGGGGCCAGAACGAGCAAGAGCCAAGACAGCGAGCATTTCGACATCCTGTCACCCCCTGCGTGCGAAGTTCGCAGGCCCCGGCGCCAATGCGTTGTTAAAGCCGCCCTGCGCAAAAACGCAGCCAGCCTTTCCACGGGGCAGCTTTCCACGAGGCAGAGCGAAACCCGGCCGTGAAGCCGCAGCGCCAATCGCAGCAAGGACTTGCGGCAAACCTGACGTTGCCCGCCCGACCCGTCACTTAGCTCGCTCATCAAGACAGACCTTTCAGCGACTTGGAAATAAACTTGGCGCCCCTTTCGACCATTTCCTGCTGCGCGGCGCCTCAACTTCCTCGGACCGCTCGGTTTTCACGTTCTGCGCTGGCGGCAGACTGCTCTTTTTTACCAACGTAGCTTCCGATGAGCGATAGCGCCTTTCCGCCCGGCCTTGTACGTGGAAACCTGGCGTGCGAATCAAAACGGAACATCAAAAAGGGCACGCGGAGGTCCAGATCATCGGGCGCCCGTCGGCGGGATGAGCGAGCGCGAGACGCTCGGCATGCAGCATCAATCGCGGCGCCAGCGCCAACGCCGCGGGGTGCGCGTAGAGGCAGTCTCCCAAGATCGGATGCCCAAGCGTCGCCAGGTGGACGCGGATTTGATGCGAGCGGCCGGTTAGCGGGCGAACTTCGAGGCGGCTTTGCTCGCCGTGCGGCTGACCGCTCGGCTCGGCCGGAAGCCGCTCGACAAGCCGCCAGGCCGTCAACGCCGACCGGCCGTCAACCAGGTCGATCTTGTGACGCGGCGGGCGCTCGAAGTCCTTGCGCATAGGCAAATCGACGAATCCCTCCGCTGCCTGCATGCCGCCCCAGACCACCGCCAGATATCGCTTTTCCACCGTACGCTCGGCGAATTGCCGGCTCAATTCGCGCTGCGCATGGGGAGTTAGCGCCATGACCATCAAGCCCGAGGTATCGCGGTCGAGGCGATGCACGACCAGCGCAGACGGCGCCGCGGCCTGGGCGCGTGCGCTCAGGCAGTCCTGCAATTCGGGGCCGCGGCCCGGCACGGCGAGCAATCCCGACGGCTTGTCGAGCACAATCAAGTGATCGTCCTGGTAGAGAATGTCGAGCATGGATGGGCGCAGAACCCAAACCGCAAATCGCCGCTCCTGGTCGCAGAATCGCGCCGAGCAGCGCACTCGAGCGGATCGGTTCGCCTTACTTCGCCCCCTCGACGCCCAGGCGCCGCTGAAAAAAGGCCAACATCTCGCCGATTGCATTGACATCCTTGGCGTCGCCGTCGTTGAGGTTGATGAACACGTTCTCGATTCCGAGTCGATCCATTCGCTCCTTCAGCATTCGGCCGAAGGCGGGATGATGAATGCCTTCGCCCGGTTTGGCGTCGGCCGGCAACGGGCCATCGGGTTCGCTGTAGGCCATGAACACCGGAGGATCGTCCTCGGTGAGCCAGGTGATCGCCGCCGACTCCTCGTACAGCCGCCGCTGCTGGGGCGTGGGGTGCAGCGCTTGGTCGGCGTCGCGCAGCCCGAACAGTTTGTACATCGACGGGTGCTGCCAGGCCCGGCCGCCGATCATCTCGCGTATTTTGATGGGATCGTAGGTCGACTGGCCGTCCAGGCTGCCGACCGCCGCGATGCGGCTCGACTCGCGGAGCACCGGATCGGAATTCTGCGGATCGGCCAGGTCGTCGTGAAAGCCGACCCACAGCGAGATGCCCGCCCCCGCCGACCCGCCGAAGCAGGCGATGCGCTCGCGATCGATGTTCCACTCGCTGGCCTTCGAGCGCAAGAATTGCACGGCGCGGGCGCCGTCGAGGAGCGGGGCGGGAAACAGCACGTCCTGACCATTGACGTAGCGATAGTTGATCGACGCGAAATGGATGCCCGACTTCTTCAAGGCGGCGGCGAGCCCGACGTTGATCTCGCGTTTGTCGCCGCTCACGAAACCGCCGCGGTGGAAAAACGCCAAAACGGGCGCCGGCCGCTCGCCGGGGGCCTGGTAGAAGTCGAGCACGTTGCGCTCGTCGGGACCGTAAGCAACGTCGGCGAAGGTGGGCCTGGGGTCAGACGCCGCCCCCGCTCGCTCGGCCGGCGCGCAGCCGGCCAGCAACGCGAAAAACATCGCCCAACCGACCGCCATGATCCCGCCTTGAAATGAACGCTTCATCGCGACCATCGCCCGCAAAGCAGACTTCAAGGACGGCTGACTCAACCGCCCTACTTACAAGCGCCGTCGCTCATTTTAACTTGATATCGCGGCTTGGAAACAGCCGCCCAGCGGGCGGGGCGTGCGCCGTCGACTCGACCAGCGGAAAAAACTTATTGCGGATCGCCGCCAGACGCTAGAATGGGCGTCAACCTCGGAGTAGAGAAACAAGGCTCTCAAGGGCAAAAGCCTTCCCGTGTAATGGCGGCCTGAGCGAGAGTCGCGCGCAAGGGCGCCGAATCGTTTGGCAAACGCATTACCCATCTTGAATTGAACTCCGTCCCGGAGCGGTCGATGCACATCCGCTGCCCTCACTGCCAACACCCGGTGGAAGTCGCCGAGGAAACGCAGCAGTATTTGCTGACTTGCCCGTCGTGCGGCAGCCAGCTCGATCTGAACTGCGAAGTAGAGACGGCCGGAGCGGGAGAGCCTCGCAAGATCGGTCGCTTCGATCTTTTGGAGCACGTCGGCAGCGGTCATTTCGGCGACGTCTGGCGGGCGCGCGACCCGTCTCTCGACCGGATCGTGGCGATCAAGCTGCCTCGCACCCGAGACCTCGACCAGCGAACGGTCGACCTGTTTCTACGCGAGGCGCGGGCCGCCGCACAACTCCGCCATCCGCACATCGTGCCGGTGCACGAGGTCGGGCGCGAAGGAGACTCGGTTTACATCGTCAGCGAGTACGTCCAAGGCGTGACGCTGTCGGAGTATTTGTTGTCGGATCGATGGGCGCCGCGCGAAGCGGCGGAATTGTGCGCCGCGGTCGCCGAAGCCTTGCAGCATGCGCACGAAGCGGGCGTCGTGCATCGCGATCTCAAGCCCGGCAACATCATGATCGACGGCCGCAAGCAGCCGCATTTGATGGATTTCGGCCTGGCCAAGCGCGACGCGGGCGAAGTGACTGTGACCGTCAACGGCAAGATCCTCGGCACGCCCGCCTACATGTCGCCGGAGCAAGCTCGCGGCGAAGCTCATTTGGCCGACCGCCGCAGCGACGTCTATTCGCTAGGAGTCATCCTCTACGAATTGCTCGCCGGGCAGCGGCCGTTCCGCGGCGGTTCGCGGATGTTGATCCATCAGGTGCTCCACGACGAGCCGCGTGCGCCGCGGAGTCTGAACAAGGCGGCGCCTCGCGATCTGGAAACGATCTGCCTCAAGGCGATGGCGAAGGCGGCCGAGCGGCGGTACGCCACGGCCCGCGAATTCGCCGAAGATTTGCAGCGGTTGCTGCGAGGCGAACCGATCCGGGCCCGCCGCCCCAGCGGGCTGGAACGCGGCTGGAAGCTGCTGCGCCGAAACTGGATTGCGGCCGCCGCCTGTTTGGCGCTTGTCATCGTCTTGGCGGCGTTCGGCTTCGTGCTGCGCGAACACAATACGCTGTTGGCCGCCGGGGCCGGGCGAGGAGCGAGCTTGCAAACCGTCGTGATCGCTACGAAACCGCCAGGCGCCCGCGGCGTGTTGGTTCCGCTCGATCCCGTTGGCTGGCCCGATCGCCTGCGTCGCGTCCGCCTCAAACGGCCGACGCCCGCGGAAGTCGATGTTCCGCCGGGCCAATACTTAGTCGTCGTTGACCTTCCAGGCTTTGGCTTTCACGAAGTGATTCGGACCGTCCCCGCGTCCGAAGCGCAATTAACCGGGCCGCACGTACACCAAAGCTGGACGTTCGCGAATGGCAAGGTCGAGCTGCCGGAAATTCATATCTTGAGTGATTCGGAGGTGTTGAAGAACATGGCTCGATTCGACGGCGGCTGGTTCGCGGCGGGCGGAAGCCCTTCGGCCCCGCCCCAGCAGCGCGAGCACGTCGAGCCATTTTGGCTGGATATCACCGAGGTCACCGGACGGCAATACCATGCCGCAAGGGGCGCGCTGCCCTTGGATCCTAGGATCAAGACGGCCCCTCCAGACGACACAGCCTTGGCGCCCGTCAGCTTCAACAATGCGCTGGTCTTCGCCGAATTGGTCGGCAAACGGCTGCCCACGGAATACGAATACGAATTCGCGGCAACCAATGGCGGAACGACCAAATTCCCGTGGGGAGAAGACTCCTCGGAAATCGTGCCGTGGCGGTACGGGACCGTCAAAATCGCATCCTTTGATGTGGCGCGAACAGGCTCGGCGCCGGTCTATGGACTGTTCTCCAACGTTGCCGAGTGGACCGAGTCCGTTTTGGTTCCGCCCCCGCAGTCGCCGCCTCCGCCAGGACAATGGGTAGACAGTAATCGAGTCCAGCGAGTAGTCCGCGGCGGACCGCCAGCGGTCGCCGAGGGCGCTCCGAGCGGAAACGAAGCGGACGCCAACCCGCGCCAGTGGCATACCGCCGATCCGCTTGCGCACAAGTTAGGCCTGGGCTTCCGCTGCGCTCGCAGCGCGAAGCCCAGGTTCCTCGATTGACAGGTTCCTCGCTTGAGCGGTTTAAACAGAAAGCCGCCGCTGCAAATCAGGGAGCGTCGGGCAGCACGCGCACGCTGGAATTGAACGCAGACGGAACGGCTTCCGCACCCGCGACGACCTGGCGACGGAGCAAGCGAACCACGAATTCTTTCGCCGCCTCTTCACGGGCGCCGGACATCCGATTTATGAAACGGGAATCGGCCCGCCACCGAACGCTAATTCGCCGGAATTGGCGCAACCGAATCCACATCGCGGCGCGATCGACCGCGCGTCTCAGGCGCGTGCGGCGGGCGGTTCGCCGGGCGCTTCTTCGAGACTCCCGGTTGACGCTCGTCAAACATAGGTTGTGAAAGGCGAATCAGCTCCTCGGCGCCGCAGCGCCTTCTGTTGCCGCCCGCCTTGAAGGCTCTCGCCCCCGAGCTAGCCCGGATTATTCATCAGCCCAACCATTACTTGACAAAGCGCTCCATACAAACCCGAAGCGCCAGCGAGGTAGGTGCTTTGCTCCGCCTCGCTTGCGCTTCGGGTTGGCGTGGGCTGACGAATAATCCGAGCTAGTTGCTCCAAGACCGCCAGCGCAATAAACTTGAAGCTCGCATGGTTTTGCCTCGCACCACCTTACATCGTCCAATGCGGCTTGCCGCAAATTTGCGTTGAGATAATCAACATGCCGCTCTCGAAGCGTTTCGCCTTGATCGCGTTCCTTGCCTCCCTCAATGCGCTCTTGGTCGGCTCGCCCGGCGGCGCGGATGAAGTCAAGCTCAACGGCCACGTCTTCACGTTGCCGGCTGGCTTCGAGATCGAACAGGCCGCCGGACCGGGGCTGGTCGATCGACCGATCGTCGCCGATTTCGACGAGCAAGGACGGCTGTACGTGGCCGATTCGTCGGGTTCGAACGACAAAGTGCAAGTGCAGCTCGAACAGAAGCCGCACCGCATCGTGCGGCTCGAAGACATCGATGGCGACGGCCGCTTCGACCGCCGTACGGTGTTCGCCGATCGGATGATGTTTCCCGAAGGCGTGATGTGGTTCGACGGCTCGCTCTACGTCGCCGCCCCGCCGAGCATCTGGAAGCTGACCGACGCCGACGGCGACGGCGTGGCCGAACGCCGCGAGGAATGGTTTCAAGGCAAAACGCTGACCGGCTGCGCCAACGACCTGCACGGCCCGTATCTGGGCCCCGACGGCTGGATCTATTGGTGCAAAGGCGCCTTCGCCGAGCAAACCTACGAGCGGCCCGGCAAGGCGCCGTGGACGACCAAGGCTTCGCACATCTTTCGCTGCCGGCCCGACGGCTCCGGCATCGAGCCGGTGATGACCGGCGGCATGGACAACCCGGTCGACGTCGTGTTCACGCCCGGCGGCGAGCGCGTGTTCACCACCACCTTCTTGCAGCATCCGGGCGGTGGCTTGCGCGACGGCCTGATCCACGCCATCTACGGCGGCGTCTATGGCAAGGTTCACGGCGTGCTCGACGGCCATCCGCGCACGGGCGAAGACGTCATGCCGGTGCTGGTTCACCTGGGGCCGGCGGCGCCCTGCGGGCTCGCGCGTTACGAATCGGATGCGTTCGGGGCCGATTACCAAGACAACCTGTTCGCCGCTTGCTTCAACATGCAGAAGATCACGCGGCACGCCCTGAAGGTCGAAGGGGCGATGTTTCAGCCGGAGAACCACGACTTTCTGGTCTCGAACCAGAAGGACTTTCATCCGACCGACGTCTTCGCAGACGCCGACGGCAGCCTGATCGTGGTCGACACGGGCGGCTGGTACAAGCTCTGCTGCCCGACCTCGCAACTGCACAAGCCCGACGTGCTGGGCGCCGTCTATCGCATCAAGAGGTCGGGCGCCCCGCGCGTCGACGATCCGCGCGGACTGCAGCTCGATTGGTCGGCGCCTTCGATCGACGAGCTTAGCCAGCGACTGGCCGACCGGCGACCCGCCGTGCGGCGCCGCGCGATCGAGGCGCTTGGGCGCCGCGGCGAGGAAGCCGTGCCGGCGCTGATGAAAGTCGTCGACAGCGGCCGCTCGCCCGCCGCCAGGCTCGGCGCCGTTTGGGCGGCGACGCGGATCGACGCTGCGCAGGCGCGTGGCGTGGCTCGCACGGCGCTGGCCGACGACTCGGAAACGGTCCGCCAGGCCGCACTGCACTCGACGAGCGTTCGCCGCGATCGCGAGGCGCTGCCGCAATTGCTCGCCATGCTTAAGAACGATTCGGCCCAAAACCGCCGGGCTGCGGCCGAAGCCCTGGGGCGATTGGAAGATAAAACAGCCGTGCCCGCGCTGCTGGCCGCCGCGGCCGAGCCCGTCGATCGGGCGTTGGAGCACTCGCTGACGTACGCACTCATCGAAATCGCCGACCCGGAAGCGACCCGCGAAGGACTGAACAGCCCCGACGTGCTCTCGCAGCGCGCGGCGCTGGTGGCGCTCGACCAGATGCCCGAGGGCGGTCTGACCGCCGGCGTAGTGGCGCCCTATCTCGCCTCTGCGAATCTGGCGGCCAAACAAACGGCGGCCTGGATCGTCGGCCGCCGCCCGCAGTGGGGCGGCGCACTGGCCGAGCACTTCCGCCAGCGGCTGGCTTCGCCGGCGCTGGGCGCCGAAGAGCGGGCCGAGTTGGAATTGCAACTTTCGCGACTCGCCGGTTCGGCGGAAATCCAGTCGCTGCTCGCCGCGCGGCTCGAAGAAGCTCGCGCCTCGCAAGCCGAGCGATTGAGCGCGCTAAAGGCGATGTCGCAATCGAAGCTGAAGGAACTGCCGCCCGCTTGGACCGCCGCTTTGATGCAGACGCTTTCGGCCGGCGATGCGGATTTGCTGCCCGCGGCCGTCGCCGCGGTGCGGGCCTTCAGCGGCGCCAAGACTCGCGACGAGCGCCTGGTCGGCGCCCTGCTGAAGGTCGGCGAAGATGGCGATCGCGCCGACGAACTGCGCGTGGCGGCGCTGGCCGCGGCGCCGGGCGGAATCGGCGCGGCAAGCGGCGCCGTGTTCGAATTTCTCACCGCTCAATTGGATGCCGAGCGGCCGGTGGCCGTGCGGCTGGCGGCGGTCGAAGTGCTGTCGAAGGCGAAGCTCGATCGCCCGCAACTGCTGGCGCTGGCCGGCGCGTTGCGAGACGTCGGGCCGCTCGAGGTCGATCGGCTGCTGGCGGCGTTCGAGCAAACGACCGACGCCGAAGTGGGGCTTGAAGTCGTCGCCGCGCTCGACGATTCGCCGGGCCTTTCCGCTTTGCGAGCCGAGACGCTGAAGCCGCGGTTGGCCAAGTATCCCGCCGCGGTGCAAGCGCAGGCCGAAAAGCTCTACGCCCGGCTCGACGTCGGCCTGGTCGAGCAGCGAGCAAAGCTCGAAGAGCTGCTCGCCGGTCTGCCCGCAGGGGATATTCGCCGCGGTCAAGCGGTGTTCAACAGCACGAAGGCGGCCTGCTCCTCGTGCCATGCGATCGGCTATCTGGGCGGCCGGCTGGGCCCCGATCTCACGCGCATCGGCCAGGTCCGCCAGCCTCGCGATTTGCTCGAAGCGATCGTCTATCCCAGCGCCAGCCTGGTGCGCAGCTTCGAGCCGATGCTGGTCGTGACCGAGGACGGGCGAACCTTTATGGGCCTGTTGCGCGAGGATGGCGCCGACGAGGTCGTGCTGGCCAAGGGGCCGACCGAAGAGTTCCGCATTGCCCGCGACAACATCGAAGAGATGCGCCCCGGCACGGTCTCGATCATGCCCCAAGGACTCGATCAGCAATTGTCGCAGCAAGATCTGGCCGACCTGGTGACGTTCTTGCGGGCTTGTAAGTAAGCATCTCTCTCTCCGGGGAGCTCCGTGGCGTTTAACGAGTCGCGACAGGCGTAACCCGCAGACTCTTCCCAGTTTTTCCGCCGCAGCCGGCAAAGTTTGCGCGGGCCGCAAGCTCGCCGGGGCAGTCGCCCGAAAACCGCGCATCGTCGCGATCCTCGGTTCATCCGCTATAAGCGATTCGGCCGATACCGCCGTTAGGAGAAGAGACCATGCGAGTTTTGTGCTTCGCGTTGCTCGTAAGCGCCCTGGCGGCCGGCGGCTGCAGCAGATTGACGACCGGCGGGCGCGGTCGCTTGTTTCTGCCCGAAGACGAGCCGATGACCACTCAGCGAATCGAAGAATTGATTCCCTATGGCATGCCGATCGAACAAGCGCGGCGCCGGATGGAAAGCTACGGTTTCCAATGCACCTACGGCAACACCTTGGGAATCGAGTATCTGTATTGCCTGCAGGTCAAGCAGAAGCCGATCTGGCCGTTTTTGGGCACGTGGTCGGCGACGATCTATCACGACGGGTACGTGCAACGCGTTGCCGGCCGATACGAACTCAAGATCTGGGACCGCGGCATGCGCGTTCCTCAGCGTCCCGCTCCGGCGACCGTCGGCGGCCCGAAACCGCCGCCCGAGATGCCGCCGCCGATGCTCGGCAAGGGCGAGAAAAAGAACGCTGTCGCCCGCTGACGGCGAGTCGCCCTTCTGCTGCGCGGCTCGGGCCATCGCAGCCTTTCGGAGTCAGGCGGCGTGCAATTTGACGCACCGCTGCCGGTCGAGTCATCCCGAGGGCGCGGCTGCCGCTCGCTCTTGGCAACGAGGATTAAATAACTTCCCACATCCGGCCGGGTGTAAATTCAACAGCCAGGCGACTGCGGACAGTTTCAGTCGAATTTGGGAGGTTATTGAGTCCTGGCAGCGAATCGTATCCGAAGCGAGTGCTGGGAGGACGGCCTGCTCTTTGGACGCGCGGGCAGCTTGGTTCGCTGCGCGGCGACTACGGGTTCCTCTTCTCTGTTGTCGTGGAAAAACATCGCGCACTGCCGCGTGAGCCGCCCGAGAACAAGCGGTAACGTGCTCCCAAACGCGGAAAAAACTGGAACAGAGAAGAGGAACCCGTAAGCATCGAGGCATGGCTTTCCTATGCCCGACCGGCCGCAAACCCAATAGCCAAGCGATTGGGAACGATTTCATTCGGCTTTAGGAGGTTATTTAATCCCGGATCCTTGGCGGCTGCGACCGGGCCATCGCGGTGTTATAATGCAAATTCGCACAGCGGCCTTTTCCTCGGAGCATTTCGGCAGGCAGTGTATACGTATCTGACGATCACCGCCGGACAGCGCGCAGGCGCCAGCCTGGTGCTCGACCCGCTCAATAAAACTCGCATCGGGCGCGGGGCCGAGTGCACGATCATGCTGACCGATGCGCTTTGTTCGCGCGTCCACGCGGTGCTCAGCCGTGAAAACGGCGCTTGGTGGGTGCGCGACGCGAACAGCCGCAACGGCACGTTCGTCAACGGCCAGAAGATCGACGAGGCCGCGCTCGACGAAGGGCACCAACTGCGCGTCGGCACGACCGAATTCAGCTTCCATCAGAGCGCGCAGCCGCCGACGATCGGCACGGCGAACGATCTGAACATGACGCAGACCTTGATCAAGGAGACGAGCGTCGGCGCCGCCTTCGCCGATTCGTTCGCTCTGCCGGCGCTCTACGAGTCGGAGCAGGCCCAAGAGCTGCTCTTGCTGTATCAGCTCTCGATCAAGCTGCTCGGCTGCAGCGACCCCGACGAACTGATGCGGATCGCGCTCGACCTGCTTCGAGACCGCACCAAGGCGTCGGTGGCGGGCTTTCTGTGGGTCAGCGACGAAGGCCAATTGAAGCCCAAGCTGGTGATCCCCGAGAAAGCGGCCGCCGAAGTGACGCTCAGCGAGCCCTTGACGCGGCTGGTCTGCGAAGAAGGGCACGCCGTCTGGATCGCCAACCAGCACGCCGCCGAAGACGCGCTGGAGCACTATGCCGACGCGCTGTGCGTGCCGCTGATGGCCTCGGGCGGCGCTCTAGGGGCGATGCACGTTTATTTGGAGCAAGGCCGCTTCCGCCAATCGCATTTCGACTTCGCCATCTCGGTGGCCAACATCACCACCGTCGCTTTGGTCCGCGCCCGCAAGGAAGAGAGCCTGGAGACCGATTTCGAGCGGCTCAAGGCGAGCAGTCCGGGCTACGACGAGTTGATCGGCGAAAGCCCGGCCATGCTCGACCTGAAGGCCAAAATCGGCCGCCTCAGCCGGGCCACCGGCTGCGTGCTGATCCGCGGCGAGAGCGGCGCGGGCAAGGAACTGGTTGCGCGGGCCGTACACCGCGCCAGCCCTCGCGCCGACCGGCCCATGTTGGCCGTCAACTGCGCGGCGATCCCCGCCGAATTGATGGAAAGCCAACTCTTCGGCCATAAGGCCGGCTCGTTCACCGGGGCCGACCGCGACCATGAGGGACTCTTTCAGCAGGCCGATCTGGGCACGTTGTTTCTCGACGAGGTCGGCGAGCTGAGCTTGCTAGGGCAGTCGAAGCTGCTGCGGATTCTGGAAGGGCATCCGTTTCTGCCGGTCGGCGCCACGACCGAGATGCAGGTCGACGTGCGGGTGATCGCCGCCACCAATCGCGACTTGCACTCTTACGTCGCGGAGAAGAAATTCCGCGAAGACCTGTATTACCGGCTGAGCGTGTTCGAGCTGCACGTGGCGCCGTTGCGCGAGCGCGGCGACGATATCGCCCGGCTGATCGATTTCTTTCTCGATCACTTCCGCCGGCAGCACGGTCGCCCGAATCTGCCCTTGGCCGACGACGCTCGGCGAAAACTGTTGGACTACTCGTGGCCGGGCAACGTGCGACAATTGCGCAACGTGATCGACAGCGCCGTGGTGCTGGCCGGCGACGAGGGGATCAAGCTCAGCGATCTCGGCTTGCGCGAGGCCTCGCAAAACGGCCTGGATTCGCTGCGCATCGACGACTGGGAGCGCAAGTTGATCGCCGAGGCGTTGCGCCGCACGGCGGGCAACGTGCCCGAGGCGGCCCGGCTGTTGGGCATCGGCCGGGCCACGCTCTATCGCAAGCTGGATGAGTACGCGATTCCGCGGTAGGGCGAGGGGTTTTTTATCCGACCTTGGCGAGCCGGAGGCAATTCAGGCGAGCCGGAGGCAATTCAGGCGAGCCGGAGGCAATTCAGGCGAGCCGGAGGCAATTCAGGCGAGCCGGAGGCAATTCAGGCGAGCCGGAGGCGTCAGCCTCCGGGTAGTCGGAAGCTCGTTCGTCGTTCAACCCGGAGGCTGACGCCTCCGGCTCGCCAATGAGCGCCGTTCCGGCTCGCCAATGAGCGCCGTTCCGGCTCGCCAATGAGCGCCGTTCCGGCTCGCAAACCGGCGACTAGCTCCGCCGCGAGGAGTCGATTAGGATAAAGCGGCTTTGCCGCCGATCGTTCCTGCCCTCAAGGCCCGCCAATCAGGAAGTTCCCGCTATGAATGCACGCTTCAGCCTGCGGATTTGCTGCACGCTTGGATGGTTGACGTTGGGTGTTGCGCCGCCGAGCGCGGCGATCGTTTCTCAAGCCTCGGCCCAGGAGTGGACTCGCTTCCGCGGCCCCAATGGCGCCGGTTTCGCCCCGGCCGACATACCGGGCGAGTGGAGCGAGAAAGATTACAACTGGCGCGTCGAGCTGCCGGGGATCGGCCATTCTTGCCCGGTGTTCTGGGGCGACAAGATCTTTTTGACCAGCGCCTTCGAAGACACCTGCACGCGGATCGTGCTCTGCCTCGACGCGGCCGACGGCAAAATCCTCTGGCGCCGCGAGTTCACCTCGACGGTCCATACCAAGCACAAGATGAACAGCTACGCCTCCTGCACGCCGACGGTCGACGCCGAGCGCGTCTACGTCGCCTGGACGGCGCCCGAGGAATATACGTTGATGGCCCTGGACCACGAGGGGAACGACGTCTGGCTGCGGAATCTCGGGCCGTTCGTCAGCCAGCATAGCGGCGGCACGTCGCCGATCATTTACCAGGACATGGTGATCCTGGGCAACGAGCAAGGCGACGAAGACGCCAACGGCATCAGCTTTCTTGCCGCCTTCGATCGCCGCACCGGCGAGCCGCGCTGGCAGCGGGCCCGGCAGACCGAGCAGGTGGCCTACTCCACGCCTTGCGTCTTCTCGCGGCCCGGCAAGCCCGACGAGCTGATCTTCAACAGCGGGGCTCACGGCGTGACCAGCATCGATCCGAAGAACGGCAACGTGAACTGGGAAATCGACGTGCTCGACAAGCGTAGCGTCAGTTCTCCGGTGATCGCCGGCGGATTGATCTTCGCCACCTGCGGCTCGGGCGCCGGCGGCAATTACGTGGCGGCGGTTCGCCCGCCCGCGAAGAAGGGAGAGCAGCCCGAGATCGCCTACCGCGTCGACGACTCGGCGCCTTACGTGCCGACGGTGGTGGCCAAGGGCGATCGCATCTTCTTGTGGAGCGACGCCGGGGTGGTGAGTTGTCTCGAGGCCTCGACCGGCAAGCAAATTTGGAAGAAGCGCGTCGGCGGCGCTTATTCGGGCTCTCCCGTGATTGCCGGTGATAAGCTCGTGTGCATGAGCATGGACGGCACGGCCGTCGTCGTCGCCGCTTCGGACGAATACGAGCTGTTGGGCAAGAATCCACTGGGCGAAGAGAGCCGCAGCACCCCATCGATCGCCGGCGGGCGGTTGTACCTGCGGACGTATTCGCATTTGATTTCGCTGGGCGGGAAGAAAAAGAAGGACTGAGTGAACAACGCGGGTGTCCGGCGATCTTGAGGGTGGCTCGCGGCAGAGCGAAGCGATGCCCCAGCGAACTGGGGCTTCGCCTAGGCTCAGCCCCAGCCACCCGCCGAGAAGATCGCCGATACGACCCGCATTCGCGGAGCGTGCGAATTTCCATCCATGCAGCAAACCCCCTGGGAATTCTGGATCGACGTCGGCGGCACGTTCACCGACTGCTTCGCCAAACGGCCGGATGGCACGCTCGAACGCCGCAAGCTGCTCAGTTCGGGCGCCACGAAAGGGGCGGCGCAGGCCGGTTCCACCCGTGGGCAAATCTTCGACCCCGCGCGCGCGGTCGACCCGCAAGGCTTTTGGAACGGCTGCCGGTTACAAGTGCTCGGCGCCGACGGGCAAGTGCAAGCTAGCGCAACCGTCGCCGAGTTCGATCGTGAGGGCGGCAAGCTGACGCTGGCCGAGCCTTTGGCCGTCGAACCGCGGCCCGGGCAACGCTACGAGCTGACCACCGGCGAAGAGGCGCCGATCGTGGCGATCCGCCATCTGCTCGGCCTGGCCCGCAGCGAGCCGATTCCGCCGGTGGTCGTGCGGCTGGGTACGACGCGCGGCACCAACGCGCTGCTCACGCGGCGCGGGGCCAAAACGGCGCTCGTCACCACGCGCGGCTTCGGCGACATCTTGCACATCGGCTACCAGAACCGGCCAAAACTGTTCGACTTGAACATCCGCAAGCCGCAGCCGCTGTTCGCCGCCGTCGTCGAAATCGACGAGCGAATCACGCCTCGCGGCGAAGTGCTAGCCGCCCCCGATTTGACCGTCGTGCGCGAGCAGTTGGCGGCGATCAAGGCCCGTGGCGTCGAGTCGCTGGCCATCTGCTTGCTGAACGCGTTCGCTGATGCCGAGCATGAACAACTCGTCGCCCAGGCGGCGCGCGAGGCAGGTTTCGAAGAGATCAGCGTCAGCAGCCAAGTGGCGCCGTTGATCAAAATCGTCTCGCGCGGCGACACGACGGTGATGGATGCCTATTTGAACCCGATTCTGCGGGCCTACGTCGCCGAATTGCAACAGGCGCTCAGTGCGGGTGAACTGCGGATCATGACCTCCGCCGGCGGACTCGTCGATGCGGCGCATTTCGTCGGCAAAGACAGCATCCTCTCGGGACCGGCCGGCGGCGTGGTCGGTTTTTCGCGAGTGTCTGAGCAGGCCGGTTTTTCGCGGGCGATCGGCTTCGACATGGGCGGCACCAGCACCGACGTGGCCCGCTTCGACGGCCGCTATGAACTGGAATACGAAACCGAGAAGGCCGGCGTGCGCGTGGTGGCGCCGATGCTGTCGATCGAAACGGTGGCGGCTGGCGGCGGCTCGATCTGCGGCTTCGACGGCGTAAAACTCGTCGTTGGCCCCGACAGCGCCGGCGCCGATCCGGGGCCGGCCTGCTACGGCCGCGGCGGGCCGCTGGCCGTGACCGACTTGAACTTTTATCTCGGCAAGCTGCTGCCTGAGCATTTCCCCTTTCCGCTCGATTGCGCGGCAGTCGAAGCCCGGCTGGCGAAGCTGGCCGATGAAGTCGCCGCGGCGACCGGCCGCCGCTATTCGCCCGTGGAACTGTGCGACGGTTTCTTGCGCGTGGCCAATTCGAACATGGTCAAGGCGATCCAGTCGATCTCGGTGGCCAAAGGTTGCGACCCGCGCGAGTATGTGCTGGTCGCCTTCGGCGGCGCCGCCGGACAGCACGCTTGCGCCGTGGCCCGCGAGCTGCGCATGCCGCAGGTGCTGGTGCATCCCGATGCCAGCTTGTTGAGCGCCTACGGCATCGGCCTGGCCGACGTCGTGCGGCATCGCGCCGCGGGCGTCTATCGGCCGTATACGGAACAAGCGGTTGCGGAGTTGGCCGGCGAGATCGAACGGTTGGCCGCCGAGGCCCGCAAAGAAGTCGCGGCCGAAGGCATTTCGCCCGAGCGAATCACGGCGCGGCCGGCGCTCGATCTGCGCTACGTTGGCCTCGATGCTTATCTGACGATCCGTGAGCCCGAGCGCGGCAGCTATGCCGAAGCCTACGCCGCCGAGCACGAGCGGCTCTATGGCTACCGGCACGAAGGACGGTCGTTGGAGATCGTCGCGGCAAGGGTGGAAGTCGTCGGCCGCACGGCCAACTACGAACCGCCCGCGCGAGAAATCGTCGAGCGCTCTCCGGCGCCCGAGCGGCAAATCGTCTGCTACTTCGACGCCGCCGCCTATCCGACCGATATCTATGCGCGCCAGTCGCTGCTGCCCGGCGATCTGCTCTATGGCCCGGCGATCGTCTACGAAGATCTTTCCACCACGATCGTCGACGCCGGCTGGCGGGCGGAAATGCTTGCCCGCGGCGAATTGCTGCTCGTCGACGAAGGGCGCCGTTCGTCGCAAGCGATTTCGACCGCAGCCGATCCGGTGATGCTCGAAATCTTCAACAACCAATTCGCCGGCATCGCCGAGCAGATGGGCATTACGCTGCGCAACACGTCGAGCAGCGTCAACGTCAAGGAGCGGCTCGATTTCAGTTGCGCGATCTTCACCCCTGCGGGCGACCTGGTAGTCAACGCGCCGCACATCCCGGTCCACCTGGGCGCGATGGGCGAAACGGTCAAGCACATTTTGGCCGACAACCCGCAAATCGAGCCTGGCGACGTGTTCGTCACCAACGATCCCTACCGCGGCGGCTCGCACCTGCCCGACGTGACGGTCGTCACGCCGGTATACGACGAAGCGGGCGAACAACTTCTATTTTTTACCGCCAGCCGGGCACATCACGCCGAGATCGGCGGGATTCGGCCCGGCTCGATGCCTCCGTTCTCGAAGAACCTGGCCGAAGAGGGCGTGCTGATCCGCAACTTCAAGCTGGTCGAGCGAGGCGAATCGCGATTCGACGAGCTGCGCACGCTGCTCACTTCGGGTCCGTACCCCACGCGCAACGTGGCCGACAACCTGGCCGACATCACGGCGCAGGTGGCGGCCAACCATCAGGGCGCCCGCGATCTGGCGAACCTGATCGAGCGTTACACGCTGCCGGTCGTCGAAGCGTACATGCAGCACATTCAGGCGGCGGCCGAGCGCAAGATGCGAGCCGCGTTGGCCCGGCTGCCCGACGGCGAGCACAAGTTCGTCGACCATCTCGACGACGGCTCGCCGATCGCAGTGAACTTCCGCGTCGACGGCGATTCGGCCGTGATCGATTTCACCGGGACCGGCCCCGTGTTGGCCGGCAATTTGAACGCCAACCGGGCGATCGTAACCGCCGCGGCCATGTACTGCCTGCGGTCGTTGATCGGCGAGGACATTCCGCTCAACCAAGGCGTGTTGGCGCCGGTGCGGCTGGTGCTGCCCGTGTGCCTGCTGAATCCGCCCGAAGGGCCGACGCCGGCCGAAAGCGCGGCGATGGTCGGCGGCAACGTAGAGACTTCGCAGCGCGTGGTCGACGCGATCTTGGGCGCGCTGGGCGTGGCGGCAGCGAGTCAGGGGACGATGAACAATCTGCTCTTCGGGGACACACATTTCGGCTATTACGAAACAATCTGCGGCGGCGCCGGCGCCACGGCCGACGGCGACGGGGCCGACGCCGTCCACACGCACATGACCAACACGCGGCTGACCGACCCGGAGGTGCTCGAACTGCGTTATCCGGTGCGCGTGCGCGAGTTTTCCATTCGCCGCGGCTCGGGCGGCGCGGGGCTCAAGCGCGGCGGCGACGGGATCGTGCGGCGGCTGGAATTCTTGAGCGAGTTGGACGTTTCGATTCTTTCACAGCGCCGCGGCCCCTACCCGCCCTACGGCGTCGCCGGCGGCCAGCCGGGCGCCTTGGGCCGCAACACGCTCACGCGCGCCGATGGACGCCAAGAAGTTCTCGCCGGCCAGGTGCAATTCGTCGCTCAGCCCGGCGACGTGCTCACGATCGAGACGCCCGGCGGCGGCGGGTATGGCGCAGCCGTTGAATATTCATGTCGGAAACCCTCGCTTGATTGCACGAATTAAATCACGAAGGCGCGGCTCATCCGGGGTCCCGATAAGCTCGTCCGGCTTCCTTCCGCCGAGTTGGTCATTCGGTTGCTGCGCCCATGCGCAAGGATCGTCAACGAGCCCGCTCAGTACGTCATTGATTTCCTCGCGCACGTCGGCTTTTTCGTCGTCAAAAAGCTTGTCGGGGCGGTACAACATCGATTCGGCTCCGTGGTCAAGAAACGGACTGAATACTATTACGACGCCCTCTTAAGTTTATCCCGTCAAACGTGCCGCCGCCACGCGAGCCGCCACGCGAGCCGCCACGGCGAGCCGCCGCGGCGTTTTTCCCGGCGATTCGCTTGAATCTGGCCGCTCGTTCGCCTAGCGTAAAGCGTTCTGCACACGCGGCGGAAGGGATCGAGGCGGAGATTTCCCAAATTCAAGCAAGCAGGTGGAGGTCCGCCGATGGCGATCAACGTCGTTTGTCCGGGCTGCGATAAGACGCTCAAGGCGCCCGACGAGGCGGCGGGCAAGCAGGCTCGCTGTCCGCATTGCCGCACGTCGATTCAAGTCCCTTCGGCGCCGGCCGAAGAGGATGCCGGTTATACGTTGTTGGAACCGCCGCCGCCGCGTCCCTCGTTCATCAAGGTCGAACCCTCGCCTCCTCGCCGCGATCCGGCGGCCGAACCGCGTGGCGAGCGAGTCGCGAAAAAGAAACCCAAGCGGCCCGACGACGGCGAGGCGAGCGGTTTGAATCCCTTCGATGCGTCTCGCAAAGCCAAGGTCTCCGGCGATGCCGGCGAGCAAGCCTCGGTCGCCGCTCGTAAGCGATCGCCGAAACATTGGTGGTTCTCGCTCACGCTCGTGCCGCTGGTCTTCTCTCTGCTCGGCGCCAAGGAAGACGTGCTGCAGCGAGTGGAAAAGACGATTGCGGCTCATCCGGAAGTCATGGACCAAGTCGACGCCGGCGAGAAGTCGGGCGCCGAACTCTTCGATTTGCTTCCCGGCGGCAAGCTCGAAGGCGCGCATCTCTCGCGCCGCACTTGGATGCACTGGGTCTACGCGCTCGCCGCGGCCGGCTTGTTCAGCTTCTTGATCCTGGCGCTGTTCGAACG
>DATKRK010000295.1:0-40549 GCA_035532215.1 Pirellulales bacterium | reverse complement strand
CGAGCCTCCTCCGCCACTGATAGAAGGAGGGCGTCGAAACGCCCTCGGCCTCGCAAAACGCCGCGACAGTCAACTCGCACCGCTCGAACCGTCGCAGCCGTTCGCTCCACGCCCGCCGCTTCGCGCCATCCACGCTTCGTGCCATCGATCCCTCCCTTGCAAAAAGTCCGTGCCCGCAAACTCTGCAAGTTACCGGGGGCGTCAACTATGGCAGTGGAGTACGGTTACCTATGAAGTCCCGGTCCTGGCGCCGACTCCGGCGCGCTTGCGGAACAAGCGTTTGAAGGCCGGCCGCTTGGCAATGAGGTTCCCGCATAACGGGTCGCTGGCGAGTGGCGCTTGCCCCACGGCGCGGATTACCGCATCAAGCCTTCAGGCCAGGATCCCCTGCACGACTTCCCCGTGGACGTCGGTCAGGCGGAAATGCCGGCCCTGATAGCGGAAGGTCAGTTTCGTGTGGTCGATGCCGCACAGGTGCAGCAGCGTGGCCTGCATGTCGTGCACGTGCACCGGGTCGGCGGTGATGTTCCAGGCGAAATCGTCGGTCGAACCGTAGACGGCGCCGGGCTTCACGCCGCCGCCGGCCAGCCACCAACTGTAGGCCTTGCCGAAGTGGTCGCGTCCCTTGGGGCTTGCCGGATCGCCCTGGCCGAAGGGCGTTCGCCCGAACTCGCCGCCCCAAACGACGAGCGTGTCGTCGAGCATGCCGCGCTCTTTCAGATCGGCGACGAGCGCCGCCGAAGGGGCGTCGGTGTCGCGGCACTGCACCTCTAACTGGCTGTAGAGATTGCCGTGCTGATCCCAGCCCGAGTGCATCAGTTGTACGAATCGCACGCCGCGTTCCAAGAGCCGCCGCGCGATCAGGCAGTTGTTGGCGAACGAACCCTTGACTAGCGCGTCGGGACCGTAGCGATCGATCGTGGCCTGCGTTTCGCCGGAGAAGTCGACCAGTTCTGGCACGCTGGCCTGCATCCGAAAGGCCATTTCGTACTGGGCGATCCGCGTATCGATCTCCGGATCGCCGTAGTCGGCCAGATGGGCGGCGTTCATTGCCGCCAGTTCGTCCAGCAGCGCCCGCCGCCCTTCGCGGCTCATGCCGGGCGGATTGACCAGGTAAGGCACTGGGGCGCCCGTGTTGCGGAACCGTACGCCTTGAAAGCGGCTGGGCAGGAACCCGCTGCCCCAGTAATAGTCGAAGAAAAGCTGTCCGCAGGTCTTGCCTTTGTCGGAGGAGGTCATCACGACGAAAGCGGGCAAGTCGTCGGTTTCGCAACCGAGCCCGTAAGAGAGCCAGGCCCCCATGCTCGGCCGGCCGGGCGTCTGAGCTCCGGTCATGAACAGCGTCACGCCGGGGGCATGGTTGACCGCTTCGGTGTGCATGCTGCGCACGAGACACAGATCGTCGGCCAGGGCGCCCACGTTCGGCAGCATCTCGCTCATCGCGAGCCCCGACTGCCCGTATTTTTCGAACGGCTTGATCGCCGGCACGGCGGGCCATTTTCCATAGCCGCTCGACATGGTCGAGAGTCGCGTCGTGCCGCGCACCGAGTCTGGGATGTCCTTGCCGGCCAGCTCTCGCATCAGCGGCTTGTCGTCGAAGAGGTCGACGTGCGACGGACCGCCCCCTTGCCAGAGCACGACCGCGCGTTTGGCCTGCGGCGGATGGTGCGGCAAACCCGGCAATGGGGAACGGCCGAGCGGCTTGCTGCCTGCGCCGGCCGCCTTCGCCGCATCGGCGCCCAACAGCGAAGCCAGCGCTGCCAGCCCGACGCCGCCGGCCGTTGAGCCGAACCACTGGCGGCGCGTGACGCGAGCGACGTTTTCAGCAAACAGATCGGTCATGCCAAGATTCTCCGCACCGCTCCTGTTGGGCACACCCTCTGTGGCGTGCCGTGACCTAAGTTCAAGGAACCCAACTCACATCCGCGGAACGCCACGGAGTCAATCCCTACAGAAGTGACATTGCTCTAATTAAGCGCTTCACTCTCTCGTCAACGCCTCGTCCAAATTAAACATCGCCAGGCATACGGCCGACAAGGCCGCGTGCTCGTTCGCGTCGAGCGATTCGTTCCGAGGGGCGGCCCCGACGCCGAGCAACTCCTTCGCGGCCGACTCGTTGGCGCGATAGATCGCCACTTGCTTCTCGTACAGCCGCCGCAGCGTCTCCAGGTCGCGCCCGCTCGGCGGCCGGGCGACGATGCGGCGAAAGGCATGCGCCAGCCGCCCGTCGAGATCGCCGGTCGCTTTCATGCTCGCCTGGGCCAGCATGCGCGCGGCCTCGACCCAGGTGGGGTCGTTGAGCGTCGTCAGTGCGTGCAGCGGCGTGCTGGTCGCGGCCAGCCGCACGCGGCAGGTCTGACGGTTCGAGGCGTCGAACATGTTGGCCGGTCCGACCGTGCGCCGCCAGAACGTATACAGGCTGCGGCGATAAAGGTCGGCGCCGGACGATGCCGGGTAGGTGAAGTCGCGTTCCTTGGTGATCGCCAGCGCCTCCCAAATCGCCTCGGGCTGATACGGATAGACCGGCGCGCCGCCGATCCGCCCGTCGAGCAACCCGGACGCCGCCAGCGCCCAATCGCGCAGAATCATCGCAGGCATGCGAAAGCGGCCCGCCCGCGAGTAGAGCCGGTTTTCCCGATCGCGCGCGAGCTGTTCGGGCGTCACGCGGCTCGATTGCCGGTAGACGGCGCTGGTCACGATCAGCCGGTGCATCGCCTTGCGGCTCCAGCCGCTGGCGACGAACTCCGTGGCCAGCCAGTCGAGCAACTCGCGATGGACGGGATATTCGCTCTGCACGCCGAAATCTTCGGCCGTCTTCACGATCCCGGCGCCGAAGAAGGATTGCCACATCCGGTTGACCTGCACCCGGGCGGTGAGCGGGTGCTCGGGCGAAGCCAGCCACCGAGCGAGGCCCAAGCGGTTTCGCGGCGCGTCGTCGGCCAGCGGCGGCAGAAAGGCCGGCGTCGCGAACGAGACCTTTTCGCCAGGCGAGAGATAGTCGCCGCGGTTGAGAATCGTCGTTTCGCGCGGCCGCGCGTCGCTCATCACCATCACGCGCGGGATGTTATCGCCGCGGTACGCGCCCAACTGCCCCTTGAGCGAGTCGAGACGGGCTAGCGACGCAATCTTGCCGGCCAGTCCGGGCCGCACCTTTTCGTCAAAATGCTTTCGCAAGCCCGCTTCGAGCGACTGTTTCTCCTCATCGCTCCGCTGGGCTTCTGGCTTGCGCAGCGTGGCAGTCAGCGCGTCGGGCAGCCCCTTTCCCTCGGCCAGCTTGCCTTCGCCCGGTTTTCCGTCGGCCGCGAGCCCCGCGAGCCAGCCTTGATAGGCGGCGTCGGCGGCGATCTTCGCCTCGGCCTCGGCCGCGGAGATTTGCGATTCGAACTCGGCGATCTTCGCCTTGTTCTCGGGCGTGGGCAGCTCGAGCACGGGGTTCGCCACGCGAATGCGAGAGGAAAAATACTGCGGCGTGCCGCTTTCCGGCACGCGGTTGAAGGCGTCGAGCAGGCTGTAATAGTCGCGTTGCGTGAGCGGGTCGTATTTATGATCGTGGCATTGAGCGCAGGCCATCGTCAGCCCCAGCCACGTCGTCGCCGTGGTGTCGATGCGGTCGAACAAATTCACGTACCGCTGCTCTTCGGGGATGGCGCCTCCTTCGCCGTTGAGCAGGTGATTGCGGTTGAAGGCGCTGGCGATCTTCTGATCGGTTGTAGCGTCAGGCAGCAGATCGCCGGCCAACTGCCAGAGGGTGAACTGGTCGAAGGGCAAATCGGCGTTGATCGCCCTGACCACCCAGTCGCGCCAAATCCATTGCCAGGTGTCGCCGTCCTGCTGAAAGCCGTTGCTGTCGGCGTAACGCGCGGCGTCGAGCCAATCGAGCGCCAGCCGCTCGCCGTAGTGCGGGCTGGCCAGTAAACGGTCGACCAGCTTCTCGTAGGCTTCGGGGGCGGCGTCGGTGACAAACGCATCGACCTCCCCGGGCGTCGGCGGCAGGCCCGTCAAATCGATCGCGAGACGCCTAATGAGCGTCGCGCGGTCGGCCTCGGGCGAGGGCGCCAGACCTTCGGCTTCGAGCTTCGCCAGCACGAAGCGGTCGATCGGCGTGCGGACCCAGTCGGCGCGCCGAACCTCGGGCGCCCGGGGACGCTCGGGCGCGACGAACGCCCAGTGCGTCGCGTAGGCTGCGCCTGCGGAGATCCAGCGCTCCAGGATTTTCTTCTGCTCGGCGGTCAACCGCCGATTCGAGTCGGCCGGCGGCATCATCTCGTCGGGAGCGGAGGAGTTGATCCGCGCGACAAGTTGGCCAGCCGCAGGGTCGTTCGGCACGATCGCCCCGGACGACAGGGCGATCTCGCGGACGTCGAGCCGCAAATCGGCCTTTCGCTTGTTGGCGTCCTGCCCGTGGCAGTAGAAGCAATTCTCCGAGAGGATCGGGCGAATGTCGCGGTTGAAATCGAGTTCGGGCGGCGCGGCCTGCGCGCCTGAGGCCGCGCCAAGCAGCACGGCCGTCGTCAACCAGAGTCGACAGCGAAGAATCGTCATCGCGAAATCAGGCAAGGGAGGATGCATACGGGGGGGCTGAAGCGGACTCTTCCATCGTCGCAGTAAACGCCGACAAATTCAACCAGCGTGGCCCGGGGGCCGGTTTCGCCCCTGAAAACGCCCCTTCGCCGTCCGGCGCAACGCGCCCGCGAAAGTTGTTTGCTTCGAAGTGCGGTCGCGGCGGCGCTTTCGCAACGCTCAGCCGCCTGACCACGAGCCGCGTCTTCGATCCGGCCGCGGCGCACGATTCACCGCTCGGCGGCGACGTCCAAGAGTTCGATGGTTTCGCGAATGGCCGTGGCGTGGACCACCACGCCCAGGCCCATGCGATGCCGGGTCAGCCCAGACTGGTAGATGTTGGCGAATTTCTCGTCGATCAAGATCTGGCCGGCGACCAGACCCAGGATGAGTCGGGCCGATTGCGCCTCTGTTTCGCCCGCCACGAACCTGTGCGGATCGTCGAGGTAAACTGCCGCGCCGCTGTCGCCTTCGAAGGCGTTGACGTCGACAAGAAACGTCTTGGTCCGACGGGTCGGCAGGATCGGGAAGCTGGCCAGGCAGCCGATTCGCACGACCGGAAAGCCGGCCGAGTTGGCCTCGAATTGCGCGGCATGCGGAAATCCGAGGCAGCGCACCAGGTCGCCCGGCTGGACTTGATACTGCTTGAGCGTTTCGTCGGTCGCCAGCAGCGAGACCGGCACGCACGGCAACACGATTTCCGCGGGAAGCGAGACGTCGATCGCCGCGACGTCTTGCTCGGGATGCTTCGCCCAGAGAGGTTTTCCCTCCCGTCGTATTCGAATCTCGACTTCTCGCTTTTCGAACGACTCGTTCGCCGCGGGTTTTCGAGCCGCCAAGCGAATCCTGTCTTTTTTCATCTGCTCCAGGCCGTGGGCCGCCGTTACCAACACTGACTGAGGTTGCTCGGACGCCTTGCTGCGACTTAGCACGAATGCCGTGCCGTTAGTCTGGCCGTCGGTGATCTTGAACGTGCAGTGCATGAGCTGCGTGCTGAGATTGTCATCTCCGGCAACGTTGCTCTGCGGGGCGACGCAGACCATGACCAGCAGGCTCAGCGGCAATCGATATCTCATGGCTCAGTCCCCAACCGTCGGTGCGAAATTCAGCAGGCGTTTCCCGGGTTCAGGGGCTTGGCCAGGGTGGCGAAAAGTCCCGTTCCGCAAACATAGAGCGCCCGTTCGCCCGTGGAAAGACAGCCCTGCCAGGATACCTTCCGTTCGCGCTCGACTCGATGGAATTGCCGGAAAACGCACGAGATTCCGGAAGGCCGCGCGAAGTCCGCCAGAGCGGCGCAGTGCAGGCCTGGCGGAGCATCAAAGTGGCGTCGCGACGGACTCGCGCAGTTTAGTTGAAATGCAGCCGGCGGATTGAAGCTCGACCCGGTAATCGGCGTAAATGGCCGACGCTGTATCGCTGCTCATGCTCCCTGAGGTTCAACCAGCAACAGGGCTAGCGACCAAAGATCCTCCAGAATGTGACCACGGCAGCAGAAAGCCCTATTCCGGCCCAAATTCCTAGCACAAACATCAAATTTGGATTGAGTTGCCCGTCGCTGGTGAACATCCATCGCGGCAGCGCTATCACACGGCGCTTGGGCGCAGCGACTGACACGCCCTGGGGGACTTCCAAGGGGCCCTCGGGCAGCGGCTCTACCACGTCGACCTCCGGCGGCGAGATGGACGGCGCGGTGATCGCGGGGTCCCGCACGACGGGCTTGAACCTGGCTAACTTGCCTTTGTGGGGATGGTAAAGATTGTGCAGGATATCACCCGCAAGGTGGTCGGCCGTTTCGGCTGGTTCCGGGGGCTCCGGTCGCGCGTTGCTAAGGTCGCTCAGCTCAGGCACGGGGGCGACCGGGCGTTCGACCGGTTCCGAGAGGATATCCAGAATTTCGCCCTCGTCAGGCGCCCGGTCGTTACTCTTCACCGGTGAATCTTGAACGAGCACCTCGAAGTGCAGCGGTCCGATTTGGAGTTGGTCGCCGGGGTCCAGCCGGCGACGATCGACGATCCGCGTTCCGCCGACGATGACGCCGCCGCCAAAGTCGCGCACCCAAAGACAATCGTCTTGTACCAGCAGCGCGCAATGATACGGGCCGACCTGAGTTGCGCGGATCTTAAGATGACAGTTGTCAGCACAGCCGACGAGAAACCGGGGGCCCCGGATCGGGATCTCTCGGCCGACATGCTTGCCGGCACAGATTCGCAAGCTGAACCGCATTTTGCTCGCTTCGCGAAGTCAAAACATGATCGCGGAGACCACAGGGCGTTGGGAATAGGGATGAGGTCGAAGGCGTCGGATTCCGACGGAGTCGACGAGGATTAGTTTCCTCGGCGTCTTGACCGCGTTGGAGCTTTTGTCGGCGCCGCAGCGGCTTTCGCAGCCGACGTATTCATTTCGGCCAAATCGAGCATATACTGTCCGTCGATCTGCCATTGGCCGCGATTGCTCTTGACCCATAGAAAATCCACCGTGAACTTGGCGGGGCGGTCCGCGCTTTCGGGCAGATGAATCTCGACGGGCGTTTGGAAATCGGCCACTAACTTTTTTTCCCCCTTTTCGTCTTTCTCGGCCCTGCGGAACATCTTCGTCATCGTCCCAACCGTGGCCTTGACGTCCGACTCCATGCCCCATCCGGCAAACTCTTCGCGCGGGGTCTTGTCATACCACTGGCGCAGGGCCTCCGACGTGCCGGACATGGCCAATCGATCCAGCGTGTGCCAGTCTCCCTTGGCGAGGGCCTGGCCCGCGATCACCGCCCGCGCGCCGAGGTCTTTTGGGAACGGATCCTCTTGCAGCTTCCTGACCAGCATGGCTGTGACCGCCAGCGCCCCCACAAGTCCGCCCGCCACGCTCCAACGCAGCAAGGGCGGCAAACGAGAAAACCATCGCTCCAAACGGTTCGCTCTTTGCGATTCGAACGGCGCGTCTGGATCCGGGAGAACATCCGGCGGCGGCGCTTCGCCGTTGACGACGCCATGAACCGTGATGTGAAAAACTCGCTTGCACTGTTTGCAGGTAAACGTGCGATCGAGTCGCGAGATCTTGACTTTCCCCGAGAGGCCGCAGCGCGGACATTCCAGCGGCACGTACGCGTATTCGCCCTTGAAGCGATCGGCGCTTACGCGAAACGCCTCCGCCAGAGCGGATTCTTCCGGCGGCGCGCCCTCGGCGGCGACGTTTTCGCTCCCCGCCGGGGCGTCTTCGGGCTTCGCGTCGGCAGTTGTGCCGAGGGGAGGCTTTGCGTCGGCAGTCGTGCCGACGGCAGGCTTGGCGACGGAGTCCTGCTGGGGCTTGTTGAAGCGTTCAGTCACGCGTCGTTCTCATTCCCAAAGGCAGCGTTCCGCGATCTAGCTCGCGCCATTTTATCAGCCAAGCGCCGGCTGACCAGCGCTGGGCGCTTCACTTCTTATCGGAGGGCCGCTTGTCCCCGCCAAGCGACCAACCAAACCGGGGCAGGTCGCTGCCGTCGACGGCAAACGCATACACGATCATCGGCTTATCCGCTTCGAAGTCGTTGTCGCAGGCGACGACCAGCAAGCGGCGGCCGTCGGCCAAGTCGGGACCGAAGGCCAGGCCCTCGAATTTCTCCGAACACGCCGGCCCCCGGATGCCGAACCGAGGCTCGAGCAGGTCGAGGAACAAGGACTTCTTCACCGGGCGCACGTCCTTGGGCAGTTCGTCGGCGGGCAATGCGTCGCGCCCGCTGACATCGCTGGCCCCGGCCAAATCGATCTTATACAGCCGCTTGTACTCCGCCTTGTCTCCCCCCTTGCCGTCGCGCTCCAGCACCAGGAACTCGTGGTCGTTGATGGCCAAGACTTCGCTGACGCCATAAGCCGTATCTTCCAAGACGTATACGTACTCTTGGGATTTTCCCTCGGGAAGCTCCAACAGCAGAATGCGATTGTTGCGGCCGCGGCGTTTGCCGCCCGCCGTTGCGGCCTCGCTGTCCTGGATCAAGGGCTGCTGAATGATTGCTACCAGGCGCTTACCGTCTGGCGTGACCGCCATGCCCTCCAGGCCCTTGTTCGACTGGCGGCCGCTGGCGTTCTGCCGGTTTTCCTCCGCGGGGTTGGCCGAGCGGTGCAAAACCTGGAATCGCGCCGGCACGTTCAGCAACCGGCTGCGAAGGCCCGCCTCGGAGAATTCGGCAACGAAGGGGCCGTATTCGTCGGAAAGATAGAATCGCCCGTTGCCGCGGCGAATGGATTCGGGATCGAAGCGCAATCCCTTGGCCGGGTCATCGGGGTTGAACGCGGCGGCGGAACCTAGCAGGTGTTCGCCTTGTTCGTTGCGCAAGAAGCCGGTCGAGACCAGCGTCGCCGAGACGGGCTTGGCGGAATCGGGCTGTACTTTGAGCCGCACTCGATGAAAGCGGCAGCGGTACGACGTCGCCCCGTCGGCCGGTCCCCGGTCGGGCAGCAGCCAGTAGAGATCGTCAGCGCCCGTGTACTCGATGGCTGAGATTCCTCCCAGACGGTTCGCGGGCACGCCGCCTTCCAACGGTTCGCTCTGGCCCGAAAGATCGGTCGCGTCGCCCGCAAAGCTGACCGCGCCCAGCAGCGCGACCTCGGCTCGCAGGCCGGCGGGCCCGCTCAGCAATACGATGACCGTCAACGTCGCGACCGCCCCGCAGATAATCGACCTCTTCATGGCGAAACGCCTCCAATGCACGTTTTGTATCTTGTTCGGTGAAATAACGGGAAACAGGCCGGCGCGGCGCCCTGTGCAACCAGGGTGCCGCCCGGCCGTCAACTAAGCTGGCGAAATCGGCCCTCAAGCCGGGTCGTGCTCAGTCGGGATTGTTGACGATCTCTCCCCCAACCTGCGTGATTAACGCGGCAAGCACATAGCCGTTGATATCGATGCTGATGAAGTGTACCGAGCCGTCGACGTACGACACGTTGGCGCCACCGTCATGGAATGCGTAGATTTCCGAATCGTTAGTGCAGTTGACGAAGCAGGTGGCCGCATTCGGGCCAATGACGTTAAGGATCGCGGTGTTATAGCCCACCGCCTGGAAGGCGCCGCCAACGAAGGCGCCGATTTCGGTGTCGGCCCAACCCCAGCCGTCGGTCGTGGTGCCGGGAGTCACGCCCGCGTCGCCGTAGTTGAGAGCGGATTGCTGATTGCCGTACCAGAGCGCCGGGCGGCCGGCGTCTTCGAACCAGCCGATCGTCTCCGACGTACCATCGAGAACCATGGCGATCGGAGTGCCCCACGTGAAGGACTTGGCGTGCCAGTAAGGGCCGGGGATGTTACCGTTATATTGCGTACCCTTCGCGTAAATTGAGGTGATGCTAGTCGGGTAGCCGAGGTACGTCGCCGCGACGGCCGCGTTAAACCCTTCGTTGATCGTGTAGTCGCAATAGCCAAAGTTGGCCGTGGCGCCGGCGTAGCCATACGCCGTGCCATCAAGGCCGCGGTTGGTGATTCCAGCCTGGTTGGGGATCGGCAGGCGCGGGTTGGGCGCGCTGGGGCAGAGGAAGACCGGCAACGTAACGTTGGCGATCAGCCCGTTCACGACGTTGCTCGTATTGGCGTACGCGGTTCCGGTCCCGCTGTTGAGCACCGCCCCCGCCGAGCTGTAACACCAAGGATAGTTGAAGTTGACCTGATTCCAGATCTTGCGCTGCTCCATGAAGGGGAGCAGCAAGGTCGTCGTGGCGGTCAGCTTGGCGTTAGCCGAGCCGTCCAACGGCGAGATCGCGTAAATCGTGCGCGGCGGCAAGACCTTATAGTTCTGCTCGTAGTTGAGCGCAGCCAAGGCGATCTGCTTCATGTTGTTGGTGCATTGCATGCGCCGCGCCGCTTCGCGGGCCCTTTGCACCGCGGGCAACAGCAACGCGATCAAGACCGCGATGATGACCATCACCACGAGCAACTCGACGAGCGTGAAACCGCTCTTCGGTCGCCTTGCAGCTTTCGCTGCAGCCCCAAGACGAAACGTTTTCAACATTCAGACTCTCCTTTTTCGATGAACGAAACCCTACCCGTGGCCGCCGCGCCTGCGTTGTTTAGACTTCGGTGGGTCGGACTGCGTTGAGCCGAGTTCCACCGCCGACGATAGTCACTTGCGGCGAAGTATAGCTTCAATGTATTTAATTCACGCAAGCGCCGCGTTACCTTCCTGCGCGCTTTAGATGTTGTTTTACGTTCTATGACAATTCGTCTGCGTAACAGAAATTCAGCACTAGTGCTCTGTCAGCCGCTGATTGATGTATGCTCAAATGATGGGCGCCTGGGGCTGAGCCTCGGCGAAACCCCAGTTCGCTGGGGCATCGCTTCGCTCTGCCGCCAGCCACCCTCACCTATCAACTCAGACTTGAAGAAGCACTAGGAAAAAAGGCCGGCGCGGCGCCCTGTGCAACCAGGGCGCCGCCCGACCGTCAACCAAGCTGGTGAAATCGGCCCTCAAGCCGGGTCGTGCTCAGTCGGGATTGTTGGCGATCTCTCCCCCAACCATCGTGCACAACGAGCCGAGGACAAAGCCATTGATGTCGGTGCTGATGAAGTGTACCGAGCCGTCGACGTACGACACGTTGGCGCCCCCGTCATGGAAGGCGTAGATTTCCGAATCGTTCACGCAGTTGACAAAGCACGTGGCGGCATTCGGGCCGAGGACGTTGACGATGCCGGGCCCCGTCCCGTTGAGGGCGCCGTCGATGAAGGCGCCGATTTCGGTGTCGGCCCAACCCCAACCGTCGGTCGTGGTGCCGGGAGTCACGCCGGGGTCGCCGTAGTTGACGCTGGAGAGCTGATTGCCGTAATAGAGCGCCGGTTTGCCGGCGTCTTCAATCCAGCCGATCGTCTCCGACGTACCATCGGTAATCATGGCGATCGGAGTGCCATACGTGAAGGGCCCGGTGTGAAAATAAGGGCCGGGGATCACGCCCCCATATTGCGAAGTGTCCGAGTACGTTGTGGTGATCGAAGCTGGGTAGCCGAGGTAGGCCGCCGCGGTATCCACGTTCAGCCCTTCTTGGATCGCGTAATCGGTGTAGCCGAACGCTTCCGTTGTACCGGCATAGCCGTAATCCGTGTCAAGAGCCCGGTTGGTGATTCCAGCCGCGTTGGGGATCGGCAGGCGCGGGTTCGGTGCGCTGGGGCAGAGGAAGATCGGCAACGTAATGTTGGCGACCAGCCCGTTCACGACGTTGCTCGTATTTGCGTACGCGGTTCCGGTCCCGCTGTTGAGCACCGCCCCTGTCGAGCTGTAACACCAGGGATAGTTGAAATTGACCTGGTTCCACATCTTGCGCTGCTCAAGGAAGGGGAGCAGCAAGGTCGACGTGGCAGTCAGCTTGATCCCAGGGCCCCCCACCCACGGCGCGTAGATCGTCCGCGGCGGCAGGATCCTGTAGTTCTGCTCGTAGTTGAGCGCCGCCAGCGCCACCTGCTTCATGTTGTTGGTGCATTGCATGCGCCGAGCCGCTTCGCGGGCTCTTTGCACCGCGGGCAGCAGCAACGCGATCAATACCGCGATGATGACCATCACTACGAGCAACTCGACGAGCGTGAAACCGCTCTTCGGTCGCCTGGCAGCGTACGCTGCAGCCCCTCGACGAAACGTTTTCAACATTCAGACTCTCCTTCTAAGATGAACGAAACCGAACTTCGGCCGCCGCGCCCGCGTAGTTCAGACTTCAGTGGGTCGGACTGCGTTGAGCCGAGGTCCACCGCCGGCGATAGTCACTGGGGGCAGAGTCTAGCTTCAATGTATTTAATGCGCACGAGCGCCGCGTTAAACTCCTGCACTCTTTGGATGTTGTTTTATGTCCAATAACAAGTCGTCTGCACAACAGACATTTATCACTGCGGCGTTATTATTCAACCACCCGCCTGAACGGCAGCAGCGGATGTAAATAGCAGCGCGTCGATAGGACACTATGCAAGCATTGCATAGTTACGCGCGCAGCAACGAGCAGATAGTGCAAGATGAGAGACTTGCACTCTCGCATGGCGTCGGCAGCTTGGTGGCACACTCAGGCTCGGGCGTGCCTGCCTGACGACGCTCTGCAGAGCGATGCAGACGATCGCCTATCCACGATGATCGTGCGCTTCAACTCTTGTGTCACGCGCTAACGAACATTCGCCCGGCGCCGTGACTGTGTGCAACGAGGAACCGAAAAGCTCTCGTGCGGATAGCATTGTGTGCGTAGGAACGCCGATGGTAAATCGGGCCGATGCGTATTCTTTCAGGATTTAAATCCCAATCAGTAATAGTCCTCAAGATTATTCAGATATAGGCGTTTGTCCTACATCGACGGCTCCCCAGGGCCGTGACGCCCGGTTCGCAAACTTCGACGGACGTTAGGGGATTGTCAGGATTCAGTTAGATGTCTCCCCTAAGTATGGAAAGCGTTGAAGAACCCGAGTAAGCTGCTCGCACAGCGGGCGACGGGGCCGTTCGGCTGGCGGCCGCGCGTGCCAGGAAATCCGGTCGAATTCAGGTCCAGTCGAATTCAACGGGTCGTGAATCTTGGAAGCAGCGAAATTTCCCGTGGCGGACGAATCACGAACCACTCCTGCCCGCAAGAGTCAGCCGACGCCGCGGGTGCGGGTGATGATCGTCGACGATCACCCGTTGATGCGCCAAGGTCTCGCCGCGTTGATCTCCGCCGAGGGCGATTTCGAGATTTGCTGCGAGGCGAGCGGAGTTGCCGAGGCTCGCCAACTGGCCGCCGCCGGGCCGCCGCACGTCGCGATCGTGGATTTGACCTTGAGCGACGGCAGCGGGCTCGAATTGCTCAAGGAGTTCAGAACGGCTTACCCGCAGGTCAAACTGTTGGTGCTGACCATGCACGAAGAGGCCCTGTTTGCCGAGCGCGCCATGCGGGCCGGCGCGGCAGGTTACGTCCATAAACAGCAGGCCAGCCGCACGATCATCCAGGCGATTCGCTGCGTCCTGGAAGGAAGGACGTATCTCAGCCAACCGATGCTCGAGCGGGTGGTGCAACTGGCGTTCGGTTCGCCGGATAAAGAGCATCCGCGCTCGATGCTGGAATCGCTCTCGGACCGGGAATTGGAAGTCTTCGGTCTCATCGGCCGCGGCATGACGACCGGCGCCATTGCTTCCGCCTTGGAAATCAGTCATAAGACCGTTCAGGCGCACCGCGAGCGGATCAAGGACAAGTTGAAGCTGAAAAACTCGGTGGAGTTGACGAAGCACGCCGTTCAATGGGTGCTGGAACATTGATGAAGCGCCTCTGCAACCGATTGGGGCTGCCGCTGGGCTCGACGATCGGGTTGTTGGCCATCGTCCTCGTGGTCTTGGCGGAGTACAGCTTCGTCGAGGTCAATCTTCACCGGATCTCCTCGAACGAGAGCCGGTTGATCGAACTCCAAGCGCAATTGGAGTTGCTGCTGAATCTGCGCGGGCTATTGCGGGACGCCGAATCGGCCCTGCGAGGATTCGTCATTTTCGGCGAGGCGGAGGATTTGGAGCGCTTCCATGTCGCCGTCGGGCGGATCGATGACGCAACCGCCCGGCTGGACCGGCTGGCCGCCGACCACGTCGTACAACGGGCGCAGTTGGCCCTGTTGCGTCAGGCGATCGATGCGCGGGTCGCCGAACTGCAGTCGGCCACGGTCGCCCGGCAGAGCGGCGGCTTGGAGGCGGCTCGGCAGTCGATTGCGGCCGAGCGCGAGCGGCGCCTGATGAGCGAGATTCGCTATCACGTCGCCGAAATCCGCCGGCAAAAGGAGGCGGCGCTTGCCGCAGGCGCCGCGGATTCGCGCCGCAGCGCCCAACTGGCCGCGGCCACGGACGGCATCGGCCCCGCCATCGGAGTCGGCCTGGTGGGCCTGGCGTTCGTGCTGTTCCGCCGGGATTTCCGCCGCGAGCGAAGCGCCGACGAGACATCTCGCCGCCTGGCGGCCATCGTCGAGTCGTCGGAAGACGCGATTATCGGCGAAACCATCGAGGGGATCGTTACGAACTGGAACGCCGGCGCCACGCAAATCTTCGGCTATCGCGCCGAGGAGATGCTCGGCCAGCCGACGGCGAGGCTTCTCCCTCCGCCCTTGCTTCCCGAGGCCCGCGAAGATCTCTCGTCGGCCGTTCACCGCATCCACGTCGAGCAGCGCGAATCGAAGCGGCTGACCAAGGACGGCAGAGTGATCGACGTCTCGCTCACTGCGTGTCCGATCAAGGATCCGGCGGGCAAGGTCATCGGCATCGCCTCGATCGTCCGCGACATCACCGAGCAGAAGGCGCTCGAGCGAGAGGTGCTGGACATTGCCGGCCGCGAACAGCGGCGAATCGGCCAGGATCTGCACGACGGCACAGGGCAGGAACTCACCGGGCTGGCGATGCTGAGCCAGAGGCTGGCCGCCATGCTGGAGGAGAAGTGCGCGCCGGAGGCGAAAATGGCCGCCAAGATCGCCGACGGCCTCGACGACGCGCTGCGCAGGGTGCGAATTCTCTCCAGGGGGCTCGTCCCGGTGCAGCTCGACCGCGAAGGATTGATGGCGGCGCTGGCCGATTTGGCCGCCCGCACCAGCGATCTGCACGACGTGGTCTGCACATTTCAGTGCACTGTGCCCGTCTGCATTCCCAACAACGACGTGGCGACGAATCTGTATCGCATGTCGCAAGAGGCGGTGACGAACGCCGTGAAGCACGGCTCGGCCAAGCACATTTGCATCAGCCTGGCCGTGGACGGCGACCGCATCACGCTCAAGGTGGCGGACGATGGTTTAGGGTTGAAGCCCTCGGCGGAGACGGCCGCCTTCGGCATGGGGTTGCGAATCATGCGATATCGCGCCCAATTGATTGGCGCCAAACTCGAAGTTGTTCCCGTCCACTGCGGGACGGAAGTACGTTGTTGCTTCAATTGCCGACGAATGCCGGATGGCTCCTGCGAGCCCGCCGACTACCTGAGCGATCCAGTCAACGGCCGTCAGGCGGCGACGGGCTAGTGCTCTGTCAGCCCTGTTTTGACGAATGTTATCGCCCAGGGTGGCTGGCGGCAGAGCCTAGGCGATGCCCCAGCAAAACCCAGCCACCCATCACTTGGACATGCATCAACTCTCGGCTGACAGCGCACTAGAATCCCAGGCTTGCATGCAACCGTTCATCAATATACATTGATGCGATCGGTGCTGTATATTCAACCTGCGAAGGAGATGACGGATGGCGAGCTACGGGAAGCTGTTCGCGGCCTGTTTTACGGCCGCGGGAATCCTTGTCGTTACGGCCGGCGCCGCGGAGCCGGAGGGCAAAGAAACCGCGAAACAACCGGCGGCCGCCGAACCGAAGCTGGCCGTCGGCGATCAGGCGCCCGAGTTCGTCGTCAAGGACGCTGCAGGAAAAATCATTAGGCTGGCCGATCTGACGGCCAAGGGCCCCGTGCTGGTGCGGCTGACCTGCGGGTGCTCGGGCTGCGACAAGGAGTTGGGGTATTTCCAGGAATTGCACAAGGCGTATAAAGGCAAGGGGCTGACCAGCCTGGCCGTGTTCAAAGAGCCCGATGAAAAAGTGGCGGCTTACGTCAAACAGAAAAAGCTCAACATGCTCTACGCCGTCGACACGAAGGGCAATAGTTGGGACATCTTCAAGACCAAGACCATGCCCACCAATTTCTTGATCGACAAGGGCGGGCGGATCGTGTCGATCGCCTCGGGCTGCGATCCGAGCGGGCTGTTGGCCAACAAGCTCTCGGACAAGGTGGCCGGCCTGGTCGGCTCGGAGAAGGTCGACGTGCAGAAGCAAGCCGCCAAGCGGCCGACGGAAAAACGGGTCGAGGCGAAAGCGAACTGAGACCGGTTCAACTTAGCGTGCTTCAAGCGATGAGTTCTTGGACCACGCGGCCGTGGACGTCGGTCAGGCGGAAGTCGCGGCCGGCGTAGCGGTAGGTGAATTTTTCGTGGTCGAAGCCCAGCAGCCGCAGGATCGTGGCATGCAAGTCGTGGACATGGACCTTGTCTTCGACCGCCCGGAAGCCGAATTCGTCGGTGGCGCCGTGGACTTGGCCGCCTTTCACGCCGCCGCCGGCCAGCCACATGCTGAAGCCGTAGTGGTTGTGGTCGCGTCCTTGCGCGCGGCCGCGGTTGAGCGTCACGGTCGGCAGTTCGACGGTCGGCGTGCGGCCGAATTCGCCGCCCCAGATCACCAGCGTTTCCTCCAGCAAGCCGCGCTGTTTGAGATCGGCCAGTAAGGCGCCGATCGCCCGGTCGCACTGGGCGGCCAGATCGCGATGGGCGAGAATATCGTCGTGCGAATCCCACGGCTGCCCGGCGCCGTGCCAGAGCTGCACGAAGCGCACGCCGCGTTCCACGAGCCGCCGGGCTAGTAGAATCTGCCGGGCTTGCACGCCCGGGCCGTACATGTCGAGCACGTGTTGCGGCTCGTCGGCCAGGTCGAACGCTTCGGCCGCCTCGGTTTGCATGCGAAAGGCCAGCTCGAAGCACTGGATGCGGGCTTCGAGCAGCGGATCGCTGGGTCGCTCGTCGGCATGCCGCCGATTCATGGCCGCCAGCAGATCGAGCTGCCGCCGCTGCCGCTCGGGCGGGGAGTGCGGTTTGATGTGAGCGATCAGCTTTTCGACTTCCGTGTGTTGAGAATCGATATACGTCCCTTGAAAGGCCGCCGGCAGAAAGCCGGCTTGCCAGTTCTGGCGGCCCACGACCGGCAAGCCGCCGGGACACAGAGCGATGAAGCCCGGCAGGTTTTGATTCTCCGTGCCCAGGCCGTAGGTCAGCCAAGAGCCCATGCTCGGCCGCGGCTGGCGAGCCTCGCCGCAATTCATCAAGAGCAGCGAGGGCTCGTGGTTGGGGATGTCGGCGACCATCGAGCGGATCACCGCGATCTCATCGATGTGCTCGGCCGTGTGCGGGAACAACTCGCTGACCTCGATGCCGCTGGCGCCGTACTTCCGGAACTTGAACGGCGAAGGAAACGCGGCGCCGGTCTTGCGTTCGGTGGGCAAATGAAACGGCAGCGACTTCCCGGCGTATTTAGCCAGGGCCGGCTTCGGATCGAAGGTATCGACGTGCGACGGGCCGCCGTTCATGAACAGGTGGATGACGCGCTTGGCCTTGACCGGAAAGTGCGGCGCCCGCACCGACCACGGATTGACCGCGTCGCCCTCGGTTTCGGCCGCAGCGCCGGCGCCCACGAGCGGCGCGAGAGCCAAGGCGCCGAAGCCCATGCCGGTCCGCTCCAGCAGCGCGCGGCGGCTCAGCCGCGGTTGCGCAGCCTCGCAATCGTTCGATCGAGTTTCACGTTGGTTGGCTGGAGGCATCGTTCGTCAGTCTACAAAGCAGAATTCGTTAGAGGCCAGAATCGCTTGCGCCAGTTCCGGCCATGAGCCGCCGCCGTCGAGAAACGCCCGGGCCGCCTGCAACTCTTCGCCCTCGGGAGAGCGACCGAAGGCGAGGCGGTACATGGCGGCGATTCGCTCGCCAGCGTCGGCCAGGGCAGCCAATTCCGGCCGCTCGGCAAAGCTCGCCGCTTGCTGGAGCATGAACGGACTGTTGAGCAAGAATAGCGCCTGTTGCGGCGCCGTGGTCAAGTGCCGCAAGGGCGAATGACTCTCGGGGCTGGCGAAATCAAAGTCGCCAAGCATCCCATACAACTGCTGACGATCGACGAGACCGTATAGCGTGCGGCGGCGGAAGCCCGGGTCGCCCAGGTCGCCGGGCGGGCCGCCGACGCGCGAGTCCAAGGCCCCGGCGGTCAAGAGCATGGCATCGCGGAACGACTCGACGTCCAACCGCCGGCGATTCATCCGCCACAGCAGCCGGTTTTCCGGATCGCGGGCGAAGCCGTCGGCCCGAAACGCGCTCGACTGCTGATAGACGCTCGAAAGCATGATCGAGCGGTGCAACTGCTTGATCGACCAGCCTTCGGCCATGAACCGCCAGGCCAGATCGTCGAGCAGTTCGCGGTGCGAAGGCGGATCGCCGCGCAGTCCGAAATTGCTCGTCGAAGCGACCAGCCCGGCGCCGAAATGCCGCTGCCAAACCCGATTAACCAGCACTCGGGCCGTAAGGGGATTGTCGAGCGAGGCGATCGCGCGAGCCAACTCGAGCCGGCCGCTGCCGGCGCCGAAGGGCTGGCGGTTTTCTCCGGGCAGCGCGCTGAGAAACTTTCGTTGCGCCAAAGCGCCGCGGCGCGTCGGATCGCCGCGGACCAGCACGCGCTGCTCGTAAGGCCGCGAGCGATCGGCGAGCACGTGGGCGCGCAGCGGCGCGTGGTCGCTTTGCGCCAGCCAATCGTTGAGCCGTTTGCGCAAAGCCATCACTCGTTCGTGGTCCGGCGCTTCGTAGAGATAAAAGTCGACGGCGTCATTCGGCGATACGGCGGTCGGCGAGTCGTCGCCAAGCAGGATCGCCAACAATTCGGCCCGGTCCGCATCGCCGGCGGCAACGATCGCCGCCGTGTTTTCAGCAGACGATTGCGAAGTTTCCACGAGCCGCACGTTGTCGAGCACGCGGTCGGTCATACCCGCTTCGCCGTTCGTCGTGGCGTCGGCGAAGGTAATGGTGATTTCGGGGCCGTCTGCGAGGAACTCGAAGGCGAACGCCTCGAACTGCACGGGCCGGGCGCCTGGGGCACTGATCGCATGCTCGATGAGCCGCCGGGAGCCATCGACGGTTACGCGAAGCGTTTGAGCGTGCGCTTCGGCGTCGCTGCCGTAGGCGGCCGTATCGAACGTGAGTCGATAGCGGGCGCCGGGGCGCGTTTTGACGGTTTGCGAAATCACGGCCTCGTGCGCCGTCGGCGGCCGGCTCTCGGGCGTGCCGTCGCCAAACACGGCCGCCAGCCGGCCCGCCGTGACGCCTTCGCCCGACGAGACGCAAAACCGCACCCCCGACAGGCGCCAGCCCGCCGGCGCCGCATTCGCGGTTTCTCCCTCGGCTTCGAAGCCGCCGTTGGCGAGCAGGTTTTCGGCATCGAACTGCGTCTGCCAGTCGCGATACGCCTCGTCCAACGCGTCGCCGTAGGCCCGGGCGACGTCGGCCATCGAGTCTAGCGTGCGGCGCTGCAAGGCCGCGAGCACCAAGGCGTTGGTCCGGGGCGCCCCGGCGACGGGTGGAGCACTCAGCTCTGACAGAATCTGGACAGAGTGGGCTCGAAAATCTTCGCCGGGTTTGATCGCGGCCAGCGCGTGCCAAGGCACGAATGCCGGCGCGCCGCTCGCGGCGGCGTCAATCAGATCAAGCCAGCGCTCGGCGACGAAATGTCGCACTTCGCCGGGATTGGCCGGCAAAGGCACCAGGTACGGCCGGCGCCCTTCGAGCGCCGCCGACAGGTAGGCGCCGACGTTCGATCGCAATTCGTCGACCAAAGCTCGATGGGCGCGCCGCTGGAAGCGGTCGAGCGCCGCTTCGAGGCGTTCAGCCTCTTGCAGGTGCGCATGCTTGGCCGCATCGATCGGAGCGGTTTCAATCAACGCGGGGACGGCCGGCGCCTCGCAGCGATCGAAAACGCCGTACAGTGCGTAGTAATCGGCCGTTGGGATCGGATCGTACTTATGATCGTGGCAGCGGGCGCAGTCCGCCGTCAGGCCCAGCAAGCCACGGGTGACGACGTCGATGCGGTCGTCGATAATGTCGTGCGGATTGCCCGTGAATTGCCGCCCAAGCGAGAGAAACCCCAGCGCCGCCAACGCCCGCCGATTGCCGCCGGGCAACAAGTCGGCCGCCAGTTGCTCCGTGACGAACCGATCGTAGGGCAAGTCTTCGTTAAACGCCCGCACCACATAATCGCGATAGGCGAAGGCATACAGCAAGCGGCGCTCCTCGTTGAGGCGGACGTATTCCTTCGTGTCGGCATAGCGGGCCGCGTCGAGCCAGTGCCGGCCCCAGCGCTCGCCATACTTGGGCGAGGCCAGCAGCCGCTCGATCACTTTGGCAAAGGCTTCGGGCGAAGCGTCTTGTTCGAAGGCCGCAATCTCCTCCTGCGTCGGCGGCAGGCCCCAGAGATCGAACGTCGCGCGGCGCAACAGCGTGCGGCGGTCGGCAGGCGGCGAGGGGTGTAATTCGTTCTCTTCCAACTTGGCCAGAATGAAGCGGTCGATCGGCGAGAGGGGCCACTCGGTTTGGCGCACCGCCGACGCCGTTTGCGGGCGAACCGGCTGGGCCGCCCAGTGCGTTCGCCAGGCTTCGGCAGGGGAGCGCGCGTCAGGTTTCGTTTCATGCCCGACCGGCCACGGAGCGCCTAGACGAATCCATTGGGTCAAGGCGGCAATGGCCGCATCAGGCAGTCGCTTGTCGGGCGGCATTTGCAGGCTTTCGTCGCCGTAGCCGATGGCCTCGATCAAGCGGCTTTTCTCGGGCGAGCCCGGCACGATCACGGCGCCGCCATCGCCGCCTTTGAGAATCGCCGTGCGCGAATCGAGACGCAGGCCGCCCTCTTGTTTTTTCTCGCCGTGGCAGCTTTGGCAGCGTTCGACCAGCAGCGGCCGCACGCGAGTCTCGAAGAATTCCAGCGACTGAGGCGAAAACTTGCCCGCGCGTTCATTGTCGGCCGGTTCCGAGCCGCGCAAGGCGCCGCTCGTGCAAGCTGCCACCAGGATCGCCGCGACGGAGCATCGAACCAGAAGCCGAAACCGCCTGGCGCCTGGGGCTGAGCCTTGGCGAAGCCCCGGTTCGCTGGGGCATCGCTCCGCTCTGCCGCCAGCCACCCGGCGGTTCCGAAGAGGTCGAAGCCGGCATTGCAAATCCACTCGACTCATGGTGTTCGGTTCATGCAGAACAAAATCATTCTACCGGCGTTGGCGTGCCCCGCTCGTCGCCGGGCTCCGGTAAAAACAGGGCGACCACGGCCGCGGGCAAAAACAGCCAGCCGGCGTATTCGAGCGCCAGGCGATAGTCGCCCACTTGCGACGTCAGGCCGAAAAACACCGTGCCCGCCGCCGCGGCGATGCGGCCGATGTTGTAGCAAAATCCGGCGCCGGTGGTCCGCAGCAAGGTCGGAAACAAGGGCGGCAAATACATCGTAAACAGGGCGAACACGCCCTGGAACACGCCGATCGCCGCCAGCCAGTAAAACGCTGTTTCGTGCCCGCGGGGGACGGCGTAGGCGACGGCCATCGAAAGGAAGTAGCCCAGGCACAATAGCGCGATCGACGTGCGATAGCCCAGGCGGCGGGCGACGGCGGCGGCGAAAAAATTGCCCGCGACCGACGCGACCATGACCACGATCATGGCCTGGCTGACGAATTGGCTGCGCTGGGCGGCGGTCCATTCGGCCAGGTCGGGCAATTGCCGCAGGTGCTGCGAACACCAGAACAAGAACGCCCAGTGTCCGCTCAGCGACAGCGAACAGACCAGCATTGTCAGCAGCGTGACTTTTCGCACCGGTCCGCGAAACAAGTCGCGAACCCGCGGCTCGGCCCCGAGCGATCGAGCTTTCGCGGCGTGCCACTCTTCGGGCTCCGGCACGGCGCGACGAATCCAAAGCACCAACAGTGCGGGCAGGATGCCGGCCAAAAACACCGTGCGCGGCGGAAAGCCGGCCAGAGCCGACACGACCACGCCGGCCGCCATCACGCCAATATTGACGCCCGTCTGCAAAATGGCGGCCAGCCACGGTCGCCAACTGCGGGGCCAGGTTTCCGAGAGCAGCGCGGCGCCAACGGCCCATTCGCCGCCGATGCCCAGCGCCGCCAGAAAGCGGAATGCGAGCAACTGGCGCCATGTTTGTGCGAAGAAGGCCAGGCCGGTGAAGGCGGCGTAGGTCATGATCGTCAGCATCAGCGCGCGGCTGCGGCCGATGCGATCGCCGACTCGCCCGAAAAAACCGCCCCCCAACGCCCAGCCGAGGAGAAAGGCCGCCTGGATCCACGAACTGTAGTAGCCGACGCGCTGATCGCTTTGAGGCAGCGCCAGTAACTCGGCCACGAACGGCGCCGCGACCAGCGTATACAAGTGCATGTCGAGGCCGTCGAACAGCCAGCCCAGCCAGGCCGCGGCGCCCGACTTCCACTGCGTCGCCGTCAGGTCGCCGAGACGCGTGATTTCTTCAGCGTCCGGACGAGCGGCGGTTTCGGCGTCGAGCATATTCGGCGGAGAGGACGTCATGGCGAGTATAAGTAGGGCTGCGTTTGCGAACGGGTCACGCGTGGATTTTGACCTGAGCCGGGTTGATGGCTTTGTACTTCCCCTTGTTGGCGGTGATCTCGAACGCCTGCGGCACGGCTTGCAAACCGTCGAGCACGTGCGTGATGGTCGGCCGAACGTTGACTCGGCCCGAGGCGACCAGCCGCACCGTGTGTTCGAGATGTTCCGGCGTGCTGATGTCGGGGAACAGATAGCGCAAGCTGCGCTCGCGGAGCGTGTCGACCGCGATTTCCAACGGTTGGCCGAACCACGACACGCCGATGATCTTGCCGCCCGAGCGCACGGCGTCGATCGCCTGACGCAGCGTTTGGCTGCCGGCCAGGCCTTGCTTGACGCTGCCGCCGGCGCATTCGAAGACGACGTCGGCGCCGATGCCTTCGGTCAGGTCCAGGATGGCGGCCGCCGCGTCGCAATTTCGGGCGTTCAAAGCGTGATCGGCGCCCAGTTCCTGCGACAATGCGCAGGCTTCGTCGCGGATGTCGACGGTGATAATCAGCCCCGCGCCGCTGAGCCGGGCCACCTGCATGCACTCCAGCCCCATGCTGCCTTGGCCGAAGACGACGACCGAGTCGCCGATCTGCAGTTGGGCCGTTTCGACCGCGGCCACGCTGTCGCTGAGCGATTGCAGGCAGGCCGCCTCGCTGTCCGAGATGCGGTCGTCGACCTTGACCAGGGCGATTTCCGGCAGCAGCGCTCGTTCGGAAAAGCAGCCCGGCAAGTCGAAGCCGATCACCGGCCCGCGACGGCAGAGATAGCTGCGTTCGCTTTCACACAGCGCGCATTTCTGGCAGGGCAGCTTGGCTCGGGCCGCCACCCGATCGCCGACGCGGAAGCGGCTCACCCCGCGGCCGACGGCAACGATCCGCGCGCAGAATTCGTGGCCGAAAAGTTGCACCGGCGCCTCGGTCTCCAGCCGGCGCTTGATGCGGTCGTAAGCCAAGGTGGGAATGCCGCAGGCCAGTTGGGCCTCGGTCACGCTCGGCTGTACATAGAGCGGCTCGACGACGACGTGCGCCGGCAGGCATTCCGGCTCGGGCGCCTCGTCCAGACGCAGATCGTTGAAACCGTAAAATCGCCAGGCTTTCATGCGGTGCCCTTCTCTGGGGTGGAAACATTTGGACTGCTGCTGGCGTCTTCGACACGGACGAACTTCTGCAACGTGTGGCAGTCGGGGCCAATCAGCCCGCGGCTGACGCCCGCCGTATAGACGACCTCGCTGACATAGAAATCGCCGCGGGAGTCGACCCAAATGTCGTGCGGCGCGAAGAAATCGCCCGCCGCGCAAGGGTTTTCGCCGCCGCCGAAGCGGGCCAACAGAGTCCCGTCGGGCGAAAAGACGCTGACGCGGCCGCCGGTCGCGTTGGCAGTCGGCGGCTCGTTGCCGGGGAACATGCCGGCGCGGTAACCCAGTTCGGCTGTAAAGATGCGCCCCTGGCGGTCGATGAATACTTCGCAAGGCCGAGCGACGTCGCGCCACTGGTCGATGAATTGGCCGCCGGGCGTGAAGCGTTGAATGCGGCTGTTCTCCCGATCCGCCACGTAAACGACGCCCTCGGCGTCGATGGCGATGCCGTGCGGCACGTGGAACTCTCCGGGGCCGTCGCCCGGCGAGCCAAACGAGTGCAGCAATTCGCCGGCCGGGGAAAAGACGTGAATTCGCGCGTTGCCGTAACCGTCGGCGACGAACAGTTCGCCGCGGGGCGCGACTGCCAGGTTCGTCGGAAAGTTGAACGGCCCGGCCGCCCGGCGGATGTGGCGATAATCGACGCTCGTCGCTCCCGTGTCGGAGAATCGCCCCGGCACGCCGAGCGTCATCAGCAGTCGGCCTTCGGGCGTAAACTTGCGCACGGTGTGATCGAAGTAGTCGGTGCAATACACGGCATCGTCGGGACCGATATGAATGCCGTGCGGGGCGGTGAACACGCCTTCGCCCCAACTGCGCAAAAACCGCCCCTCGGGCGCGAAGACCCTCACCGGCTGTTCCGAACGGTTGAAGACGTAAACCTGATCGTGCGAATCGGTCGCCGCGGCCACGGCCTCGCAACCGGCGGGCAACTCGCACCAACGCGATTGGGCCTGATAGCGGAAAGGCCCGGCGCCCGCCAAGGCGGAGACCGCCGCGGTATGGACAACGTGTGCGCTCATTGGCTAAATAGCGTTTCCGTCAGGGGAGCTTTAGGTTCCGGGGAGGGCGGCCGTTTCGGCGTCAAGACTCGCATAGGAAGGCTGCCCCTGAAAACCAAGTTTGCACGCCATTCCGACGGCCGTCCAGTCGAGAGAGGACGGAAGTCTGTCGAAATCGGCTCGGTATCCTCTCGAAGCCCTTGTGCGATGACCGGGCGGCGAGGTCGCTGGGCCGCCAGCGGGAAGTCTTTCTGAAAATATGGTAGCATAGCGGCCGTGGGCCGACGACGCCTTGCTTCCGATCCCGATGTCGAAGAAACCGCAGTCCGCCCGCCGTAACCCTCGCGACGCAAGTGCGGGCCAGTCGCGCGAAGACGCGATCACCGATCTCAGCTATTTGGCCTATTTGCGTGCGACGCCGCGCCCTTTTTTACAGTTCGTCTCCGGCCACTTCCCGCCCGGCACGGTGACGCAGGCGCATAGCCATCCGTGCATCGCCTTGCACGGCTGTCTGCAGGGTCCGCTGTCGCTTGTGCTGTCGCAAGAGGAAACGCCGCTTGACGCAGGCGCGTTCTATCTCTTGGCGCCCGGCGTGAGGCACTATTGGCGCAACGACGGTCGACAGACCGGGGCCACGCTCGGGGTGTTGATCGACGCGCAGCGGCCGGGCCGCTGGCCAAGCGGCGCGGGAGTCGAAGAATGTTGCGGCAAGCTCGCTCGCGCCGTGCAGGGAATCCACCGTTTCAACGCAGCGGGAGACGACGAACTGAGGCTGCTCTTTTGGCTGGCCGCCGATCATCTGACCGCTCTGGAACCGCGAGAAACGGCGGCGACTGTCGGCGCCTTGTGGGCGCTCGTCGCCCAATGCACGGCGCGGCTCGCGGCGGCGCCCGATTCCGCCGCTGAGCCCGATGACCTGGCGCAGCGCATCCGCCGCTTGTTGCTCTCCCGCGTCAACGATCGCTTGAGCATCAACGACGTGGCGCGGGAACTACAGGTTAGTCCTACGCGGGCCAAAGAGGCGTTTCGCAAGGCGTTCGACTGCGGAATCGCGGCCTACCACAACCAGCTCAAGATCTGGCAGGCCAAGCGGCTGTTGTGCAACCGAACGTTGACCGTCGAGCAAGTCAGCCGCAAGCTAAGCTTTTCTACGGCGTCGTACTTCAGCCAAGTGTTCTTGCAGCACACCGGGGAAACGCCTCGGGAATTTCGCCGCGGCGCCGGACTTACTTAAATAGCAGCCAGATGCTAAGTGCAACGGGAAAGCGCCGGCCCGTTCGACGATCGGAAGTCAGGGCGGGCAGACGACCGAGGGACGGGGCGGCCGATACAATTGAAAATTACTATAAAACGCGTAAAATATGATTGCAGCATGATCTTTTCCGCGGCGACGCCGCTTTCGTCGGCAACGTTTGGCAAGACGGCGGCGTAAATGATGGCTCGGTTCGTTCGGACTTATGGGTTGGCGCTGGCTAGCGTGGCGGCGGTCGCCGCCGCCCGCATTGCTCTGATCCCGATTCTCGGATATCGCCCGGCGGTGGGCGCCTTTCTGCTGAGCGTGTTTGTCAGTGGCCGATGGTTGGGATTCGGCCCTTCGCTGTTTGCATTGGCGGCCGGTGTCGTGCCGGGGGTTTGGCTGCAACTCCAGGCTCCGGTCTACGACCCCACCAATCCTTCGGTGGGGGCGACCGTGATCGTTTATTTATTCTTAGGATGCGTGATTGCGCTGCTCTGCAAATCGGAGCACGACGCCCGAAGCGAATTAAATCGCGAAATCGAGGAACGGCGAAACGTCGAAGCGGAGTTGCGAGAAAGCCAGCAGCGGCTGTTGATGGCGCTCGAAGCGGGCAAGCTCGGCGCCTGGGAGATGGATCTGCGGACGAATCGGGTCACATGGTCGGGCCTCATGGAGCCGATGCATGGATTCGCACCGGGGGAGTTCCGCGGCACGCTGGAAGATGCATTGTCGCACACCTACCCGGAAGACCAAACGCGTCTCAGGGAAGCTCTGGCTCTGACGCTCGTCGGCAAGGCGCCCGACTCGACGACCTACCGAGTGCGCCTGCCGGACGGCAAAACGCGGTGGATCGAAATCGCGGGCCAGACCTTTCCGGCCCTACCGGCCCCGGCCGTTCACCAGACCTTTCCGGCCCTACCGGCCCCGGCCGTTCAGGTGCTTGGCATCTGCACCGACGTAACGGAGCGGCGCGAAGCCGAACTCGCGCTGCGCATGGCGGAAGAGCGATTTCGTACGCTGGCGGTCCACGCCCCGGTCATTATCTTTCAAACCGACTGCGAGGGACTCTGCACCTTCGTCAACCAGAAATGGTCGGAGGTCGCCGGCGAAAAGCCCGAAGACGCCTTGGGCCAGAGCTGGCAACGCTATCTGCACCCTGACGACCGCCAGCGGTATATCGACGAGTGGCGAGCATCGTTGCGGGCCGGACGTTCGTTTCTGTCCGAAGTGCGTTTCGTCCGCCCGGCGGGCGGCGTACGCTGGCTGATGAGTTCCGCCACGGCAATGCGCGATTCGACCGGCGCCGTGACGGGTTATATCGGGACCGCGGTGGACATCACCGAGCACAAACTCGCCTGCGAGGCCCTCGAATCGGAACAAGAATTGTTGCGGCATACGATCGAAATGCAAGATCGGGAGCGGCAGCTCATCTCCTACGAAATTCACGACGGCCTGGTGCAATACGTCACCGGCGCCTTGATGCAATTGCAAGCCTTGCACGGCAAAGCGGGCTCGCCCGAATTGGCCCGGCAGTTCGAGCCCGTGCTGAGCGTGCTGCAAAAGGCGGTGGCCGAAGGCCGGCGTCTGGTGAATGGAATACGCACCCCTGCACTCGACGAGGGGGGCATCGGCGCCGCCCTGGAATACCTGATCGATGAGGAAGACCGCGCGCACGTCCAAATCGAGTTCGTCAAGCCGGACGATTTGCCGAGGCTGGCGCCGCACGTCGAAGAGGCGCTGTTCCGCATCGCCCAAGAGGCCTTGACGAACGCGCGCAAGCACAGCCAAGCCGAAAAGCTGCGGGTGGAATTGAAGCGGCAGGGCGATCGCGTGCGGCTGGAAATCCGCGATTGGGGCGTCGGCTTCTCTCCTGCCGTTCAGAGTAAGGGAGTCCACGGCATCAAAGGCATGCACGAGCGCGCCCGGATTGCGGGCGGGCAGTGTACGATCGAAAGCGCCCCCGGCGCCGGGACGCTCGTGGCGGTCGATTTGCCTTACGCGCCCAGGCAATCCCACGATGGGGACGGCCGCCATCCCGGCGGTTGAATGCGGCCGTCAAACGCCGTATTTCGCCCCATTGGCCCGGTTTATGCTCGCTGAAGTGCTTGGAAAAAACGTTTTAAGCTGAAACGCACGTTCATCGCGGCAGCTATTCTAGCCCGGATTATTCATCAGCCCCGAGAATGCTCGACAAAGCGCTTCACACTAACCCGAAGCGCTAGCGAGGTAAGGCGATTGCTCCACCTCGCTTGCGCTTCGGGTTGGTATGGGCTGATGAATAATCCGGGCTAGCGACTTGCCGCGGGAGGAAGCCATTTTTCTCACACTTTTTGCCGCTTCTCGCGCCGCGAGCATGCCGCGGCGGGGACTCCTCGCCGCATGCCCGATTTGTCTCTTTGCGGCAATATTGCCGAGCAGCCTTGCCGCCGCGGCCGAGCAGCCGCGGCCCAACGTGGCCGCGCTGACGCCAGCGTTGCGCCAAAAGATCGACGAGCTCGCCGGGCGCAGCCCCGCGCCGAACCTGCACGAGCAAAGCGTCGATTTTTCCGGCAATGTCGTGGCTTGGCTGATCAGCCAGGCCGCGCTGTCGCCGGCCGAGGAACTGCGGGCGGCCGAGCAGAGCAATCAAGAACTGTTGCGCCGGTTTCGCACGGCGGCGACGCCGCCCGCGGCGCAGCAGGCGTTCGACAAGCTGCTCGGCGCCTTGCCGCCGCATCTCAAGCCCGCCGAATTTCGTTATCGCTTGACCGTGTTGGAGAGCGACGACCTCGACGCCCTGACGGTCGGCGGCGGCTACGTCTATGTGACGCGGGCGACGGTCGAAGCGCTGTTGGCCGACGACGGGCGCGGTCCGTCGGCGCTCGGGCTCGTGCTTGCCGGCGAACTGGGCCACATCGGTCTGGGGCACTGCCGTCGCGGATATCAATCGTTGAAGCTTGAAGACGACGTCAAGGCCGGCCTTGCTTCGGCGGTCGACGAAAAGCTGCTGCGACGCGCGTGGGAAACGGGCTTCGAGCGCACGGGCGGCCTGCTGCGCTTCCTCTACGCCCGCGACGAGGTCTACGAGGCCGATCTGTTCGCGCTGCACCTGTGCCGCAACGCCGGTTTCGACGAGGATGCGTCGCTCGATGCGCTGCGGTGGTTGATTTGGCTTCGCGAAGGCGACTCGCTCGATCGGCCGCGGGCGGCGGCGCGCGAAGGCGAGTCGACCTCGGCTGCGATCGACGCGCTAACCGTCGTCCCGACGCTGTCGCAACGACTAAAACGGCTGCTGATGGAACGAAACGGCCGAACGAACGACGAATCCGCTTTCGGCCTGTTCGTCGTGGACGCGGCCACGGGCAAGCTCACGAAAGCCCCTGCCAATGCTGCGCAGCCCGGGCAGCCGGCCATCGCGTTCGTTCACGGGTTCGCCGGCAAGGAAGCCACCTTCGAGAGCTTCTTTCGCGAGCTTGCCAAGCGGCCGGAGGCCGCAGCCTATAAGATTCTGTTTTTCCGCTATCCGAACAACGGCAGCCTTTCGGCGGCGGGCGAACTGCTGGCGCACGAGATGGCCCGAAGCGTCTCGACGCCCGAGCGGACCTTGTTCGTCGCGCACAGCGCGGGCGGACTTGTGTTTCGTTACTACGCGGAAAAGAAGCGAGGCGGCTTCGATCGAGCCGTGTTGCTGGGCACGCCGAATGGCGGCGTCGGATTGACGCAATTGAAATTCATCGTCGACGCCGGCACTTTTTTTCGAGACTTGAAATTCGGCTTGCCCGAGGCCGTCCAGCGAGCCGTACACGAAGGCTCGCGGCAACTGACGCACGATCTGCACGCCGACAGCCTGTTCTTGCGTTATCTCGGCTACGATGCGGCCTTGGCCCAGCGCTACGAAATCTATTGCGGGCGAAAGTTCAACGCGGTCGAAGCCCTGGGGTTGACCGCGGCGGTCGAGGTCGCCAGAAGGCTGTTGGCCCAGGAAGTCGTCGAGCGGATCGAACAGCCGCGTTGGAAGCAGCAGCTTGGCCGCCTCGTCGATCATTTACGCCTGCCCGAAGAAGTCGCGGACGGCGACTTGATCGTCTCGGTCGACAGCGCGACGCTGCCCGGTGCGGCGGCCGTGACCGTCACGCGGCTGAATCACTTGGAACTCAACAGCGATCCCGACTTGATCGCCACGGTGCTCGATTCGGTTTTTCGAACGCAGGGAGCCGACCGGAAGTAAAGTTCAATGCACTTCAACCCTCACCCGGCCGCTCCCAGAGGGAGAGGAGAGCTGGCAAGGCTCAGGAAAGAATCTCGCCGATCACATGCCCTTCCACCAGCGGCAGCGGGCGGCCGAGCGCGTCGTGAACGATCATTTTGTGATCGATGCCCAGCAAGTGGTACATGGTGGCCAGCAAATCCTTGGGACTGATCGGGCGGTGAGCCACGTCGCCGCCTTGCTTGTCGGAGGCGCCGACGACGTTGCCGCGCGTGACGCCTGCGCCGGCGGCCAGCGAGGAATAAACTCGCGACCAATGATCGCGCCCGCCGTTGCGGGCTTTGCTCAGCCGAGGCGTGCGCCCGTGTTCGCTGGTGCAAACCACCAGCACCTCGTCGAGCAGCCCGCGCTGGTCGAGATCGGCGATCAGCCCGTACCAACCCTGGTCGAAGCCGGGGCAAAGTTCTTTCCGCATTCGCGGGAAGTGGTCCCAGTGCGTATCCCAGCCGCTGCCGGCCAACCCGTATTCGTCCCAAAATACGCTGACCACGCGGCTGCCGGCCTCGACCAACCGCCGCGCGGCAAGGCAGCCCTGGCCGAACAGCGTATCGCCGTAAATGGCCCGCGTGGCGGCGGGCTCCAAACGCACGTCGAGAGCAGTGCGCAGTTGATCGGAGCCGAGCAAGTCGTAGGTCATGCCGCGGTAGCGGTCCATCTGTTTTCCGCTAGCGGTCGCGGCCAAATCGGCGCGGGCTTGATCTAATTGCTCGACCAGCGAACGCCGCCCGTTCAAACGATCGAGCGTGATTTCGTCTTGCAAGTTCGAAGCCGAGGGGACGACGAAATGACTATCGGGCGAGAGGCCAATATAGGGATCGTTATCCGTGTAGACCTTGCCGGCCAGCGTCTTTTCGTGCGACTTCGTGGCCTGGCCGATGAAGTCGGTCCATACCGGATTGTATTCGCCCCCTAAAAACGCCGCGTACGGACCGGCCCGAGGCACTTCGCCGACGCGACGGCTGCTGAATTGCCACGGCAAGGCGATATTCGCCGGCACCGTCCGCGCCGCCTGACGCTGCGGATCGTGAGCGTCGACGAAATCGACGACCGAGCCGAAATACGGCCAGTGCCGCGAGTCGCGGGGATTCAACTCCATCGGCACGTCGATCGCAGGCACGCCGGTCAGTGCAAAGGCGACGCCGTGCAAGGGATATTGATGGGTCATCGACCGCAGCACCGTGCAGCGATCCATCACCTTGGCCAGATTCGGCAGCAGTTCGCAGACGTCGAGCCCCGGCAGGCTCGACGGGATGTGCTTCAACTCGCCGCGGATTTCTTCCGGGGCGTTGGGCTTGGGATCGACCGTCTCGAGCTGGCTGGGCGAGCCATAAAGGTGGATCAGGATGACGCTTTTGGCTTTTCCGAACGAACGAGGACGGGCCTCAGCGGCGGCGGCCGAGGCGGCTTGCAAGCGAAACATCTGCGGCAACGAGATGCCCGCCAGCCCCAAACTGCCCACACGCAACCAGTCGCGGCGGCTCATTCCGCCGCAAAAAGTACGCGTCGACCCGAGAATATTCAGCATCGCTAACCTGCTGGCGCTCGCCCTGCGTGGTTGGTCGGGCCCCCCCGCCGCCGGACGTTCCCGACAGGCGTTCCCTAAATATCGGCAGCGACAGATATGTTAGCAGAATCGCGGACCGAAAATCCAGCCGGGCGCCGAATCAAAGCAATTCGAGTTGAAAGTCGTCGACTTCGAGCGAGACGCCTTGCTGAATGAGGCGGACGGCCACGACGACCCGCGTTCGGCGGCCTCGAGCGAGGACCGTTCCTTCAACGCCTGCGAACGAGCCGTTCTTGACCCGCACCTGGTCGCCCGCCTTGAGGCGGCCTTCGATGGTCAATGGCGCCTTGGCTTCGATCAAGCGAAAGATTTGCGACAGGTCTTCGAGCAGTTCGCGCTGGTCGGTAACTGGCAAAACCTGAGCCACGCGGTTTGTCGTCATGCTGTGGTAACGTTCTTGCTCGTCGCCAAACATGAACAGATAGCCGGAAAAGAGCGGCAGGAACGAAGTCCGGCGCCGCCCGCGAACCACGGAAGTCTTGTGGATTTGGGGCAGGTAGAAGGGAATTTCGCGTTGGAGAAGATCGCGAGCCAGGCTTTTTTCCTGGCGCGTCCGGGTGCGCACGACCCACCACTGGCGGTCCTGGCCGGCGGCATCGTCCGACTCCAAGAGATTGGCCGGATAGCACTGGATTTCCGCATCGAGAATAGGCATTTCAGTCACGTCCTTTTGCGATCGCCGGCGGTGAAAGTTGCACTGCCCCAACCGGTTCCGTTGTTCGCCCCGAATTGCCTTCCTGGCCAGTCCGGAAACTATAGCCCAAACCAGGACCGAGATACGGCGCCACCCATAAATGCTAATTGCCCGCGCCGGGCTGAGAAAGCCTCTAGAAAAAAAGTGGGCCAGGGCTCGTCGCTTCCCGCTCGCTGGCGGGCAAACGGCTAATAATCCGTGAAACCCGCTCAAGCGGTCGATTCCATTCTACAATCATGTCCGTGATTATACGGTAAAATTCTCTGCAAATTCGGCAAGTGACTGGGAATTGCGAGCGGAATTCTAATTTTTTTGCTTGCGGCGCCGGCGTCCCGCCTGCCCTACAACTTGCGATGCCGTAGATTCGGGCCCATCGCAGCCGGCAAAGGGGCGCCGGCGTTTGGAACGTCGCGAAGCGGAGTTCGACATTTTTGATGATCCAAAGCTATACTCGGCATTGAATCAGGATTGCGAACTCGCCTTGGGCCATCACATAAGTCGCCCGCCAGGAGCCCGGTCCGTGGAACTTGAAAACATCATTCGCGACAAAACGGCCCGCATCGGCGTGATTGGTTTGGGCTATGTGGGGCTGCCCTTGATCCGTGCGTTCGTCGCGGCCGGCTATCGAACGCTGGGCTTCGACGTCGATGCGGCCAAGGTCGATCGCCTGTCGAAGGGCGAAAGCTATATCGCCCACATTCCAGGGGAATGGATTGCTCGTTGCGTCGCCGAAGGCCAATTCACGCCCACGAGCGACATGCGGCGGTTGGCGGAAGCCGACTGCATCCTGATCTGCGTGCCAACGCCGCTTTCCGAAAGCCGCGACCCCGACCTGAGTTATGTCGAAGGCACGGCGCGGCAAATCGCCGCTGCGCTGCGGCCCGGGCAACTCATCGTACTGGAGAGCACCACCTATCCAGGCACGACGCGCGACGTGGTGCTACCGATACTCGAAGAACGAGGGCTCAAGGCGGGACGCGATTTCTATCTGGCTTACAGCCCCGAGCGCGAAGACCCGGGCAACGCCAAATTCGAAGCCAGCGTGATCCCGAAAGTCGTGGGCGGCCTCGATCCGACCAGCCTGAACCTGGCGACGCAGTTCTACTCGCAGGCCGTGGTCGAAGTCGTGCCGGTTTCGAGTTGCGAAGTGGCCGAAGCCTGCAAGATCTTGGAGAACACCTATCGCGCCGTGAACATCGCCTTGGTGAACGAGTTGAAGATGCTCTACGACCGGATGGGCATCGACGTTTGGGAGGTGATCGGCGCGGCGGCGACGAAACCGTTCGGCTTCCAGCCTTTCTATCCGGGGCCCGGCCTCGGCGGGCACTGCATTCCGATCGATCCATTCTATTTGAGTTGGGTCGCTCGCAAGCACGGGATGCCTACGCGGTTCATCGAGCTGGCGGGCGAGATCAACACGCAGATGCCGCAATACGTCGTCGACCGATTGACCGAGGCGCTCAACGACTGCGGCAAGCCCGTCAAAGGCAGCAAGATTTGTCTCTTGGGCGTCGCCTACAAGAAGGACGTCGACGATCCGCGAGAGAGCCCGTCGTTCGAGTTGATGGAATTGCTCGCCGGCCGCGGCGCCGCATTGAGCTACAACGATCCGCACGTGCCCAGCCTGCCGAAGATGCGGCGCCATCGCTTGCCCGAGATGACCAGCGAGCCGTTGACGGCCGAATTCCTCGCCAGCCAAGACTGCGTGCTGATCGCGACCGATCATTCGGCCTACGACTACGAGTTCATCGTCCGCCACGCGCCGTTGGTGATCGATACTCGCAACGCGACCAGGCAGGTCGCCCGCGGTCTGGGCAATGTCCGCAAAGCGTAAGCCGATCTCGGCGTGCAAGATTTGGCACGAGCTTCGCTAGCCCGGATTATTCACAGCCCGGCTATTACTTGAAAAAGCGCTCGATACCAACCCGAAGCGCCAGCGAGGTAAGTGCGTTGCTCCACCTCGCTTGCGCTTCGGGTTGGTGTGGGCTGATGAATAATCCGGGATAGGAAAGTCGTGACGCCGCTGCGCACAAGAAGACTGTGTAGATGGCCTGAGCAGGCGACGACTTAACTGGCGATACCTTAACTGGCCACGGCGGCCCACGGCATCGCCAGACCGGCAGCGGCGCCGAGTAACAACGTCGCCAGCACGTAGAAGCAGTAGTGGAAAAAGGCGTTGCCGAAATCCAGATCGAGCGTGGCGAAAGCTGCCCCGGCGCCCACCAAAAAGAACGGCGGGCCGACGAGGATCCAGCCCCAGGCTTCGGCGGTGGCTTCGCCGGGGACGAACCAAAACACGCCCCAGAGCGCCATATAAACCAGCCCGCAGAGACTCGCGCGGAGCCAAAGCGATCGCCCGCGATAGGGTTCCAATTCGTCGTCGCGCAAGAAGCTGTAGCCCGCCACGGCGATCGCCGGCGAAACCAGCAGCAGGCCCACGCCGCGCAGCCATAGGAGTTCTTTCAATTGTGCGCGCAAGATCCAACTCACGGCCAGCGTCACGAGCACGGCGCCGGAAATCATCAAGGCGGGAACCCATTGGAAACGGGTCTCGCGCCGCAAGATCGGCTTGGTCACCGAGCGCCCGCTGGCGCCTTTGGGCCCGCTGGACTCGGGCTCGTGAACGACGATTTCAGGCGCCGGAGCCGGCTGCGAGGCGGCGGCGGCCGCGCCCGCTTTGCCCGGCGAGGCACCCGGCTTGGCCGCCGGAACTTCGGCCGTGGCGGCCCCCGGCTCGGCCGGCTTCGGGATTGTGATCGTGGCCTTGCACTTGGGGCACGGCCCTTGCTTGCCGGCGAATTTGTCGCTGACCGAGAATTTCGCCTTGCAACTCGGGCAAGTAACCGCAATCGCCATGCGCTGGGGCTCGAAACGAGAAGGGAAGCTCTGATTCCGTCAGGCGGCTCGTAGTTGGATCTCGACGCCCATCCTGACCGCGATGGGGGCGCGCCGCCAAAAGTCTAGGCTACAGTTCCCTAGTGTTTGCACGCGACAAGAGTAAGTCAAGCGGTCGGGGCGTTTTACGGAAGATTGTTCCCGCTTGCGCGGCAAGCTAGGATGAGCGGAATGGCGATCACGTTCAGTTGTCCCAACGGGCACCGGCTTACCTGTCCCGACGCCCAGGCCGGAAAGCCGGGCAAATGCCCCAAGTGTGGCGCCGCGGTGCGAGTTCCCAGCGCCGTGACGCCGGCGCCCGGCCCTGCGGCCTTTACGGCCGATGAAGCCGACGAGACCCGTTTGCAAGAGTTCGGCGAAGACCAATCCGACGACGTCGCCGACGGCGAGATCGTCTTTCTCTGCCCCAACGGGCACCGCTTGCACGGACCTTCCGAGATGGTCGGCCGGCCGGGCCAATGTCCGCATTGCAAAGTGCGGTTTCTCATTCCCAGTCCCGAAGACGAGTCCGAGGACGAGGAGGCAGAGCCCGACGCCGCGCTGGGAGAATTCGTGATCCAGATCGATACCTCGCCGAAGGAAGGTTCTGCGTCGAGCAAATCGGGGCTCAAGCCGCCGTCATCGACGCCGGCTGCGCCCTCAGCGCCGTCGGTCGCTGCGAGCACAAGCGCGAGCGCCCATCCGTTCGCTGCGCTGCTGGCCCGGCTTTGGGCTTACAAGGAGCAAGGGGCTTCGCTCGAAATCCATTTGGGCGACGGTAAAGTAATGATTCCCGACCGCTACGCCGCCCCGGCGGCTCATCCCAACTACGGCGTATTTTCCGTGCGAGAGGCAAACGGCAGCCACACGCTCACCGCGGTCGCCTGGGACGCCATCCATCGCGTCGCCGTGCGCCAGTTGCAGCAGTTGCCTAAAGAGCTGTTCGGCTGACGGCGGCTCCGCGCGATGGGTCAGCACCCAGGATTGAATAACCTCCCAAATTCGACCGAAGGCGCCCCAAAATAGCCTGGCTATTTGGCGTCTCGCCGGTTGAGCAGGCGCGAAGTCATTCCTCGGCGCTTACGGGTTCCTCTTCTCTGTTCCGGTTTTTCGGCGTTTGTGAGCACGTGACTGTTCGCTCTCGGACGGCTCGCCCGAGGGTGACGTTTTTCCACGAGAACAGAGAAGAGGAACCCGTAACTGCCGGGCAGCGAGTCGTGTTGCCCGCGCGTCCAAAAAGCACGTCCGTGCTTCCGGCACTCGCTTCACGTATGAATAGCTCCGTGGATTGAATCGCCTCCCAAATTCGACTCCGATCATCCGCAATCGCTTTGCTATTGGGTTTCCGAGCCGCTGAGAATTGGGATGTTATTCTATTCTCCATGCCCGCAACGAGCCCCGGTCAAACGCCGTCGTCTTCCATCAAGTCGGCTTCGCTGATCATCGTGAAGCCCTTGCTGGCCAGGGTCTCGAGCCCCATCTCGATATTGTCGACCATCAGCGCCACGGCCGGCCGGCCGTGCGGCCGCAATAAGAGCGGATAGGCCTGGATGATGTTCACTTCGGCTTGCAGCAGCGCCGTGCAGACCTTCAAGAGCGGCTGCGGCCCTTCGCCCAGTTCCACGCCAATCAGATCGCTCTCGATCAGCGCCAGCCCCGCGCGTTCGAGGATCTCGCGGCCCTGCTCGGGATGACTGAGCAGGAAGCGGACGAACGCGCACTCCGCCGAGTCGACGATCGACAAGGCTACGATGCGGACCTTGCTGCCTTCGAACCGCCGGATCACTTCCAGCAATTGGCCGACGCGGTTCTCCAGGAACACGGTAAACTGTCGAATCGAAGGATAGTTTCGGCCTCGTGCCGTGCGAACTTCCGTGCCGACGCCTTCTCCAAAGCTCATGAGCATCCACTCGGTTCAAGATTTGTTCCGCGACGCGCCGAAACGACCTTCCCTTGACGCGGGTCCGAAGGCTATCGTGTCCGAAAGCTAGGGTGAAGGCCCGACTCGGAACCGTCCACCTGCGGAGCCAAGGCCCGGCGAACCCCTAACTATAAGACACGCATGCTCGCCGAACAAGACCTCGAAATCCGCGTCCGCTACCAGGAAACCGACGCGATGGGCGTGCTGCACCACGCCAACTACTTGACCTACTTCGAGATGGGGCGAACCGAATTGCTGCGCGGCACGGGCTGCGATTATCGAAGAATCGAAGAAAGCGGAATCTTCATGGTCATCGTCGAGATTGGCTGCCGCTATCGCCGTCCGGCCCGCTACGACGACGTGCTGCGGCTGCGCACCATGCTCAAGCGCGTCACGGCGGCCAAAATCCAGCACGAATACCAGCTTTTCCGCGGCGACGAACTGCTGGCCGAGGCGCACAGCACGCTGGCCTGCGTCGACCGCCAAGGCCAACTCCAGCGCGTTCCCGACTGGCTGCGGCCCAGCGATCGCTGAATTGGCCTCGCGGTCGCGGACCTCTAGCCTCCGTCTCCGCGAAGCTTATCCCCTGAGGCCGACCTCCTGCATTCTCCGATCGGTTTCGCGATACGCTTCGGCGACCCACTCGACGATTTTCTGCGGCTCGGGCGAGTACTCCAGTTCGATCGAGATCGCGCCGTCGATCTGGAGGTCTTTGATTTCGCGCAGGTAGGGCTCGAACGGCACGACGCCGCGGCCGGGCGGAAGATCGCCGTGGACCTTGCCGTCGCAGTCGGAAATGTGTACGTGGCCGGCGCGTCCTTTCAAGCGACGCAGTTCCGCCGGCGCCACGCCCGACAGCACCAGGTGCGAAATATCGATATTCGCCTTGACCGAGGGGAGATTCACGTCGTCGAGAAACTTGACCATCGTGTCGACGTCGTTGACCAGCGACATGGCGAACGGTTCGAGTTCCAATACGATCTCCATACCCAGCTCGCCGGCCCGCTCGCCCAAGTGGCGAACCGACTCGACGCCGTATCGCCACTGTTCGGCGGGCGGAATGACTTCTTTATTCCAGATATATTCGCCGATCACCAGCAGCACGTTCTTCGCTTCGTATTCGTAAGCCAGATCGAGATAAGCGTTCGCGCGGTCGAGGTGAAAGGCGCGCACGCTGGGATTGAAATCGATCAACCCGATGGCCACGCAGGCCAGCGAGACGATCGGCAGTTCGAGGCGGTCGCACTCGTTCTTGATCAACCGCCGCTCGCGAACGTCGATGTCGAGCGGATCGACGAAGATATCGACGGTGTCGAAGCCGATTTCCTTGGTCTTCTGCAATCCGAATGTGGTGGGCTGTTGGGCTTGGACCCAGGCCGAATTGATCAAACCCAGTTTCATGACGCTGCTCCGAGAGGCATGGGCGACGATTTCACCAAAACGCCCGATCATATCACCGGCGCCCGCCGCTTGGCCAACGCCGAACCGCGAATGGCCGGCTTCCGCCGTCCTTAGCGACTAGCCCGGATTATTCATCAGCCCCGAGAATGCTCGACAAAGCGCTTCACACTAACCCGAAGCGCTAGCGAGGTAAGACGATTGCTCCACCTCGCTTGCGCTTCGGGTTGGTATGGGCTGATGAATAATCCGGGCTAGGACGGCCTTGCCGGGCCGTTCGGGCAAAGCTTAACGATCGGCGAAACTTGCTCGGCGCCGCGTGCGCGTGCCGCTGGGTTCAACGGCCGCAGTTTGCTTCAACGACACGCGTAAGTCTGGACGATGGCGGTAGTAGCGGCGGATGCAAATGGCAGGAAAGCGATCGGGAACGAGGATCGAGGCGGGATGAGGCAACGCTGCGGGTATCGGCATGTTTCGAGCGGCGTACGCCGGCTGACGGCGCAACTGGCGGCTGCTTGCGTGCTGCTCGGATCAAGCTTGTGCCTGGCCGCCGACGAACCGTCGGCGGCGACGGAACGCATCGCGTTGTGCCAGGCTCTCGGCCCTGCGGCGCCTTACCCGATCGCAGGGCTCGATTGCGCCTCGGCTGAGTGCGGCGAATTGGGCTGGAATGCCGCCCGGCCGATCGATTGGCAGAAATACGCCCAAGGCGAGTACGTCGGCCACGAGCGCCTCGAGCACGTGCCGCAGTATCGACTCCGCGTGGGCGACGAGCTGGATTTGGTGTTCCGCATTTCACGCGACCCCCTGCCGCGGGCTTACCGCTTGAACGTTGGCGACCGGGTTCGCGTCGAGTCGATTGCCGATTCCACGCTCGATCGCGAACTGATCGTGCAGCCCGACGGCACGATCACCGTGCGACTGCTCAACCAGGTTTACGCAGCGCGGGCCACCGTGGCGCAGCTTCGCGACGAATTGGAGCGCCGTTACCAGAGATTCTACAAGCAGCCGGCGATCACCGTTACGCCGTTGAGAGTCAACACGCTGCTCGAAGACATGCGCTCGACGGTCGATTTGCGGTATGGATTCGGCGGTCAATCGCGGCGGGCCAAGGTGACGCCCGAAGGCACGATTCAACTGCCGCTCGCCGGCAATGTTCCGGTGCAAGGCATGACGCTGGGCGAAGTGCAAGGCGAACTCGAGCAGCGCTACGCCGCCGGGGGCGCCGCCCTCGACGTCACGCCGGTGCTGCTTTCGCGGGCCCCCCGCTACATCTACGTTCTCGGCGAAGTCGCCTCGCCCGGGCGTTACGAACTGACGGGCCCGACGACGGCGATGCAGGCCCTGAGCAAGGCCGGGGGCTGGAACCACGGCGGCAACGTTTGGAAGGCCGTCGTCTTTCGACGCGGCGACGATTGGAGGCTCTTGGCCACGCAGCTTGAATTGCGCGGCCCGCTCTACGGCAAGCGGCCCTGCCCGGCCGACGAAATCTGGCTCAACGATTCGGATATCGTGCTCGTGCCCAAGACCCGCATCCTCGTCGCCCAGAACGTGATCGACCTGGTGTTCAAGCAGGGCCTGTACAAGGTCGTGCCCCTCGCGGTGCGCCCCGGCTATTACCAGTTTAGGGTTCGAGAAGTTGGGACCTTCCCGTTCAATCCCTTGTTTCCTGTTCTAGCGATCCCCACGGTCCCCATTCATCATGTGCCGGTCGTTCCGACCCACCCGGGCGGCGGTTAACCGCCGTGTCTTCTTGCAACTCTCCTTCGACCTATACCGTGCGCGGTTAAGAATGAGACGTGCGTGGGTCGTGGGGCGGCCTTCCAGGCCGTCGGCCATTGACGGCCTGGAAG
>DATKRK010000294.1:0-9079 GCA_035532215.1 Pirellulales bacterium | reverse complement strand
TGTCGTAACGGATGCCCTCGGCGAAGCGGCGCCTCAGCCAGGCCGTGAAGCCGGCGACCTGATCGGCCCGGTCGGTCAAGGCGTCGGCCGGCAACAAGACCTTGGTCCAGACCGTCGCCAAATGGGCCCCGAACCGCGGGTTGGCCAGCAGCCGATCGACAAGCCGCGCCCGCTTGTCGGGCCGCGAATCGGCCAGGAAGGCCGAAACCTCGGAGGCTGCCGGAACGACGCCGTTGAGATCGAGATACGCCCGGCGGAAGAATTCCGCTTCGTCGGCCGGCGGGGCGGGCGTCACGCCGGCCTCTTGCAAGCGTTTTTCGAGAATCGCATCGATGCGTTCGGAAACCGCCGCCGCGACGGCCGGATCGTCCGGCTCCTGAGATCTAGCCGGCAGAGTGAACGCAAGAAGTACGCCAACCGCCAAGGCGCCAGACATGCCTACCATCTGTAGGGAACGCCCTCTGTGGCGTTCCGTCGGCAGCGAGTTGGACTGCTGTTTGCCAGTTCCCGGCACGCCACGCAGCGCGTGCCCTACAACGTGCCATCGTTCGCCTGCCATGCCGCCACCTCCCCCGGAAATCGGGCCTTCGAGAGGAACCGCCCTATGCCGTTGATTCTAACGGCCGCGGCATACGCGATTCAATGCAATTTGCCTAATATTTTAGGTCGTCGTCCCAAGGCCAGAGCGGCCGGGGAATGTGGCGATATTCGTAGTGCCAAAAATCGGAAGGGGCGCAACCGGGCGCCCGCACGACCATGATCTCGCGGGCGTGCGGCGCGTAAGCGGCGCGAAAGCCGCAGGGGCTTTTGGCCACCAGCACCCGTGCGGCGAACGGATCGAAGCCCGCGGCGCGAAAGAACTCGGGGGCGAAGTGCGGTCCGCTCAGCGTGGTCAGCAAGATCGAAACGCCGCCCGAGCGGAGCACGGCCGAGGGGCCCATGTCGATCGGCAGATTCTTGGCCAGGTGCCCGGAGATGACGAACTTCGCGTCGAACAGCCGCTCGACGCGGGCCGTGACGGTGAATGGGCGGGAGAAGCGGTTGTCGCGCACGCCGCCCAAGGGCGCGGTCAGCTCGGCGCCGACGCCGGCGTTGGCCGCCGCGCCCACCACTTCGGGCGCCACCAGCGCGACCAGCACGTCGCCCGTCCAAGAGTATTTCAGCAGTTCCTGCAGCACCCAGTTGCTGTCGCCCGGCGCGCCCGAGGTGGTGGCGTCGGCGCTGTCGCTGAGCACGACCAGCCCGTCGGTCCGCTCGTGGGCCCGCCGCACGGCCTCTTCGAGCGGCGTCAGCTCGGGCAGATAGTCGCGCCGCCGCCGCCAGACCGCTCGGGCGAACTCGCGGCACTGCGCGTCGGCGAATTCGGCGTCGCCATCGGTGGTGACGACGACGCTCGTACCCAGTTCGGGGATATCGAGCCACGGCTGCACGGTGGCCAGACCGGCGGCGAGCACGCGCGGATCGCGCTCGAGCGCCTGCAAGTGTTCGCGAAACGCATGGCTGACGCTGGCCGGATCCTGCGTGTTGGCCCGTTCGGCCGGCACGACCAGCGGGATTTTTTCGAACGCGGTTGTCGGCCGGGCGCCGTCGACGAGAATTCGCCGCAGCACGCCCGCGCCGCGCAGGCCGGTCTCGAACACGTCGACGTGCGGCGCCGTGTGGAACAGCACCAGCGCGTCGCTCGATGCGATCATCTTGCGCGTCACGTTGGCGTGCAGATCGAGCGTGGCCACGATCGGAATCTCCGGCCCGACCAACCGCCGCACCGCCGCGAGCACTTCGCCTTCGACGTCGGGCGCCGTGTCGGCGACCATCGCCCCGTGCAGGGCCAGCAGCACGGCGTCGATGGGCAGCTCTCGCCGCAGCGACTCGACGATTTCCTCCAGCAGCCAGCGGAAGGTTTCGGCCGTGGCCGAACCGCTCGGCCAGGCTGGCAGCCGCACGAGGCCGACGAGTTCGGGCCGCTCGGGCCAACTGCGAAGCGATTGGATGAACGCGCCCAGTTCATTCGTATCGCTCATCGCTTCGATCATCGCCGCGCCGCGCAGCACGCCGAACTGATCGAAATCCGCGCGCGTCGTCGGCAGGGGATTGAACGTGTTCGTTTCTTGCCAAAGCTGGCCGAGGGCGATTCGCATGAGTAGGTCAGGCTTTCCAGCCTGACGATCCGTCTATCTAGTTCGAAAGCCTACGATCCGCCTGTCTGGTGGATAGCCTAACGTGCCGCCTGTCAGGCTGGAAAGCCTGACCTACTGAATCAAAGCCCCTTGAGTTCGGCGACGGCGCGGTCGAGGCGTTCCAGGGCCGTTTCGGCGTCGGCCAAGGTCATCGCGGCGCAAAAGCCGTGATGACAAGCGGCGCCGCCGTAATCGTGAAAGTAGACCCCCTCGTCGATCGCCGCGGCCACGAACTTGAGCATCAAATCGCGGCGGTGCTTGACCACGTCGCGATAGGTGCGAATGGGCTGCCCATTGCCGAAATAGGCGCCAAAATAGACGCCGAACCGCGCCCCCAGCCCCTGTACGCGGCCGGGCACGCCGTGCCGGGCGAAAACCTCGTTCAGCCCGGCGAACAGCCGCCCGCCGACGGCGTTGATATGCTCGTAAAAGCCCGGCTGGCGATAGGCTTCAATGGCGGCCCGGCCGGCGGCGACCACGATCGGATGGCCGTTGTAGGTGCCGCTGTGCTGGCAGTCGCCCTCGGGCATCAGCCGGGCCATCACGTCGGCCCGGCCGCCGAACACGCTGAGCGGAAAGCCGCCGCCCACGGCTTTACCGAGCGTACACAGGTCGGGCGTCACGTCCAGGTACTCTTGCGCCCCGCCGGGCGCCATGCGGAACGCGCTGAGCACTTCGTCAAAGATCAACAGGACGCCGTGCTCTTGTGTCAAACGCCGCAGGGCGGCCATGAATTCGGCCGTCGGCTGCACGCAGCCGGCGTTGTACCAGATCGGCTCGCAGATCGCCGCCGCCAATTCGCCGGCGTGCCGCTCGAACGCTCGCTCGAGCAAGTCGGGCCGGTTGTAGGGCACGATGACGAGTTGTTCTTCAATGCCGGGCGTAATGCCGGTCGAGCCGGGATACGGCGCCGGCGAGGTTTCGTCGCCCAGCTTGTCGGCCGGCGTACCGAGGCTGAACATCACTTGGTCGTGGTAGCCGTGGAAGTTGCCTTCGAACTTGAGCAGTTTGGGCTTGCCGGTAAAGGCCCGGGCCAGGCGGATGCAGTGCATGGTGGCTTCGGTGCCCGAGCCGGTGAACCGCACGCGTTGACAGCAAGGGATCGTCTCGCAGAGCAACCGGGCCAATTCGCCGTGGGTCTCGTTTTCATAAGAGCAAGCGGCGCCGCGGGCCAACGCCCCTTCAACCGCCTGCCGCACTTGGGGGTCTCCGTGCCCCAGCAGCGTAGCGCCGTGGCTGCAGCACAGGTCGAGGTATTCGCGATCGTCGAGATCCCAGACCCGGCAGCCTTCGGCGCGGCGAAACAACAGCGGATGGCCGATCGCCCGATTCAAGCGGGTCGAGGCGGAAACGCCGCCGGCCAACGACGCCCGGGCGGATTGATATTGTTCGACGACGCGACTCATCGGGCGACTCATCGGCAGCAGGCTCCAACGCGGTGGGACGAATCTCGGCGGCAGTTGCGACGGCGCCGCAAGGCGCCATTGTGACGCTCGCCGCGGCGACATGCCAGCGGTCTGCGGGCGGCGGCGTGCTTTGGATCCAACGCCTGCACCACAAACTTGCGCGGCTGGCAACCAGGCGATGCCGGTGTAAAGGGCATTCAACCGGAATTACGTCAAATTAAGTTAGCGCGGTTCACCCCGGCTCGACAAGATGCCGATTTAAGCTGTCAGCGGAAACGCTGAATGCACGCCCCCGGAACAATCAACTCAAGAAGACGCGTATGAAGCGCAGGATCGCGGCAAGGACGCCAGTTCGAGTTGCCCCCAGTTCTCCCGCCCCTCAGGCGACGCCCCCAGGCAATCTTTCCGCGACGGCCGGCGCCGCGCCGGTCGCCTCGAGCGAGAAGAAATGGGAAATCGACGGGCCCGAAGGGGCGCCGGCCCCACACATCCGGGCGAACATGATTTCGTTCCGCGTGTCGTATCAAGGGCGGATTCAGGTCGCCTTTTTCGACCAGGATTAGACCGCCAGGGGGCGCCGGCAGAGGCGGAAAAGGCGGTCTTTCGCGAGAAGGCCGCGCCGACGCCCGGTTCCTGGGACATTTTCCGCGATAGTTGGCCCTCCCGCCAGGCGCAAACGCCGCCTTGCCGCTCCGCATGCTATGGTTCCTATTACGGAACGAGAGGAGGTTGGCCATGCATTTCTTTCGCATGCTGCCGTCGCAGCTTCACGGGGCGTTGCCCGAATTCGAGGGCAGCAGCGGGTTTTTGCTCGCCGTGCTGGCGGTGATCCTTGTCTGGATCGCCTTCGACCGAGCACCGCTGCCGATGAAGTACAAATAGGCCCTGGTGCCCGACTTGAGTCGATCGTGGCACAGGCGTCCCGGCCTTGCCCGCGCCGGTGCTGCGCGACCGCGCTGCTCGGCAGACGGGGCGCCTGCGCCTCGAGCCCGGGCACCCGGTGCAGCCGGGCGTAAGAACGCGTTCGCGCGGTTGATACTGTAGGCAGCGCCCTCCGCGGCAATCCGCGAACCTTCAATCGGGAATCCAACTCGCTTCTTCGGACGGAACGCCGCGGAGCGCGTTCCCTGATATGGTTGGTACAGAAGCCATGTGAGACCGTTACCGCACGCTAGAGGCAAAACGACTTTAGCCCGGCCGCTTCTCTTCCGCTGCGCTGCGGCGGAGGTAGAAGGGCGCCAAACTCCACGCGTCGCAGCGCTGGCCGGCTGCGTAACGAACGGCAGCCAAACGGCCGACGGTCGCTGCCATCGGCTGCCGCAGCGCCGGCTCGACGGCCATCACGCCCGCCGGAAGCCGGTCGGCCAACATCTCGATCGCCGGGCCGGTGACCGCGTCGTCCGGCGTCAATCGCCCGAGCCAGGCGTCGATCGGTTCGATCGCCGTCTCGTCGCTCGGCGCCCACTCGCCACTGGCGTCTTGTGCAAAACGCTTCGTAAACAGCTCTCCCCTCCCGGCATCGCTTGCCGCAACGAGCAGGCGGCGATCGATATCGAGGGGCGTTTGTGCGGCGATCACATCGAGCGTTTCGATCCCCAGGCATTCGGCCCCGGCGGCATAGGCGAGCAGTTTGGCCGTCGTCACGCCGATTCGCAAACCGGTAAACGACCCCGGACCGATCGCCACGGCGACCAGTTGAACCGATCGTGGCGGCCAGCCGGCTTGCAGCAACAACTGCCGAACGGTCGGCGCCAACGAGGCGGCGCTGCGCTGCCCTGGGTCCAACTCTATTTGCACCAACAGGTTATTGCCGAAGAGGGCAGCCACGCTGCCGCTACGGCCGCTGGTTTCGAGGGCAAGAATTCGCAACGCGGGGGGGTGCTCGTCCAAGGCAGTCGCCGCCGGGCGATGTATATAATGAAGTGACGCGTGCAAGAACAGCCGCAAGCTTCAGGATGCCCGAGCGCCGAGTGCTCTGCAAGAGCAAAACGGCTTGACCATCCTGCAGTGCTAACTTAGACTGCGCATTGCATTTGGGGCAATTTCCTCTGCGGGTGCGCCGTATCCGGCGAAGGGTGCCCGTGTAGCCGAAGGTCAGCGTTTGTGAAGCGAGCTTTAATCAGTGACATTCACAGCAACCTCGAGGGTCTCGAGGCTGTGCTAGCTGACATCAAACAGCAGGGGATTGCCGAAATCTACTGCTTGGGCGATATCATTGGCTACGGTCCCAACCCTCGCGAGTGCATCGATCTGGTGATGCGGATGAACATCTGCATTTTGGGCAACCACGATCAAGGCGCGCTGTTCGATCCCGAAGGGTTCAATTCGGGCGCCGAGCGAGCCATCTTCTGGACGCGCGAGCAGTTGGAAAGCCCCCAAGGCAATCCGAGCGACAACGCCAAACGCTGGGATTTTCTCGGCGAATTGCCCCGCAACCGCCGCGAGAACGGCTATTTGTTCGTTCACGGTTCGGCGCGCAACCCGCTCAACGAATACGTCTTCCCTGAAGATATTTACAACCAGCGGAAGATGGAAAAGATCTTCTCTCTGATCGAGCACCACTGCTTTCAGGGACACACGCACGTACCGGGCGTGTTCACCCAGGGGCTGAATTTTTTCAGCCCCGAAGAGATCAGCTATCAGTATCGTTTGACCCCGGAGAAGACGATGGTCAACGTCGGGTCGGTCGGGCAGCCGCGCGACGGCGATCCGCGGGCCTGTTACGTGGTGCTTGAGGACGATTTGGTGAAGTTCCGGCGAGTCGAGTATCCGTTGGAAGAGACGATCAAGAAGATTTACGCCATTCCGGAACTCGACAACTTCCTCGGCGACCGGCTTCGCGACGGACGGTGACCGGCGGCGCAAGATCGTCGCCGCACTCGACGAATACATTCCACTGAGGAGGTCCGCCGCTTGCCCGACGACAGGGCTAGTCTGGCGACCTCGCGACGACCGCCTTCCTTGGCGGTCGCTAGGCTAAGGACTGCACGGCATGGATAGGCGCTTTGCTACGTTTCTCGCCCTCTCGGCGCTGGTGTTGCTCGTCAACATTCTGCTGATGAAATGGCTTGCGCCGCCGCCGGGCCAGAATCAGCCGGCACGGCAACAGGCGGCCGTCGAAGAGGCTCGTCGCCGAGCGAAAGCAGCCAAGAAAAAGAAACAAGCCCCGGCCAAAGAGGAGCAGGAAAAAGAGGCCAAGCCCGAGGTCGAAGCGGCCGCCAAGAGCGTGCCGCAGAGTTGGCATGCACTCGGCTCGTTGGACGATTCGAAGCCCTACCGCATGCTGGCGGTGTTCAACAATCGCGGCGCCGCGCTGGAAAGCGTCGAACTGAACAGCTCGCGATTCCATGATCTCGAAGACCGCTCGGGCTATCTCGGCCGGCTGAACGCCGTCGATGCCAAGGGCGCCAACGGCTGCATCGTTCGCATCGTCGGCGCCGGCACGCCCGCCGATCGCGCGGGAATGAAGATCGACGACGTGATCGTGGCGGTCGACGGCGCCCCGGTCGCGGGCGCCAAAGCGCTGGAGAGCATCCTCGGCCGCACCAAGCCCGGCCAAACGATCGAACTTTCGATCGAGCGCGGCGGAAAGGCGAGAAAATTGACCGCGACGCTGGCGCGCCGGCCGTTGGCGGTGATTCGCCCCGAGACCACCGATATGGCGAAGGAGTCGGAAGGCGAGCCGATGGAAGCGCATCCCGGCCGCACGAAGCCGCAGGACATGCACCCGCTGTCGTTCTTGCTGACGCTGGAGAGCATCGACGGCGACGCCATTCCGCAGGACGAAGAAGAACTGCTCGGCCTTCACTTGCGGACGGCGAATTGGACGGCGCGTCCGTCCGATCCGAAAAAGCCCGACGAGATCGCGTTCGAGATCGTCCTGCCCGACTATGAATTGCGGATCGTCAAGACCTTCGGCCTGGCGAAACTCTCGGCCGAGGCTCAAGGCGACATCGACGCGCCGGCCTATCATCTGAACTTCGCCGTCGAGATCGAAAACCTCGGCCAGGAAGAGCGCGAGGTGGCGTATCGCCTCGATGGGCCGACGGGCCTGCCGACCGAAGGCTGGTGGTACGCTTATTCTTCGAAGATCGGCCGCGAATGGTTCAGTTCGCCGGGCATCCGCGACCCCGTGGCGGGTTACGTGAGCGGCAAAACGTTCCAACACAGCCAGGTCAACGCGCAGCGGATCGCCGACGAAAAGCTGCCGCCCGATTGGACCGATCCGCTCGTCTACTTGGGAGTCGACGCGCAATACTTCGCTTCGGTGCTGATCCCGCAGCGGCAAAACGACCAGGGGCAATGGGCGGCCTCGACGCTGCCCATCGAAAAGGCGTATCCGACCCGCGTCGGCCCGATTCCGGAGGACAAAGGCAAGAAGAAGCTCGTCGATGCCTCCTGCCGGCTGGTCAGCAGCAAGGCGATGCTGGCGCCGAACGGCGGGACGCTGACGGAGCATTTCAAGATTTTCGCCGGGCCCAAGCGGCCCGAGCTGTTGGCCAAGTACGCCGCGCCGTACGGCCTGGGCGAATTGGTGTATTACGGCTGGTTCGGCAGCGTCTCGCGGCCGATGTTGTGGCTGCTGCACACGTTCTACAGCGTGGTGCAAAACTATGGCATCGCCATCATCATGCTCACCGTGCTGGTCCGCAGCGGCATGTTCCCTTTGAGCCGCAAGCAGGCGCTCAACGCGGCGAAGATGCAGGAACTGCAGCCGGAGATGAAGCGGCTGGCCGAGAAGTACAAGGGCAACCTGGAACAGCGGACCAAGGCGCAACAAGAGCTGTACCGCAAGCACAAGTTCCATCCCTTGAGCGGCTGCTTGCCGGCCTTCATCCAGTTGCCGATCTTTCTGGGGCTGTATCGTTCGCTGGCCGTCGACATCGAACTGCGCCAGGCCCCGTTGCTGGGCGAGGCGATTCGCTGGTGCTCGAACCTGGCCGCCCCTGATATGCTTTGGGACTGGGCGCCGTACCTGCCCGCCTACTTCGCGGGCAAGACCGGTTGGCTGGGGCCGTTTCTGAACGTGCTGCCGCTGGTGACGATCTCGCTGTTCATCTGGCAGCAGAAGATGTTTCTGCCGCCGCCGGCCGACGAACAGGCCGCGCTGCAGCAGAAGATGATGCAGTACATGATGATTTTCATGGGCGTGATGTTCTTCAAAGTGCCCAGCGGCTTGTGCCTGTATTTCATCGCTTCGAGCCTGTGGGGCATCACCGAGCGAAAACTGCTGCCCAAGGCGAAACCGCCCGCGGCCCCGACCGCGCTCAAGCCCGTGGCGCCGCCCGGCGGCAACGGCTCGGCCAGTCGCAAGAAGCAGAAGGAACGCGACCGGAAATAAACTGCCCGCGGGCGCCAGCGAGACCTTGTGGGGCGGCCTTCCAGGCCGTCCTTCGCCAAGACGCTGTGGGGCGGCCTTCCAGGCCGTCCTTCGCCAAGACGCTGTGGGGCGGTCTTCCAGGCCGTCCTTCGCCAAGACCGTGTGGGGCGGCCTTC